>JACVJH010000250.1 GCA_015711895.1 Candidatus Solincola tengchongensis | reverse complement strand
TCCAGGAGCGCGGCGTTCCCCACGGTGATGTTGCGGTTCAGGGCGCTGATTATTCCGGAGGTCACGCTTCCCTCGAATCCCTCCGGGCTGCCCACGGCCACCGCCAGCTCTCCCACCACGAGATCCGAGGAGGTTCCCAGCGGGGCCGCTGGGAGGTCGGAGGCGTTTATCTTGATCACCGCGAGGTCGGTATCCGGGTCGGTGCCCACTATCTTGGCCTCGTAGGTGGATCCGTCGCGCAGTGAGACCATCACCTTCGTGGCCTTCTCGACCACGTGATTGTTGGTGACTATGTAGCCGTCGGAGCGCCATATGAAGCCGGAGCCCACGCCGGCCTGGGTGGCCCCGTACTGGACCTCAATGTTCACCACGGAGGGGAGGATGCGCTGTGCCACCTCCACCACCGCTTCCTGTCCTCCCTTGACCACCCGTTCCTCCACCGTCCTCACTTCCTGCACCTGGGTGACGCCGCCCTTACCGCGCAGGATGTCCACGGGGTTACCGCCGAAGGCGAGGGGCAGGAGAAAGACCACGGCCAGGGCTATCACCAGGGATACCGCGGCCGAGAGGAGCACGGTCCGCATAACGGCCCTCTTTCCCGGGCGCGGCGGGAGAGGTGAAAGCGGAGCTGGCTCCACGGGCGGGGGCGGCATGGTAGGAGGAGACGGCGGCATCGTGGGCGGCGGCGGTGTAACCGTAGGGGGCGTGGCGTTGAAATCACGGTTTCCGCTGAAATCGTCGTTCATTTCCATCACTCCTTATCATCACTCCTTATACTGGCAATATTTGCCTTATATCACGCCACCTCTCACATCCGGTCTTTCGCAACGGGCAGGTGTTCTCGGCAAAAACGCTTGTGAGGGGGGTTGTCGAACCTTTCGGTTTGAAACCCCTTTTTCCCGTGCCGTTTAGGGGATGGACTTCTGCTTCCTTGCCGGTTTTCGCCTCCGTATACGGACCGATGTATCCGTCCGGACGGAAGAACCGGAGCCTCTCCGCTTGCGAAGGTTCGATATACGCCCTCTTTCCTGTTCCCATCCGGTTATCGCGCCTCCTCCATCTCCTCCTTTTCCTTACATTATATTTCCCTGTTACTCATTTCTTTTTCCGCCTGCCCTCCGGCCCTTTGGAGGAGGGGTCCGCCGGACCGGCCTTGAAGCCCTCCGGATAATCGGTGATCGAACACCAGGCGGCACGTGCCGCGGGTCGCCCGCACCCCTTTCCTCATTTACGACGTCCATGCGCCGGAAAGGGGTGCCCACATCCCTTCCGGAGACCTTCGGCGGCGAGGCGGCTCCACGGGTTCGGAGGACGGTCGCCGGGTTATGGTTCGATGCTCCATAGCTCAAGGTTATTCCCGATTTGTTAAATCCCTGTAAAGAAGCGGGGGGCATTCGGTAAAGGCGTACCTGCGAAGATGCGGTTACCGTCGGAGGTCCAGACCCGGAACCCCGACGGTTGGGGATGGGACCCCGCCCTCAAAGGTCGCCGGCGGGAACGTTGCAGGGTTTTCGGCTATCCTAAAGAAGGATTATGCGACGGAGGTGAGAGCAATGAATCATAGTGGCGAGCAGGGAAGGCCTCCGGGTCCGCCGGAGGGAGCTTTGCCGGAGGGAGCCGCGGCCCCGGTACCCCGCAGGGAGAGGGCACGTCCGGAGAAGAAGAGGCGCAAAGTGAGCCTCATCGCCGCCCTGGTGGTCAATGTGGTCACGGTCATTGTGGTGGCCATCGTCATCGTGGCCATCCTGCTTCCCGGCTATCGCAGGTCGTTCACCGCTGCCAAGGCGGTGAAGGGCGCGGATGAGGTGCTGATACTGGTCAAGAACAGCGAGGCCAACATGCGGGAGAATCAGACCGACTTCATAAGGGCCCAGGACGGCCTCAGGAACACCCTCCAGGAGCTGGTGCAGGGTGGCGGCGATAACGTATACGCCTACGTGCGCGACGGTTACCCCGATTGGTCGTGGGTGGAACGGAACCTCCCCCAGGACATGCAGGAGTGGCTTAAGGGTCTGGTCCCTCGGCAGGCGGAGGGAAGTGAAGGGGAAGGTGCCGGGCAGGGAACGGGAGACGCCACCTCAAACAAGGTGAGGCCTTGATGATGACCGCCAACGTTGTCTTGGACGCCTTCCGGGATCTGTGGGAGGGTTTCATGTCCCGGCTCCCCTCCCTCGCGGTGGGGCTTGTGGTCTTGCTCTTCTTCTACCTCCTGGCCCGCGCGGTGCGCTTTCTGGTATCCCATTCCATCATGAAAGTCCGGGCCAGCGAACACGCGGCGCGGGTCGTCTCCCGCTTGGCCTTCACGGGCATCCTGGCCCTGGGCGTCCTGGTGGCCCTGGGAGTGATGGGCGTGAACCCCGGTGCCCTGGTGGCCTCCCTCGGGTTGGTCAGCGTAGGGATAGGTTTCGCCCTCAAGGACGTCATCGAGAACTTCATCGCCGGGATCACCATCATCCTGCAGCGCCCCTTCGTCATCGGGGACGGGGTGCGCTTCGGGGACGTGGAGGGCGTGGTCGAGGACGTGCGGGTGAGGGACACGGTCATCCGGATGTTCGACGGGCGCAAGGTGTTCGTGCCCAACCGCTCTCTATTCTCCGGGGTGGTCATCAACAGCACCGTGAACCGGAGACGCCGCCTGGATTTTAAAGTGGGAGTGGCTTACGCCGCCGACCTCACCCGGGCAGCCGCGGTGGCGGAGAAGGCCCTGCGAGCGCTTGACGGCGTCCTCGACGAACCCCCTCCGCTGGTGGTCCTCGAGGGCCTGGGGGAAAACTCCGTGGAACTGCGGGTCTTCTTCTGGCTGGATCCCACGACCTGCGACCCGCTTCAGGTCAAGTCCCGGGCCATCTCCGCGGTGAAGGCGGCTCTGGAAAAGGAAGGAATTGCCATCCCCGAAGCCACCGCCTGAGGTCTTCGTAGCGGATCCCCCTGCATCGCGCCGCGCCTTGTGAAGATGCGCGGGGCTGCGTGTCCAGGCATGAATCAATCCGCAAACTCTGGAGGAGAAGCCGCGGCCCCTCCTGACGCGAATCTGCGGGCTTTGTGCGTGAGGAATGAGATGGATTGTGCTCTTCTCCCGAAACGGACGGCGAACCCGTTATCCCGGGAGGGTTGGCGTATTAGTTTGCCGGCGCCCTCGGAGGGGTTTAGGAGCCGGCTCTCGGCTTTGGGGGATGGCGACAAGGGAGGAACTTTAACAGAGGGCTATGCCCAGGCGGGAGGCGATGGCCACCGCCTCGCGTTTCTCCTCACCGGAGGGGCGCCGGTTCATCTCCGGGTAGAGGGAGGCCCGGTATTCGGGGCGGTACTGGAACATCAGGTTGAAATAGACGTCCGGCATGTTCTCCGCCACCCATTGCATTATCCTCTCCGTGCAGCAGCGCAGGTGTCCGGGGAGGAGGAGCTGGCGGAGCATGATCTCCCCCTGGCGGTGGGCGATGGAGAAGTTCCGGCTCACCACCTCGAAGTATCGCTCAACGTCGGAATACTTCCTGGCGCAATCGTCGTTACCGTACCGGAAATCCGCGAGGTAGATGTCCATCACGCCCTCCAGGAGCCGCATGGCCTCCAGGGAGGTGTACATGTTGGAGTTCCAGACCATGGGGAGGTTCTTGCCGTCCTCTCCCAACACGATGATGGTCTCCAGGATGGTGTGCAGGTTGGGGTCCGGGTTGCCCCCCACGAAGTTGGCGTTGCGCGAACCCTGCCGCATGCCCTGTACGAGGGCGGAGGCCAGATACGAGGGGTCGGCGGGGCTACCGGTCCGTGCGTCCATGGCGATGTCCCAGTTCTGGCAGTAGATACAGCGGAAAGTGCATCCGGAGAAGAAGACGGTGTGGGACGGCACCAGCTCGGGCTCCTCACCGAAATGTAAGAATATGGAAGCTACGCGGGAGGTGGCCCCCACGCCGCAGAACCCCCTCTGCCCGGCGGCGCGGTCCACGCCGCACCTCCTCTCGCACATGTGGCAGTCCCGCAGCATGCGGCGGGCCAGGGCGGCCTTCAGGTCCAGGAGGGAGGGAGAGGCCGCTTCGCCCGGCCAGGCCCTGTCCTCCCAGGCGCGGCGGAAAGCCTCCATGCCCCGCTCGTGCAGCAGCCACAGCTCCTCGTCGGGGAGTTCGTCAAGGCACTCGTGGCCCGCGGGGATACGGCTGCTCACCCAGTGGCGCGCCGGCCTCTCCCCGCCCAGGATGGAGAAATAGTCGTTCAACATCTCTTCTCGGTCACTTTTCGGTCACCGAGCAGACAACCGCCCCGTGCTTGCCGCTCTTGCTTCTCCCTTCCGGTCATGGTTTGGAAACGACCTCGCCTCAGGACCGCACCGCCCTTCTTTCGACCCCCCTCCTTTTCTCCGCGGTGGTGCCCCTTGCTTGTCGGCCGACCATCGCGCGCCGCCTCCATGCTTGTCTCTTCCGGGAAGCGCTGCAGATCGGGAAGATCGCGCTGTGCGCCGATAGCTTTACGCTCCCCCGGCGCCTTTGGCCGCCGCTGTGCGATGGGTAGTTCGATGAGTTCCCTTTGATAATATAACAACATGGTTGCCTGGGCGATGCTCTTAGGGATGGTCACCCTCATCAACGTGACCATGGTGGGGGCGGTCATGCAGCTTGTCGGGCATATCCCCGACGGCTCGCTCCTGGTCATCCTTTCCCGGTATCTCAGGAGGAAGGACAATCCGCCTGGAGCACTCCTTTTGCCGGAGGAGGCCTCTTCCCGGCTGCACAAGCTGCGCCGCCGCGCCGCCCTTCTGGCCCTCACGGCCTGTGGGCCGGGCCTCGGCTTCACCCTATGGGCCACGGCGGCCGGGTGGGGGCCTGTGGCCGGGGCCGCCCTCGCCTTCTGGGCGCTGGCTGGGAACCTGGGGTTCCTCACCCTTCCCCTGGGCTCGCTTGCCGGGAGGACGAGGCGCATGCGCCTGACGCAAGGCCCGGAGCCCATGCCGGAGGGAGAAGGGTCGACTCCTTCGCCTCCGGAAAGCGATGCCGTAATCGCAATGGCACCGGGAAGCGAGGAAAACCACCTCGCGATTCCCGGAAAAGACTCGGAAAATCGGCGTCCCGACTGACCTCCGATCAAGCCCACATGCCACCACGGCTCAAGCGTCCAACACGCACCCGATTTCGGCGAGTCCGAGTCGTTTGTTGGGCAGGGCCAGGCGCAAAGAGGGAACTCTGCCTGAGGAGCCCCGGCGCATATCCTTTACCTCGACAAGGTGGCCGTATCCTTGGCCGTCGTCGCCACGGAATGTGGCGGGTGAGAGCCGTTGAGCCACACTCTGCCTCTAGCCCGAGAATGACCTTCCCGGCTTGAAGAACGCACTTCCTTTTCCGTCCTTCCGCAGGCCGGTCGTCACGGAGTCTGCCCATGGCATGCGGGAGAGAGCGGTACTCGATTTCGCTCCCGAGCTCTCCGGAAACGGTTTCCCGTCAAGCGCTGCGCGCGAGGAGTCTTTTCCGGGTACTCCGCATGGGTCCGGTCACGGCGGTTTCCCTTCGTTTGGGATAAAATTTGCTTGAGGACTCTTCCGCCGGTTCGTCGACGTTGGGAGAGTGTTCCCGAGAGGCGGAACGGCGTGAATGAGGCCGTGGGCCCGTGGCCCACAGGAATTTCGACGGATTAACCGCGAAAGAGGAGTTGAAGGACGGGAAAGGCCCGCGAATTGCTGCCCGAAGAGTACCGTGAGGCCAGGGAGATATCCCTGCGCATCGCCCGCGAGGTTGACCCTCCTCGCTTTTATGTCGATAAGAGCGAAGAGGTGGAGGCCTCTCGCCTGGCGCTTGAGGCTCACCCCACGGCCCGCACGGTCCTCTCCCTGGTGGAGGAGAGAGGAGAGAGGCTGGGTCACGGGGTAGCCCACGTGGTCAAGGTGGCGGTGGACGCCGGGGCCCTGGTGCTCATCGAGACCGGATTCTCGCGGGGAGAGGCAAGGAGGGAGAGGTACCTCCTGCTGGCGCACCTTGCCGGGCTCCTGCACGACATAAGGAGGGAGGAGAGGGACCATGCCCGAAAGGGCGCCGAGGAGGCGGGGCGCATCCTGCTCCGTCTCGGCCTGCAGCGGGATGAGAGGCAAGCGGTGGTCCAGGCCATCCGCAACCACGAGGCCTTCCGGCCGGAGGAACCCCTCGAGGACCCGGACCTCCAGATACTCTCCGATGCCCTTTACGACGCGGACAAGTTCCGGTGGGGGCCGGACAACTTCACCGAGACCCTGTGGTCCATGGTGGGCCCGACCGGTATCCCCATTGCGGCCCTGCTCCGGCATTTCCGGACCGGCATGGAGGGGATCATGCGCATAGCGGACACCTTCCGCACCCCAACGGGAAGGCAGTACGGGCCGGACTTCATCGCTCGGGGGCTGGAGATCGGGGAGAGGTTGTACCGGGAGCTGGCCGGGATGTACGGCCTGGATGATGGATGAGGTGTGCGGATCGCGAGGTGGAGCGGGAAAACGAACGGACCCGCTCGCTTTGGACCTGCCTTGAAGGGCCGGTGGAGCAGGAAGCATCGTGAGGCACGGAGGGAAGAAGCGCCGGGACGCAGTTTGCAGGCGAGTTTGGAGCTTGATGAGGCGCAGAATCAGAGAGGAAGTGTAAACGGCATGTTCGAGAGCATCGAGGAAGTGCGGACGAAGCTTGCGGAACAGAAGTACATCTGCAGCAAGGAGATCGCCACGGTCATCTTCCTGGCCGAGAGGCTGGAGAAGCCGGTCCTGGTGGAGGGCCCCGCCGGGGTGGGCAAGACCGACCTGGGCAAGGTGACCGCCGCCGCCCTGGGACGGGAGTTCATACGCCTGCAGTGTTATGAGGGCCTGGACGAGTCCAAGTCCTTATACGAGTGGGAGTACGCCAAGCAGCTCCTCTACACCCAGATACTCAAGGACGTCCTGGCCGAGGAGCTGGCCGGGGCCCGCGACCTGGCCGAGGCCGTGGAGCGGGTGGCCAGGCAGGACGAGGTCTTCTTCTCCCAGAAGTTCATCGTCCCGCGGCCGCTCCTGCGCGCCATCCTCTCCGAGAAGCCGGCCCTTCTGCTCATCGACGAGGTGGACAAGTCCGACCCCGAGTTCGAGGCCTTCCTCCTGGAGATACTTTCCGACTTCCAGGTGAGCATACCCGAGCTCTCCACCCTGAAGGCGAGGCACATCCCTATGGTAATACTTACCAGCAACAACTCGCGGGAACTGAGCGACGCCCTCAAGAGGAGGTGCCTGCACCTGTTCATCGACTTCCCGCCCCCGGAGCAGGAGCTGGAGATCGTCCGGCTCAAGGTTCCCGGTATCTCCGAGAGCCTGGCGGAGCAGGTGGTGTCGGCGGTGCACCGCCTGCGCAAACTGGACCTGAAGAAGGTGCCCGGTATCAGCGAGACCCTGGACTGGGCCCGGGCCCTCGTGGTCCTCAACGCCGGGAAGCTGGACCCGGGGCTGGTG
>JACVJH010000249.1 GCA_015711895.1 Candidatus Solincola tengchongensis | reverse complement strand
AGGAGGCCCTTCCCGAGGTGAATGCTTACGGCTGGAGGTCCATGCTGAGCCATCCGGTGGTCCTGGGCACAGATTTCGTAGGATGCCTGTGCCTTTTCGACCGCAAGGAGAGGGAGTTCCGGGACGAGGAGGTGGATTATGCGGGCATGCTGGCCAGGGCCCTCGCCGTGGAGGAGGAGAGATGGCGGAGGGAGGAGGGCCTGCGCGACCTCATGGACATCGCCTCCCACGAGCTGCGCCACCCCATAACCGTCATGAAAGGGTACTCTCTTACCCTCTCACGCTTCACCGACCGCTTGAGCGAGGAGGAGAAGTGGGATATCCTCCGACGTATCGATCAGGGCGCGGACCGCCTCACCTTCATACTCGAGGAGATGATGGACCTCATTCGCATCGAGCGGGAGGTCTTCACCGTTTCCGTAAGCGAGGTCCCGACGCGCGACCTCGCGCTGGCGGCAATGGAGGAGATCCGGAAGAGATACGAGCAAAGGGCTTTCCGCCTTATCATTGGGGAGGATGCGGGAAGGGTCGTCGCGGATCCCGAGAAGCTGCCCTTTGCCCTCATGGCTCTGCTGGACAACGCGGCCAAGTTCTCGCCTCCCGGGGAGGAGGTGGTGCTGGAGGTGAGGCGAAAGGAAGGGGAGGTTATCTTCTCGGTCCTGGACCGTGGCCCGGGAGTCCCTCCCGGGGAGGAAGCCGGTATATTCGAGCGCTTCACCCATGTGGGGGAGGTCAGGTATCATTCCGTACCCGGCATGGGCCTAGGCCTGTACATTGCCCGAGCGATAGTCAGTGCACACGAGGGAAGGATATGGTACCGCCCGCGCGAGGGAGGGGGCTCCGTCTTTACCATCGCCATACCCGCCGGTTGAGGAAGGCGATAGGTAATAAATATAGGATTTACCTCACCATGTCCTGAAAAGTATTTTTAGTCCCAACCGTCTGATGAAGGGAATGGGCAGCGACTATCAAGACCCGATACCCCACTAAACCCTGGAGGGTATCACGATTCAAGACCTGACCCCTTAGATCCTTATCCTCAGGTTGGAGAGGGGGAAGGACATGCAGGGGTGGATGAAGCCGGCCTTCTCGTCCACCCAGCGCTTGAGCACCCTCTCGGGGACGAAGACCCTCCCCTCCAGGAGCCTGGTGCGGCACACGCTGCACTCCCCGGCCCGGCAGAGGGACTCCACCACGATGCCCGCCCTCTCCAGGGAACAGAGGAGTGGCTCCCCGCAGCGGGCGGAAAAGGCCCTCCCCGTCCTCTCCTCGGTGACGGTGAAGAGGGAGCGGGGGTCGGCCCCCGGCCAGCCGGGCTCCGCGGTCACGTCCTGGGGAGGGCCGTAGGCCTCCCGCTTGATCCTCCTCTTCGGCACCCCCAGGGAGAGCAGGGCCTCGGTGCACAGGGGGTACATGGGGGCCGGGCCGCAGATGAAGAAGGTCTTTGCGGAGAGGTCCCCCACGAGGGAGGAGATGGTCTCCCGGTCCAGGAGCCCGCATATCCCGGCGTAGCCCTCCGGGGGCTCGGAGACCACGAGGTCCATGCGGAACCACTCCGCCTCCGAGGAGAGCCTGGAAAGCTCCTCCCCGAAGATGACGTCTGCGGGGTCGCGGGTGCCGTAGAGGAGGTGGATCCTCCAGGGGCCTCCCCGCTCCGCCCGCTCCCTTATGATGGAGGCGAAGGGGGTGATGCCCGAGCCCCCGGCGAGGAAGACCAGCTCCTCGGTGTCCGTCAGGGGCTCGGGGAAGAAGCTCCCCGCGGGGCCGCTGGCGAGGAAGGTGTCCCCCACCCCCCCCCGCTCCCGGCGGAGGGCCCCCTCGGCGGCCTCCATGCGCAGGGTCTTGGTGCTCCCCGTCTCCTCGATGATCTCCGCCACCCTGAGCCTCACCCGGTCGGGGTGCAGGGAGGAGAGAGCGCGGTCGACCATGATGACCGGAGTTTCCCTCAGTTCCGCCCCCTCCACCTGCTTTTCCAGGTCCGCCTTCAGCTTGCCCACGGCCTCCGGAGCCGGACCTCCTCTCTCCAGGTCCTTGAGCACCTGGCGGGCGGTGAGGTACCCGGAGTACAGGGAGGGCTCGTAGCCGCCACCGATGTTCACCCAGGCCCCGCAGAAGTACAGCCCCTCCAGGGGACCGGCGGCGGGCATGCGCACCAGGCCCGTGCCGGCGAACGTCTCGTCGAAACCGATTATGCTGCCGCCCGGATTCCGGGAATAGCGCATGTTGGTGAGGGGGGTGGCCACCTCGACCACCTCGATGTGCTCCCGGAGCCCCGGGGCCACGCGCTCCGCCAGCTCGAGCACCCGCCGCGCCACCCGCTCCTTGGTCTCGAAGTAGCGCTCCGGGGGCAGCTTGAGCCAGGGCTCGGCGAAGGCGATAAAGGTGCACACCAGTGAGGCGGTACCCGGCAGGGAGAACTCCTCGTCCACAGCGTCGTAGGTTGGTACCGCTATGTCCGAGGGCTCCATTATCTCTCCGGCCTGCATCTTCTTCCAGTTGCGGTCGACGTCGAAGCCCTCGCTGTAGAATGTCTCGTGGTTGGCCAGTCCCAGATCCCGGTACGTGCAGTCCACGCCCAGGTACAGGTTGACCGTGGAGGCCCCGGCGGTCCAGGCGCCCAGGCGGCGTAGGTACCAGTCGGGGGTGTTCTCCCGGCCCAGGAGCTGCAGGCAGGTCACGTAGGGGTTGGCGTTGCTCACCACCACCGGGCAGAGGACCTCCGTCCCGTCCTGGGTCACCACCCCCCTGACCTTGCCCCCGTCCGTCAGGATGCGGGAGGCGCCGTTGCGCAGCCACACCTCTCCCCCCAGCTCCTCGATGCGGTCCATGAAGGCCTGGGACAGGGCCTGGGACTTCCCCTTCACGTGCCAGGGGCCGAACCTCAGATAACTCACCGTGCCCAGGGCGTAGGTGAGGAAGGACAGCCTGGAGGGCGGGTTGCAGTAGTAACCGCAGATGACATCGAGGACGGTGCGGGCCGCGGGGTCCTTTATAAGCGGGTCCCTGACCTCCTGGAGGCTCTTGCCGAAATAGGCGAGCAAAGTGGAAAATTCTTCCTGGTTCTCCATGACCATCTTCATGCCTACCCGGTTGGCGCGCAGGGCCTCGGAGGCGTAGCGGAACATGATGTCCGTGAACTCCCTTATGCCCTCGGCCTCGTCGGGGAACTGCTCGCACAGGGCCTCCTCGAAGTTCTCCCTCCCTATGGGCACCACCACGTCAACCCCCGGGAGCACGCAGCGGTAGAAGTCGGGGATGCGCACGAACTCCACCTTCTCCGTTATCCCCAGGTCCTTGAACATCCTCCACAGGGGACCGGGGTTCCTCTCGTCCCCCAGCCCGGAGAGCTCGTGCAGGGAGATCTCGAACTCGAAACGGCCCCTCAGGAAGGAGGTCGCATAACCGCCCGGTACGTAATGCCTCTCCAGGAGAAGGACCTTCCTGCCCTCCTTGGCAAGTTGGGCAGCGCAGGAAAGCCCTCCCAGCCCCGATCCTATGACCACGACGTCGAAATCCTTCATCTCCTCCTACCTCCCGCTGACCTCGTCCGCCTTGTCCCTCTGCCAATCGATTTCCTCATTCTTCCAGGTGATTCAAAGGCCCGCCCTCCGCCGTCCCCCGGGGCGGCGATCCACGCCGGTCCTCTGAACGCGAGGGTCCCATCCCTGCTCCGGGTCCTTTGCATTCGATCTTTCCCATCCGCTTCAGAGCCCTAAAGTCTCCCCCGCGAGCGGAGGGGATGGAGCCGATGCCGCCCCGCACATCCTCCTTTTCCCCCATACCCTCACCGAGTCCGTCCTCGCCACGACCGCACCGTTTACCATCCCGAAGCGCTTCTTCCCCTGCGGCCGCGACACGCAGGCCTTCCCTCCACTCGTAGGGTTCACCGCCGCGCCTTTGCTTCCCGAGGCCCGCCATCCTCTCCATCGCCGCTTCCGCCTCCGCCACCATCCCGGGCCATCGGCGGGAAAGGCTGTCCGGCAGGAAGGCCCTTACGCTCTTTCCTCTACCTCCACCCTCCCAAACTTCCGAAATTACCCGTCTTCTCGATGACTTTCTCCGCCTCCGCCACCATCCCGGAAAGCGCCTTTGCGAGCTACCCCGACAGGCGAACCGCCTCACCGATGCGAAAGAGCCTCCCTCGCCTCCCTACCTCCTCAGCGCCGCCATCCTCTCCATCGCCGCCTCCGCCTCCGCCACCATCCCGGAGATTATCTCCCCTATCGGTTTGATCTCCCGGATGAGCCCTACGTCCTGGCCGCAGACCACTATCCCCCCGTCCGGGTCGCCGGTGCGGAACATCTCCCGGGTGAGAGAACCGGCCACCACCTTGATTATCTCCTCAAAGGGTGCCCCCGCCGCCTCCAACTCGGAGGCCTTGAGGGCCGCGGCGTTCTTCCATACCCTGAGCCGGTTGTGCACAGAGCCCAGGATGACCGTGGTATCCGTCTCCCGGGCCTCCAGGAGGCGCCTCTTCACCGCCTCGTGCACCGGGCTCTCCACGGAGAGGAGCAGGCGTGTACCGATGAGCACGCCCTCCGCCCCCAGGGCCAGTGCCGCCGCCAGTCCGCGCCCGTCGGCGATACCGCCCGCCGCGACGACCGGTATGTCCAGGACGTCCACCGCTCGGGGGACCATGGAGAAGAAGGTGAGGCCGGCTTCCCCGATATGCCCCCCTCCCTCGCTGCCGAAGACGGTGACGGCATGAAAGCCCATGTCCCTGGCCACTTCGGCATGGTGCACGGTGGTGCACTTGTGCATGAGGAACACGCCGTTGTCCCGTAGCCTTTCCACCAAGTCCTCAGGGGGCCGGCCGCCGCTGGTCTCCACCGCAGCCACCCCGCCCTCCTCGAGGATGGCCTCCACGTAGAGTCGGTTGTCGATGGGCCGCAGGGCGGGGAAGAGGTTGAGGTTCACGGCGAAAGGCCTCGAGGTGAGGGCCTTGAGCTTCCTCAGGGCCTCCCGGAACTCCTCCACGGTCGGAAAGGTGGCCGAGGACATCACCCCCAGACCCCCGGCCTCGCTAACCGCGGCGGTGAACTCCGGCCCGCTGATCCACTGCATGCACCCGCCGATGACTGGGTGTTCTATCCCCAGCAGCTCGGTGAGTCGTGTCTGAAGCATGGAGAACCTCCGTGGACACCCTCAGGAAGCGTCACCCTCCCGGAATCGAATGGTAAAATATACCATTACCTTTTCGCTACATCCCGGCACACCTCCGACATGTGCGGCACCTAACGGAAACCGCTCCCACCACCGCCGCTGGCCCGTGACGACGCCGGCTTGCCACGGCAGCGAAAACCGCGCCTCATTTCCCGGCCTCACCCTCCGCCCTGCCTGCCCCGGAGACTTTTTCCAGGAACTTCCTCACGTCCTCACGGTGCTCGGGGGAGACCACCCGCAGGGACTGCACGTAGGCCTCCAGGTTGAGCTGGTCGCGCAGGTCCGCTTTGAAGGCCGCGTTCACGAAACGCTTGGTGTGGGCCAGCACGTCCGGCGGTCTGCCGGCCAGGCGTCGGGCCAGCTTCATGACCTCATCGCCTATCTCCTCGTGAGGGACCACGCGGTTGACCATCCCTATGCGCAGCGCCTCCTCGGCCTCCACGACGCGGGCGGAGAGGGCTATCTCCTTGGCCCTCACCACCCCCACCCTCTGGGCCAGAAAATAGGCGGAGCCGAAATCGGGGACCAGGGAAAGGCGCACGAAGCTGAGGTAGAAACGAGCCCTCTCTGTGGCGTAGGTGATGTCCGAGGCCATGGCCAGGCCGAAACCTCCTCCCACCGCCCATCCGTCCACCTCGGCAATATAGGGCTTGGGGCCCTCGTGAAGCTCATAGATGAGCTCCCCCATGCGGCGCATGGTGCTGTTGAGGAGCTCGGGCTCCATCTTCTCCCCCATGATGGTTAGGTCCGCCCCGGTGGAGAAGTTCCCTCCCTCGCCACGGATCACGATGACCCTGACCTCCGGGTCGTCCAGGACGCGGCGCAGCCCCTCCATGAGGGGCCCGATCATCTCCGCGCCCATGGCGTTCATGTTGGGGCCGCTCATGGTACAGCGGGCCACACCGCCATCCACCTCGATCCTGACGGCATCGCTTTCCATTTTCTTCCTCCTACCGCTTTTCGCCCCACGATCCACGTATTCAACCGCCTGATAAGCAAGTCGCGAACTCCGCACCGAGTGCGGGAATGCGCGTACGGCTTGCACCGGAGAGCCTTTCTTCACTTCCCTTTGTCGTCCCGCTCAACGATCCAGCAGGGTGAAGTGCCTCACGTCCAGCATGCTGCCGGTGCGCTCCTCCTCGAAGACCGCTTTGACCCGTGCCCCCACCTTTATCTTCTGCGGGTCCGTCTCGTCGAGGTAGTGGAGTATGTAAGTGTCTGCGCCGTCCAGCTTGATCACCGCGTAACCGTAGGGCACCGGCTTCTGTTTGCCGGTGGAGGGGTCCACGAAGCCGAAGCCGACCACGGTGAAGGTGACTATCTCCCCCTCGTCGGAGACGGGCACCAGCTCGGTGAGCTCCACGAAGCAGGGCCCGCACACGTTGCGCGGCGGGACGTAGACCTTCCCGCACCTGGGGCACCTCACCCCCACGAACCTCTTGTTGTCCCTCAGCTCGGTGAGGAACCTGGACCCGTACACCCCCGCCGACCAGCGAAAGGGTTGCTCCGCTTCCCCGCTCTCCAGCTTGATGAGTTCCTTCCTCTCCTCGGCCATGCCCCTCACCCCCGTGGTTTTTCCGGCATCTCCCCGCCCATGAGCAGGACGTCCGACCAGAAGCACCCCCCGAACCCGGTGGCCAGGGCTATCTCCACGTCCGGGACCTGTCGGTCCCCGGCGCGCCCCTGAATCTGCAGCGCACATTCCGCCACACGCAGGAGCCCTGTCGCCCCTATGGCGTTGGAGGACATGACCCCTCCGGAGGGGTTCACCGGGCATTCCCCGCCCATGTCCGTGGCCCCGGAGCGTACCAGCGCCGGGCCGCCTCCCCGCTCGCAGAACCCGAGGGACTCCATGTAGCGCAGCCCGGCGAAGCTGTAGGGGAGGTACAGTTCGGCCACGTCTATCTCCTTGAGGGGGTCCCTGATGCCTACCTTGTCGTAGACCTCCTTCGGGGCCCACCCCCCGGTCTCGAGGGCCTGGTTGACGTAGGGGTCGCTGGTGTAGGACCACAGGTGGCGGTCGGCTACCGCAAGGATCCACGCCGGCCGGTGTGGGAACTCGTCCACTACATCCTCGGAGGCGAAGACCACCGCGCAGGCCCCGTCGGTGCGCGGGCACATGTCCCCCATCTTCACCGGCCAGGAGAGATAGGGCGAGTTCATGACGTCCTCGATGGTCAAATTGATGTGCAGGTGGGCGTAGGGGTTGTTCAGGGCGTGCCGTCTCTCCCGCACCGCCACGTAGGCGGCGTCCTCCTCGGTGGCCCCGGTGAGGTGCATGTACTGGGTGGCCTCCAGGGCCAGCCCGGCCACCGCCCCGGCGAAGATGGGCCGGTCCCAGAAGGGGTCGAAGGCGGTGATGATGGCTCCCGTGGTGTCGGACTCGGAGTTCTTCTCCCACCCGATGGCCAGCACCCGTTGGAAGAGGCCCGAGGCCACGTGGTAGTAGGCGGCCATGGCCACCGTTGTCCCCGTGGTCCCCCCCGTGGTGAGCTTCATGATGGGCTTCATGAGGGCGCCGCTCCCGTCCACCGACCAAGTGTCCACGTAGTTGATGCCCTCGAAATGGTCCATGTTGCCGATGACCACGGCGTCGATGTCCCGCCGGCTGATGCCCGCATCCTCCAAGGCGGCCCGCACGGCCTCGTTTATGAGCTCCTGCCCGTTGACATCGGGCCGCGAGGAGCGTTGCTTGGTCATCCCTACGCCGACCACGGCAACTCGCTTGCCCATCACCGCTCACCTCCCAGGACCCAGACGCAGTGCGACTGCCCGCAGGGTCCGTTGATGCCGTGGGCCACTGCCGTGCGCACTCCCTCCACCTGCCTCTCCCCGGCATCCCCCCTTATCTGCAAAACGCACTCGATGATGCGGTTCAGCCCGGCCACCAGGACCGGGTGTCCCGAGAGGCAACCCCCGGATGGATTGACCGGGAGTTCCCCCTCAAAGGCGGTGGCCCCGGAGGCGGTCAGCTTCCCGCCCTCCCCGGGCCCGCAGAACCCCAGCCCCTCCAGCCACATGAGCTCCATGTAGGAGAAGGCGTCGTAAAGCTCCACAAGGTCGATTTCCTTCCGCGGGTCGTAGATCCCGGCCATGATGTAAGCCCTGCGCGCCGCCTCCCGCAGGGGGCGCACTTCGGAGAGGTCGCGGTCGCCCAGATGGTAGGCGTCGCAGCAGTGGGCCACCCCTTTGACCCATACCGGCTTGGCGGTGATCCTCTCCGCCCTCTCCCGGGAGGCCAGGATGATCGCAGAGGCCCCGTCGGATATGGGGCAGCAGTCCAGGACCTTCAGGGGCTCGGCCACATAAGGCGAGGACATGACCTCCTCCACGGTCAGCCTCAAGGGCAGTTGGGCTGCCGGGTTGCGGAAGGCGTTCCCGTGGTTCTTCACCGACACCAGGGCGCAGTCCTCCTCGGCGACCCCGTAGCGTTCCATGTAGGACCGGGCCTGCAGTGCGGCGGAGGTGACGGCTTCCACGCCCAGAAAACGCTCGTAGATGGGGTCGAACATGGCGTTGGTTATCAAAGGCATCACGCACTCCGAGCCCTTGTGGTGCGCGCAGACCAGCGTGGTTCCGAAGCTCCCGGACAGGGTGCGCATCAGCCCGTAGAAAGCGCCGAAGGTGCCGTCCCCCTCCACGGTGGAGACGTTCTTGTCGAAGGAGCCGCAGGCGTCCTGCACGGCCATGGAGGAGATGGTCCTCCCGTCGAAGAAGTCGTTGGACACCGTCACCACGTTGTCCACCTGGTCGATGGTCATCCCCGCGTCCTCCAGGGCCAGGCGCACCGCTTCGTAGACCAGGTCGGCGTAACCGTCCTCGCGCCTTTCCCGGCGTATGGTGGTCATGCCCACCCCCACGACGGCCACGGGTTCCATTCACCTCACCCCCGCCCATCAACAACTTCCCCGCACCCCGGCACCCCGCCGCAAACGGTGCCGCCGGGCACGGGAAGGGAACCCTTCCGAGAAATGGAATAAAATACCATACACCCCCATGCCTTTCCCCCCGCCATTCAACCCACCTCCCGGCAGGGGCGGAAATAGCGTACGTCGAGGATGGAACCCTCGCGTTCCTCGGCGAAGACCGCCTCGACCGCAAGGCCCGCCTTCAGCTCCCCCTCCTCGAACTCATACAAAAGGTGCAGAAAGCCGGTATCCGCCCCCTCCAGCCTGATGATCCCGTAGCCGAAGGGGAGGGGCAAAGGCGACAGCTGGGGATGGTGCCGCCAGACCACGGTATAGGTGAGAAGGATCCCCCTCTCCCCCAGCTCCACCCATTCCGCGGCTTCACGCTCGCCATCCGGGCCGTTGCGCCGCCGCGGGTGCTAGCCGAAGCCGCCCC
>JACVJH010000248.1 GCA_015711895.1 Candidatus Solincola tengchongensis | reverse complement strand
CCAGGATTGGGATGGGAGAGGCCTATGACCTGCCAGGAATCGCCGTAATCGGTGGTCTTGAGCACCTTCCCGTTGCCCGCGAACTGGGGGTCCAGGACGGCGTAGGCCACGGACGCACTTGCCGCCTCCACCTGACCCACGGTGTAGTCGGTGAGGGGCGGCGACATACCGGAGGGGCCCACCTTCTCCCAGACGTGGTCCAAAACCAGGTCGCTGCGCCTTATCTCCAGGGTGTAGGCATCGGCGTCCGAATATCCCTCGAAGGGCCAAACCTCCACGTAGTACCTGCCCTCGGCCGGGCTCTGCATCTCGATGGACTCGTCCTGGTTGGAATCATTCCGGGAGGCCTCGATTTCCTCGCCGGAAGAGTCATATATATACAGCTCGTAATTACAGGACTCCGGGATGCCGGTGAGGGTCACGCGCAGCATCTTGCAATTCTCCGGCACATCGACAAAGAAGAAGTCGTGGTCCCCCTCCGACTGGATGTAGGCCTGGTAATAACCCACCCGGTCCAGGGGTCCGTAGGCCTCACCCAGGGAATCGTTGGGCTCGTAGGGGTCCGCGGCGGCCGCGGCCCTTTTTACCCCGGGCGGAGGCTGCAGTCCGAAGGGGCTCAACCATCCCATGAGGAACAGCAGGCAGGCCCCCAATGCCAGGAGTCTTGCGCCGCTTCCCATGCCTTTTCCGGCCTTCATCTCACCCACCTCCCTGGACCGGACCACGACAGCCGTCGCATCCATAAATGAACGCTACAGGTTTAAGGAAACGACTTTCCGCCGAGCGTTTCCTGAACTCGTAGCTCTACGGAATGGACCTGATCCGAGCCCTCGGGCTCTTTCCTTCCACGGCCCGAAAAAAGCATTTGGTATATATTTCCATCGCAGGATTGATAAGAAAACTGAGCTCAGCGAAGCGCCCAACCGTTCACGCCGTGGCGGGAATACAAGCGTAAATTTCGAGGTTCTTTGGCATGAAGAATCCATCTCCGCCCCCTCTACGCCAAGAATGAGGAAAACGTCCAGAGGGGGATGAGATGGATTAAAGCGACTCTCCGGGCGCGTTCCCCTTATCTACCGGCAACCCTATCTTAGTAATAATTCATTTTGAATTTACTACCTTATAACGATATTTTCAAGATAGATAACGGGCCTATGTTCAACAATGATCTGGGATGTCCGCGCGCTCAGCGTTCCGCATCCGTCGTTATGCCGCTTTCCGGCGGGCCCGGGGCCCCGTCTCCTTGACCCAGAGTATGACCACGGCGATGGCCAGGGCTCCCAGGGCCGCCAGGAAGACGATCGCCCAGCGGTAGTCGGCCACCGCCTCTTTTGACCATGACCTGATGGCCTCCCGCTTGAACGCCTCCATAAGGAAGGGGATGGCGAATGAACCTATGCTCCCGATGGCCATGAGGGTGCCCACGGCGGAGCCAGCGAGACGCGGTCCTATATCCTCCATCTCCCCGGTGATGGTGAAGGTCACCGGCAGGGCGGCCAGGAGGAAGAACCCCAGGAGCGCGCCGGCCACCAGGTCCACCGGCTTGCTCCCCACGAAGCCCATGAGGAACATCATGGGGATGGGGACCAGGCCGGCAAGGACCAGGAAGGGTTTGCGCAGACCCAGTTTCTCGGAAACGCCGGGAAGGGTGGCGGCCCCCAGAATACCGCCCAAGATCATGGCCGTGGCCACCGAAGCGGCGAACTTGGCCGTGAAGCCGTGGAAGGTGATGATCTTCTCCATGGTCACCGCCATGCCCATGTAGATGCCGTAACCCACCAGGGAGACTGTGGCCAGGGCGCGGAAGACGGAGGAGCCCATGAAGCGGCGCAGGGACTCCATGACCCCCAGCTTGACCTCCTCAGGCATGGGGCCGGAGGGCGTCGGCGGATCCTCGCGAGCCAGGAGGAAGAAGAGCGCCGTGGAGGCGGCCATGAAAACGGCGAAGACGGTAAGCACGCGGTTAAGCCCGTTCTGGATGACGGCCATGTTGCCCAGCTCGGCAGCGTCCTCGGGGATGCCGGCGATGGTGGTGACCAGGAGGTAACCCGCCGCCGTCCCCAGGTAGAAGAACATGGTGGCCAGCCCGATACCCAAGGCCCGGTCCTTCTCCCGGAACCACTTGATGGGCATCTTGGACATGTTGGTGACGATGAACACTCCCCCGGCCCCGGTTATGGCCTGGCATACCAAAAAGAGCCAGTACTGAGCCGTCCCGGAATCCACTACGTGGGGGACGATGGCCCGGATGATACCCATAACCGAACAGATCACCGCCCCCACCCCGGCGGCGAACTTGAAGCCGCGGCGGTCGGCCAGATCCCCGGCATAGGATCCGATGAAGACGAACATCAGTGGCCCCACCAGGGCCAGGGCCCGGATGGCCGTGGAGCCCACGCCCAGCGCCTTCTCCACGTCCGACTCGATGGGCGCGAAACTCAGCCAGAGCACAGCCTGGGCCACCAGGATTATCCCGTAGACCAGAAGGACCACCCAGCGGTACCCGTACTGCCGGTACTCTTCGACCGCGGTCTCCTCGCTCATTCTTGCTCCCCCCTTCGAAATTCTCGCCTCCACCCCAGGCGCTGGGCCGCCGGACCGGCTCCGTCTCATCCGTCGGGTTAACGGCCCTTCCCGGAATCCTCATCCTCAACTTGAATCGGTGCTTCCCGGACCCACGGCACGGCAGGCATACCGCAGCGGTAGCGGATTCCCTGCCTGTTCTCTCCGGTCCCGATCCGTTCGTGTCGTCGCCGTCACCGCCCATCTCCTGCAGCCCGGGTGGTTCCGATAGTATCGACGAACATCCGTCTCTCCGCCGCTCTCCTCCCGCCTTCCACCCAAGAAATATCTTCACCACACGGGGCATAGCGACCTTTTCGTCGTTGGCAGAGGAAGGGAGACCTCCGTTTATCTTTATCACCCCATGAAATGACCTGAAAAACCTGTCGTGCGTGCGCGTCCCTTCCCAAGGCAACAAGACAAAAAGGTGGGCCGAAAGACCAGGCTTCACCCAGGAGATGCGCAGGATTCATGGGTATATACTGGTGTAGTGAAGAAAAAGGGAAGGGCGTTTCGACACCGGAACGCCGATGGCAAAGGCGTTCGGGGGTCGGACGTCAAGGCCGCTGGTCAAGAAAGAAACGGGGGGAAGGGCATGGACAAACTGACGCGGGCGGTAGTGGAGACGCTTGTGGACTGGGGGGCGGACCTGGTGGGCATCGCCCCGGTGGAAAGATTTGAGAACGCCCCGGAGGGGCACCGTCCCACCGACTTCCTCCCCGAGTGCCGGTCGGTCATCTCCATCGGGATGCACCTCTTTCAGGGGATGGCGGATGTCTGGGGGGAATGGTATGAGCCGACGAAGACCAACACGCCCTATCTCTTCTACGGGTATGGCCTCGCCAACTGGGAGAGCTCCCGCCTTGTCAACCGCATGGCCAAGCTTCTCGAATACAAGGGTTACAAGACTCTGGCCTTCATGCCCACCTGGATAAGCAGCATGACCAAGTACTTCGACCGGACCATCCAGACCGGGAAGGTGATGGCCGAATTCTCCCACCGCCACGCCGCAGTGGCCGCCGGGCTGGCGGAGTTCGGCTGGAACGGGCTGGCCCTCACGCCGGAATTCGGTTCCATGCAGCGGTTCAACTCCCTCCTGACCTCCGCGGAGCTGGAACCCACCCCCCTTTACGACGGCCCTCCTCTCTGCCGCCCTGAGGAGTGCGGGCGTAAATGCGTCCGGCTCTGTCCCGCCGAAGCCCTCTCCGAGAGCGAGGCCCAGCGGTGCAGGATAGGGGAAAGGGAGATGGAATACGCGCTGCGCGACGACATCCGCTGCGCTTACGCCGTCACCGGCCTCATAAAGGGGACGGGAAGCCACAGCGACCTGCAGATACCCGAGGGGCCGGGCCAGCCGCTGCACTTCTTCGCCTCCATGGGAAGCGAGCAAATACACCCCTTCACCCGGGCCATGCTGGACAACTGCTTCGGGCTCATCTGCGGGGATTTCTGCGGCAAATGCCTGCACATGTGCCCCTCCCTCATGTTGAGCCGGGAAGACCTGCGGGACTACGACTTCTCGCGGCGGAACAGCTCTCTGAAGCGGAATCCGCTGCCTTGAGACAAGGCCGGCGGGTTCAGGAGAAGTTCTGGGTCACGTAGACCTCTCCGTCGTCGTCCACCCACACCCCTATCCCCTCCCGGGAGAAAGGGGTGAGGATGTTCTCCCGGTGTCCCGGGCTCTCCATCCAGCCGTTCACCGCCGCTTCCGCCAGGCCTTCTAGGGTGAAGTAGGAATAGGAGAGGATCTCGCCCGTTTCCCTGTCGTAGGTGTAAGACTTTACCACGTTGCCCAGGAAGAGGTTCTCGCCACCTTTGTACTCCACGGTCCCCACCCTGGTGGTCCGTTTGTAGCCGTGCTCCCGGTAACGGTCGGTGAAATCCTTCCCCTCCGGGCTGACGTGGTCGAAGTAGTCCCTCTCCGCCATGTCCCGGCTGTGCTCCAGGGCTATGACCGCCAGTTCCTGGTCCCAACTCAGTGCGGAGAGGCCGTAGCGCTTTCGGACATCATTGATCTTGCGATGTATCAGATAGGCCAGTTCCAGGGAGTTATCACGGATATGGCTTATGTGCCCCGCTTTCTCTTCCTCCAGATCGGCGGATGCAAAAAGGCCTTCCGGTTCCCGTGACTGCTCCTCCGCCGTCCTCTCGACCCGGTATTCGAGGGATACCTCCTGTTGTCTAGGAACCGGAAGGCACCCACAACCGGGGCTCCCAAAAACGGCGGCCAGGAACATCACGATGAGGACGCCTGCCGCCACAAACGGGAAAAAGCGCCGCCGCGGCCGGAAACCGCCGTTCACGGAAGAACCGCCATCGGTACCCGCGCTCCTCATATCTCCCTTTGGCCAGAAGCTATGTCCCGTCACCATTTTTCACCCTTTCAGGATACTTTTCCGGTTTCCCGGCCATTCTACCAGGCAAGATTTTATGGCTCCTTTTACATCTCTTGAACTTTCAGGATACTTTTCCGGTTTCCCGGCCATTCTATTGCTTTCCGGTCTTGCTGCCCTTTGCGGTATTTCGGCTATCCTCATCGCTTGAAGATCTCCCATCCGTAAGGCGCTTCGTCTGAAATACGTTTAATCTCTCTGAAGACATTCACTCGCGTATCGCACAAGGGCAATCCATCCTCCTCTCTTTTCACGGCACACCTGGTGTCGAAACATCTAAAACCCCGAACAACGCTCCCATTGAATTATTACGTTCCTGAACCGCTATATGTTCTCTGAACCTCAACATGTTCTCCATACGAGCCCAAGAACTCGACTTTCGGAGATACGGACTCCTGATCGACGATCCAGGTCACGCGGGAATCCTCCGGAGTGGCGGAAAAGCCGAGAATGCCGGAAATCCCCGACCGACGATTGGCGGAATGCTCCTGGAGACCTGACGGCGCCACCGTCGCGGCCCTTGTGATATCACCGCAAGACAGGCGGTGCCGCATAGTGTCAGTAGGCGCTCTTCGGGCTGAAAAGGGCCGAGAGCCACCCTATCATCTTGAAAAAACAGGCAAATCAACGGAATAAAAAGGGTTACCTCTCAGGCTTTACGTTATCATACCCCGTCCGGCAGAAGAAGCCTGCAACTTGACAGGAAATATAGCGATTGTTATTCCTAAGACATATACCGAACGGTAACCTGCATTTCTTGCCGGGGGAACAAGTGGGGGTGTCGAATCATGCGAAGAACCTCTCTGTTTGTCATCATCGCCTTTACATCCTGTTTCTTGCTTGCCTCGGGATGCTATGAGCCTGGCGGCCCGGTGCCGGAGGAAAAAAGCGCGCCGGCGGAACGGGCCTGGACCATGGAGGATGTGGACGCGGCGGTGGTCATGACCATGGAACGCATCTATTCCCCAGCCCCGCGCGATAACGGCACACCGCCCGAGGAGTGCGACTACCTCCACTACCTGCGCTTCCGCCCCAGGGCAGGCGCAAGCGACCCCACGCTGGCCGATGCCGTGCTGGTCCTCTCTCCGGGTGGCCAGGGAGGGGCCAACAGCCTGGAATACATATCGCGGCAGCTGGTATACGTCGCCCTTACCCGTTACGGGAAGAGAATCGAGGTCTGGGTCGTGGACCGGCGTCCCAACAACCTGGAGGACCTCACCGGGCTCAATGCCGCCGAGGAGGCCAGGGATGTGCGGTTGGCCCTGGACTACTACTTCGATGGGAAGCCCCTGGACGGAAGGTCTTTCGCGGGCTTCCTGCGAGACGAGGACGTACCCTACCTCTCCGAGTTCGGGCTGCGGCTGGCCGTCGAGGACATGTACACCCTCATCACCACCATGATTCCCGATCCCGAGGTGCGACGCCGCAAGGTCTTCGTGGGCGGCCATTCTCTGGGGGGACCCATAGCCGCCTTCTTCGCCGGCTGGGACCTCGACGGGCCCCCGGCGACCGTCGAGGATGCCGGCTACATGAACTGCGCCGGGCTGGTGGGCCTGGATACCAGGCTGGAACCCTCAGTGCCCGACCAGGGGGTGAACATCACCACCTTCATCGGGCTACCGGAGCTGACCGACGAGGGCACCTACCACCAGGTGGTGGACAAGATAAGGAGAGGCGAGCTGGCGCGCATCCTTCCCGTGCCCGGAAACTACCCCGAGTTCATGGCCTTACTGGAGATGATAGCCATGGAAGCCGCCTTCCATCCCCAGGAGGAGTCGGTGATCCTGGATCGCCTCCCCTTCGTCCCCAACCTGGACAACACCTTCAAGCTCCTTCATTCACGCACCATAGACCAGTACTTCGTTCATATACCCTCCATCCGGGATTTCCGCTACACCAACGAGGCTCTCCTCGGGATCATGGTGGACGACAACTTCCAGCTCATCAACATGTTCCAGGTAAGCTGCGGCTTCCTCACAGGAGGGGCGGTGGTTCCCAGGGATTTCCCGCTTCCCCAGGACCTGGCCAAGCTGCCTTGGATACAAGCCCTTTTGGGGTCCTATCTCGGCCTGCGGGGACTGTTCATCGCCAACGATGCCGGTCCGGACTGCTGCCACCTCGGGCAAGGCCCCCTTTACCGCTGGGCAAACTTCGACGAGATCGGGAACGACGCCGACCCGGCATTCCAGGACACCGCAGGCGAGGTCACCTACACCACGGCTGAGGAGGAGGTCTCCGATATACGGGATGTGGCGCGCTTCCTGTACTACGGCCCCACCAATGCCGTGGAGTGGTATTTCACCCTCCGCCTGATGCTGGATATAGAAGCGGGCGTCAAGGAATTCGCGCCCCTTTGCGGATTGCCCTACCTCCACCGGGAAGCGGCGCGTTTTCGCCCCAGGATCGAGTTCTCGGCGCAAAACGGACCTTTCCCCTACCAGCCGGAGAACGGGAAACTCATCCCGGGCTACAACCACCTGGACGTATGCACGGCGGCCGCCGACCGTCCCTCCCGGCGCGCAAACGAGGTCATCGACCCTATCCTCGTCTTCGTGGGAGAGACCGTAGAGAAAGGCTTTTGAGCCGAACTGGAGAACCCCTTCACGGCCCCAAACTTTTTGTCGAGGCTCTCGTAGGGTCCTCAAAGCGCCCCCTCGTCTTCCCGGTCCAATGTCATCGGATTGAGCCTTCCCCAGGAATGGGGTAAGTTGGGGGCGTGGAGGAAACGGCGGGTAAAGCGGAACCGGAAAGGCCAGGACGCTGGAGCGGGAAGGAGAGACCGTTGGAATGCCGTAAATGCGGGGCGTGCTGCATTGCCCTCTCCGTTTCCACTCTGAAAAAGCCCGCCGGTGTGAGATGCCCTCATCTCTTGCCGGATAACCTCTGCGCCCTTTGGGGGAAGCCGGAGAGGCCTTGGGCATGTTCGGCCTTCGAGCCCGACCCCGATTTCTGCGGATCGAACTACCTGGAGGCCCTGCGACTAATGAGCCGCCTGGAACAAATCTGCGTTAACGCGAACATCCTCCAGGGGCATCTCCCGCCCCAAGACAGGCGATAAAACCAACCGCCGGAGGCGGCGGGTAGAAGAACGCCCCGACTCCATGGACGGAAACCGCCCGGCGGGATAGGATCCCCACCGGGCAACGGGACCTCCGGGAAATCCGAAAAGCGGGGACGAGGATTCCAAGGAGAGGACAAAACCGCCTCCCATGAGGCATGCAGATGGGCGTTTGTGGAGGCACGAGATGGACGTGTGCGGAAGTAAGGGATGGAGATCCCGTCTTTATAGAAAGAGGCGACTGCTCCCGGTAATGACCGGGGGACGGAGCGTGAGCGCGGACATGGATTTGAGACCCCTCCCTCCCCCGGGATTATCGGCGGGCGTTCGGGAGGGCACGCCGTGAAAGGATCGTCAAGAAGCCTTTTGGTGGTGGGCGACAGCCTGGCGGGAGGGCTGTCTCATCTTAGCTTCCCCTCCCATCTCGCGCGGATGCGCGCGCGCCGGAGCCTCTCGGTCAGCGCCCGCGGGGGCGACACCCTGGCAGGAGTGGGGAACCGGCTGAAAGCCCTTCTCTCCCACAGCCATCCGGATGCCGTGATTCTGGAAGCCGGCGCCAACGATATCCTTCTTCCCTATCTGGAAAAAAGAGGAGGGCTTTGGCGCAGGCTGGTGAAGCGGCTGACCGCCGGGGGCAATCTACCCGCCAGGGACCCTTCCTCCTTCGAGGCGCTTCTGGCGCAAATCCTCGAGAGCCTCCCGGGAGGCTCGCGGAGCGTCATCCTGACCACCATACCCTGCCTCGGGGAAGACCCGGACTCTCAACTGAATATGGCCGGGGAACGATACAACCTGGCCATAACGGAGGCGGCATCGAAACGGGGGTTTCGCTTGGCGGATACGGGCAAGGCCTTCCGGGAAGTGCTTTCCCGGCTGGATGATCCCAGTCCTTACCTTATGGATGATTTTGCCAGCTTATTCATCGATACCCTACGAGCTCTCACCCCACGCGCCGCTTATCAGCTCTCCGGGCGACGGGGGTTGGTTCTGACCCTGGACGGTGTCCATCCAAACCCCCTGGGCGCGGAGATCCTTGCCCGCACCGTGGTCGAGGCGGTCACGGGATGACTCGTGGAGAAGTCGGGCCTCTCGCTCATCGTCTGACGGGCGAGGCCTCCTCTTTCCCGGAATGAGGCTCTCCCGCCCCCCTCAAGACACGTCTTAACCTCAGCGTGCGGCGCTTCCCGATTAGTTTACCGTCCTTAGATTGGGGTATATTTAACCACAAACGCCGCGCCACAGCGGGAGCGCGATCACATCTTGCAGGGTTGGTCGGTCGGATGGGTCACGCGGGGCGACCCGAGATCTTGATAAGCGACAGGCGCGCAGTTAAAGGTCTGCCTTTCACCAAAACCGGGAATGAAACTGCGCCCTCCACCGTATCGTGGATTGAGGTACCGGCTCGGCGAAACCCTGGGAACCCCCTCGGGCCATCACCCTGAGGAGGGGCCGAGGGTTTTGCTTCCGCACGAGGGAGGGGAGGAAGGATGAAGGCGGAGAAGAACTTCAGGGAGTTGATGCGGGCCCTGCCCCCCGCCCTGCGCATGGAGGAGGCCAAGGGGCTGGGCAGGACGTTCAGGGAGCAGTGGGGCGGTTCGCGTAACACCCGGCGCATAGTGTACCGCATCTTCACCGGCGGGAGGGGTCTGCTCTCCAACCTCAAAGACCTGGGGAAGATGAAGGTGGGTCGCATCATCCCCAACTGGGTGCTGGGGATGTGGGAAACCTTCCCGGAGCGGGAAGCCGTGGTGGACGGGCCGAAGAGGTACACCTTCGGCGAGCTCAAGGACCGGGTGCTGCGGCTGGCCAACGCCATGCAGTCCCTGGGGCTCAGACCCAAGGACACGGTAGGTATCATGCTCCACAACAGCGCGGAATTCCTGGAGACCATGTGCGCCTGCAGCCTCATCGGGGTGGTCACCCCCTTCGTCAACTGGCACCTGCGTGGGGAGGAGCTCGTGAAGACCATCAACCTGCGCACTCCCAAGGTCCTGGTCTTCGATGCCGAGTTCCTCGAGGAGATGGAACGGATACGGGGGGAGCTGGGGAGCGTGCGACACCTGGTGATGGTCGGGGACGGCGCTCCTTCCGGGGCGGATTTCCTCACCTACGAGGATCTGGTGTCCGCGCACCCGGCCACCATGCCCGAGGTCAACTTCATGGTCTCCTTCAACCCCTATACCGGAGGGACCACGGGCATACCCAAGAGCTCCAACCTCTTCGACAGCCTGGGATACATGCTCTCCGACCTCGCCGAGCCGCCGCGCGCCACACTCTCCGAGTTCATGCGCTACAACTTCCTGGCCTTCAGCTACCTCTACTGGTTCGGCGGCGAGCGCATACACGACCCGGTCACCGGGAACATCCGCACCCTCATCGTGACCCCCCTCTATCATGCGGGGACCGCCGCGGGCTGGGCTCCCTTCTTTCTTCTGGGAGCCACGGCGGTGATCATGCGCAAGTTCGACGCCGAGGATTTCCTGCGCCTCATAGAGCGGGAGAGGATAAACTGGACCTTCGTCGCCCCCACCATCCTGCAGCGAGTGCTGGCCCTACCGGAGGAGGTGAAGAGCCGTTACGACCTCTCCTCCATGCGTTCCATCCTCTGCGCCGCCGCTCCCTGCCCCCCGGAGGTCAAGACGGCGACCAACGAGCTCTTCATGCGCCAGGGAGCCCCCGGGCCCGTTTTCGGGGAATATTACGGCAGCGCGGAGACGGCCATCATCACCATTCTCCTTCCCCAGGATTACCTGGAGAACCCGCGCCGACTGGCCAGCGTGGGAAAGGCGCGCGGCGGCGACCTGCGCATCTACGTCGAGGAGGAGGGTCGCTGGGCGGAACCCGGGGAGGTGGGCAAGGTCATGGGGCGCACCGCTTCCACCCTCGCCCTGCGCTACCCGGGCTCCGAGGAACGGCTTCACGAATCCATCCGCGTCATCGACGGTCAGGAATGGTATGATGACGGCCTCCTCGGTTACCTGGACGAGGACGGGTTTCTCTACCTGACAGGGCGGGTCAAGGAGATGATCATCACCGGGGGAGTGAACATCTACCCCATGGAGATAGAGGAGGTCATCCTGCGTCACCCCGCGGTCTTCGATGTGGCCGTGGTCAGGCTTCCCCATCCCGACCTGGGAGAGGTCCCGGTGGCCTGCGTCCAGCTCCACCGGGGAATGGAGGCCACCGAGGAGGAGATACTCGAGTTCTGCAAGCGGGAAGGCCTCTACGGCTACAAGGTGCCCGCCAAGGTAGACTTCTTCGAAGAACTTCCACGCCACATAGACGGCAAGATAATCAAACGCGAGCTTGAGGAGCGTTACTGGAAGGACGTGGAAAGAAGGGGTTGAGTTTCGGCTGAGGAGGTAAGAGATGGCAAACCGGCTCAGGGAAGTAGTTGTGGTGGAGGCGGTGCGCACCCCCACCGGCAGGTCCGGATGGGCGGGAGCGGCCAAGGGAGGGGTCTTCGCCAAGGTATCCGCCCAGCATCTGCTGGCCGCGGCGCTGCGCGGGCTGGTGGACAGGGTCATGGAGAAAGCCCCCTCCTTCGACCCCAGAGAGATCGAGGATGTCGCCGTGGGCTGCCTCAGCCAGATCGGGGAACAGGGCCTCAACGTGGGGAGGATCGGGGTCCTGGCCGCCGACCTGCCGGACGAGGTGGCGGGTTGGACGGTGAACCGCTACTGCAACGCCGGCCTGCAGGCCATAAACTCCCAGGCCCATGCCCTCATGTGCGGGGCGGGGGACATCGCCATCGCCGCAGGCGTTGAGAGCATGAGCCATTACTCCATGGGGTCGGATTTCATGGTCGCCGGACAGGCCGGCCTCCCCGCCGCCCTCCACCCCCGGGCCATGGAGCGAGGAGCCCTCAACCCCATGGGGGTCAGTGCCCAGATGGTGGCCGACCGCTACGGGCTCTCGCGCGAGGAAATGGACCGTTTCGGCTTATGGAGCCACCAAAAGGCAGTCCAGGCCATGCGCGACGAGGAATGGTACCGCAAGAGGATAGTCCCCGTGGAGGTGGAGGACGAGAACGGCACCCGACTGGTGGATAGGGACGAGCCTCCCCGCGAGCAGGCCCTGGACGACCCGGAGGCCGCTTACGCCAAGATGGCAACGCTCCCGCCGCGCTTCAAGGAAGGGGGCACGGTGACCGCGGGGAACTCCTCGGCCATCGTGGACGGAGCGGCGGCGGTCATGCTCATGACCGCGGAGAAGGCGGGGAGGCTGGGCCTGGAACCTTATGCCCGCATCCTCTCCACCGCTGTGGCCGGGTCCGAGCCGCTCATCATGCTCCTGGGGCCCATACCCGCCATGCGCAAGGCCCTGGACCGGGCGAGGATAACCATGGACGATGTCGACGTCTTCGAGCCCAACGAGGCCTTCGCCTCTCCCGTGCTGGCTTTCTGCAAGGAGTTCGGGCTGGATTACGACGACCCGCGCATCAATCCCACCGGAGGGGCTATCGCCATAGGCCATCCCATCGGATGCTCCGGCGTGCTCTACTTCACGGAGATGGTGCACTGGATGGCTCGGCACGGCTTGAAGTACGGGCTGCAGACCCTGTGCGGCGGCGGGGGTGTGGGCATAGCCACGGTGGTGGATCGTCCCTGACCGGCCTCCTCGTGAGCCGCGAGCCGATTCCCGTCTTCCCGGCGTGCTGCGCGAGAACAGAAATGTTCGAGTCGCCATCGCGTGGCCCTTTTATTAGTGGTTCCGGTCTCAAGGGCTTCTCGCCGTACGCCTCGGATGGATCCTGAAAGGGCCGGCGGGAGGGGAGGATTTCACGGCGGTCAAGGCAACCCCTCACGGAAACGGGAAACTCATCCGCTCTTTGCGTTTCGATCCTTTTCCGTTTCCCGGAAGGCCGAGGACGGTTGGGGCTCAGAACTCCCCGTGAAAGGAGCAGGAGATCTTGGGCGGAGCCTCGCCGCCACCGATAAAGGTATAGGATGTCGGGGTCCCCACCTCGGGGCATATGGGAACTTCTTCCATGAACTCCGGGACCAGCTGCCCGATCGATGTGGGATAGGATCCGTACCTGGCGTTGTATACTCCGGCCGCGGATTTCATGGCCCTCACGTTTGCCTGGCAGACCTTTTCCGCGGCGTTACTGCGAGCGCTCACGAACACCGGGACGGCGATACCCACGAGTATCCCCATGATGAGGATGACGATCATCAGCTCGATGAGCGTGAAACCGCGTTCATCCGAGAGCATCTACTTGTCCGCCCCCTGAAATCCGACAAGCTTTTTCTCGTTCGGTCACGGCCGGGCGATTTATCGGCCGGTAAAGGGCATACGATTAGCCGTTTTGGTCGCTTTTGTTCAATTCCTTTCCAAGGGCCACAGCGAAAGCGCCCGGGTCACTAAACATTATAAACCAGACGGAAGGACTCACCATCAGCACCGTGACGGAAGGGGGGAGCCCCAACCACGGAACCAAAGCCTGTTCCTCTGAAGTGTGGAGGGCTGCCTCTCTTGTCCCTATGCCTTGCACCCCAACCGCGCCGCCGGTTGACAATCGCGGGAGCTGTTTCCTACAATCTGTCCATGATGGAAATCCGGGCTTTAACTCATTCCAACCTTCGATGGTGGTGGAGCCCCTCCTGAGGAGAGGGCTCCGCTGAAGCCTGCCCGATCTGATTTCCCGCAAGAAGGACAAATCCCGAAACGATAATCCGCAAAACGGTAAAGGCCGCGAGCCCTCTCCAGGGGGAGCGGCCTTCGTCTTGCATGGGCCGCGTTCCCCGTGGATACGCGGCCCGGCCCTTTTGGAGGGAGTGGCGAGCACGGCGAGTCCGGAGCGAGCGAGAAATGAAGAATCGGAGAAGACCTCGCGACCAAGGTCGACCGGAAAAGAAAGGCGAGCGCGGAGACATTGAGCGCGGAAGGTGGAGCGATGAGGAAATATCCAGAGAAAAAAGGCCTTCGGGGGCAGGAAGGCAAGTTCGATGCGAATTCCTGGAGCTCTCGCGGCGTTATGACCTCATCACCGTCTCTCGAGTGGTGGAAGCGGACACCGAGACCCCCGTCACCGCCTTCATGAAGCTGTCCGACGGGGATTATCGCTTCCTGCTGGAGAGCGCGGAAGGCGGGGAACGCTGGGGCCGTTATTCCTTTCTGGGCTGCCGCCCCCTTTGCGTCATAAGTCACGAGGAGAACCGCGTGCGGGTCCCTCTGGGTGGGCGTGAGCTGCAGATGCTGCGGCCGGAGCTCTTTCGTCCCCCTTCCGGCGGTGAAGAGCACCGCCCCTTCTACGAAGAGGCCTCGCCCGGGCGGGAGGACCCCGTGGACTTCCTCTTCGATCTCATGGACTCCTTCCAGGCATCGCCTCCCCCGGAAGGGCTCCCCTTCTCCGGCGGCGCCGTTGGCTTTTTCGGCTACGACCTCTTGCCCTTCATGGAGAGGGTGAGACTGCGTCCGAAGGAGGGACTACCAATCCCGGACATGGCATTCATGCTCACCCGCACGGCAGCCGCCTTCGACCACCTGCGTGGCCGCATCATACTGCTGGCCAACGTCCCCGTTCCGGGAAGAGTGGACAGCGGGGAGAAACGGCGCCTCTACCGGGAGGCGACGGCAGTGCTGGAATCCATGGCCCGCGACCTGGCGACGAAAACCGTACCGCCGTCCGGTGGGGAGGTCTATTACCTCTCCGAGGAAGTGGACTTCCGGGAAGTCGAATCCAACTGTACCCGTGAGGAATACGAGGACATGGTGCACAGGGCCAAGGATTACATCTTCTCCGGAGAGGCTTTCCAGGTGGTCGTCTCTCAGCGCTTCTCCACTCCCCTGCGCTGTTCGCCCTTCTCCGTATACCGCGCCTTGCGGGGTCAGAATCCCTCCCCATACATGTTCTTCCTGCGGTGCGGAGACCTCTTCCTGGTGGGCTCCTCTCCGGAACCCTTGGTGAGAAGACGCGGAAGAGAGGCGGTCATCCGGCCCATCGCCGGCACTCGTCCGCGGGGCCAGACCCCCGAGGAGGACCTGGCCCAGGAACGGGAGCTGCTCTCCGACGAGAAAGAGCGCGCCGAGCATGTCATGCTGGTGGACCTTGCCCGCAACGACCTGGGAAGGGTGAGTGAACCGGGGAGCGTAACCCTGAGAAGGGTCATGGAAGTGGAGCGCTTCTCCCATGTCATGCATCTGGTCAGCGAGGTCGCCGGAACACTGCGCTCCGACCTGGGCAATCGTGAGCTCCTGCGCTCCTCCTTTCCTGCGGGGACCGTCTCCGGGGCTCCTAAGATAAGGGCCTGCCAGATAATCGACGAGCTGGAGGGAGAGAGGCGCGGCCCTTACGCCGGCGCCGTAGGCTACATCTCCTATCACGGGGACATGGATACCTGCATCGCCATCCGCACCGTCGTCATCAACGGTGACCGGGCCTACGTGCAGGCGGGAGCCGGTGTGGTCGCCGACTCCCAGCCGTCCAGGGAATACGAGGAGACGGTGAACAAGGCGCGGGCGCTGCTGCGAGCCGTCCGCACCGCCGAGGCCCGGGAGGGGGTGATGATACTTTGAGCCACGCGCGCGGGACCAGGGGCGGCGAAGGTGCGGCGAAACCGCCGCGAGAGGCGTTCCTGCAAGCGGCGATGCCCGAGGGAGAAGATTCCCTTTCGGAACGCGGTGACCGAACCGCCCGGGTAGTGCTCATAGACAACTATGACTCCTTCACCTTCAACCTGGCCCAGGCCCTGCAGGTTCTGGGAGCCGAGGTCATCGCCGTGCGCAATGACGAACTGACGCCTTCGGGGGTGGAGGAACTGAGGCCTACCCACCTGGTCATCTCACCCGGCCCGGGAGGACCGGAGGACACCGGGGTCACCATACCCGCTGTCCGAAAGCTGGCCGGCAGGGTGCCTGTCCTCGGAGTCTGCCTGGGACACCAGGCCATCGCCTACCTCTACGGCGCTCCGGTAATCCGCGCCCCGCGTCCGGTGCACGGCAAGACTTCCAGCATATTCCATGACGGACGAACCATCTACCGCGGACTTCCCAATCCCTTTACCGCCACCCGCTACCATTCGCTGACGGTGGACCCCGGCCTCTCTCCGGAGCTCGAGGTGAGCGCGCGCAGCGAGGACGGCCTGGTGATGGGCATAAGGCACCGCTTCCTCCCCGTGGAAGGTGTCCAGTTCCATCCCGAGTCCTTCCTGACCGAGGCGGGAGCGGACCTTTTGAGGAATTTTCTGGGAATGGAGGTGGGGAGATGATAGGCGAAATCCTGGCCCGGGTGACGGAAGGGAAAACCCTTGACCGGGAGACAGCCCGAGAGGTGATGTCCGCCATCATGCGCGGGGAGGCCGGCGACGCCCAGGTGGCATGCCTGCTCACCGCGCTGAAGATGCGCGGAGAGACATCGGAGGAGATCGCCGGCTTCGCCCAGGCCATGCGCGAGGCGGCGGTCAACATCCGTCCCTCCGTTTCCCCTCTCGTGGACACCTGCGGCACGGGGGGTGACGGCAGTGGGACTTTCAACATCTCCACCGCCGCGGCCTTCATCGCCGCCGGTGCCGGTGTCTATGTGGCCAAGCACGGCAACCGGGGCGTGAGCTCCTCATGTGGGAGCGCAGACGTGCTGGAGGCCCTGGGGGTGGACATCGAGATGGAACCGGAACGGGTGCGCGCCTGTATCGAGGAAGTGGGCATCGGGTTCCTCTTCGCCCCGCGCTTTCATCCCGCCATGCGTCACGTGATGCGAGCCCGCAGGGAGATGGGCATCCCCACCGCCTTCAACCTTCTGGGCCCTCTCACCAACCCCGCCGGAGCGCAATTCCAGCTCCTGGGAGTGGGCAGGAGGGACAAGGCTCCCCTCATCGCCCATGCCCTGGCGGACATGAGGGTGCGCCGAGCGCTCGTTGTGCACGGAGAGGACGGGCTGGATGAGGTCTCCACCGTTTCTCCTACCCTGGTATGGGTGGTTGAGGATGGAGGGGTGCGCGAGACCCGCATAAAACCTGACGAGCTCGGCCTTGCCCCCGCCGACCCTACGACGCTGCGGGGAGGGAGCGCGGAGGACAACGCGCGCATCATCCGGGATGAGGTGCTCTCCGGGAAACCCGGACCCCGTCGTGACATATCCATCCTCAACGCCGCCGCCGCTCTCTATGCGGCGGGAATGGCAGCCGATCTCCAGGAAGGCATTAGCCTGGCGCAGGAGTCCGTCGATTCAGGGCGGGCCCTGCGCAAACTGGAGGAGATGGTTGATTTTTCCAGGGAGGCGAGCCGTGTTTCTTGAACGGGCTCTGGAACTGACAAGAAGGCGCATCAGGGATATGGCGGAGGTCTTCCCGGCGGCTCACCTCGCGGAGCTGTGCTCCAGCCTCCCGCCCACACCCTCCCTCTCCGAGGCCCTGCGGCAAGCTGCAGAGAAGGAAGTAGGGGTGATCGCGGAGGTCAAACGACGCTCCCCCTCCCGGGGGGACATCCGGCCCGACCTGCGAGTTGCGGAGACCGTGCGGGCTTACCGCAGGGGTGGGGCTTGCGCCGTTTCCGTGCTCACCGAACCCCATTTCTTCGGTGGCAGCCTGATGGACCTTGCCGAGGCCTCCTCCGCCGTCGACCTCCCGGTGCTGCGCAAGGATTTCATCCTCGATCACTACCAGCTCCTGGAAGCGAGGGCTGCGGGAGCGGCAGCGATCCTGCTCATCGCTTCCGCCCTGCAGAGGGAGGAGCTCGAACGACTTCTGGCGGGAGCCGGCGAGCTGGGGTTGGAATGCCTGGTGGAGGTGCACAACGAGCGGGAGCTCGAGAAGGCCTTGCTGGCCGGCGCGGAGACGATCGGCATCAACAATCGGGACTTGTCCACCCTCCAGGTGGACACGGGCACCGCGCTGCGCCTGGCTCCCCTGGTCCCTCCCTCCGTTACCCTGGTGGCGGAGAGCGGCTACCGTCGCCGCGAGGACCTGGCGGGTCTGCGGGAAATGGGGGTGCACGCGGTCCTGGTAGGCGAGGCCCTCTCGAGCAGCGACGACCCCGAAAGGGCCCTTCAAGCCCTGAGGGGGGACGTGGAAGCCGCCGGCCGCGAGGCGTGCGGCCGGGAAGGGCATTCGCCGCGACATGTGCCGGAAGGCCCACGGGAAAGGGACATCTAGAAAGGAGAAGGCAGGACATGTCGATGAGGACATCCGCGCTTTCATACCCCTTGTCTGACGCCGTGAAGCGCGGGCGTGTAATCACCGGGAGAACAACCCCGCGGGAAAACGGCCGAGGCTGGGGGACGCTCGCCGGGAGGCGGACCCTGACGCCCTTGCCGGGAACCAAGGGCGGAAAGCGGAAAAGGATCGAAGATCCCTCGGCGGAAACGGTGGGGAGGGTGTGCGCGTTGCGGGGACCGGTGAGTCCCACGGGAGGCAGGTGATGGTCGTGGCCGGTTTCCTTCTCAAGGACGTGTGCGGCGGCACGTCCGCGCTGAGCGGTCCGTTCATCAAAGCCTGTGGCATAACCAGGCTGGAGGACGGACTCACCGCATGCGCCGCCGGTTTCACCGCCGTGGGTTTCGTCTTCGCCTCCAGCCCGAGGCAAATAGACCCCGATCTTGCCCGCTTCGTGAGTTCCCGGCTGCCTCAGTCCGTGATGCGGGTGGGGGTCTTCCTGGACCAGGAGGAGGACGAGGTACGTGAGATCGCCGCTTTCTGCTCCCTGGACCTGGTACAGCTCCACGGACGCTCCGTCCATCTGGCCACCCGTTTCGGAGGAAGGGCCATCCCCTCCCTCCGCCCACGCACGCCCGAGGACCTGGAGCCCCTCCACGAATACCGAGGCACCTTCGCCGTTCTCCTGGACACCTGGGATCCGGAGCTTCCCGGCGGGACGGGCCGCACCGGGGACTGGGACCTGGCGGCGGATGCGTCCAGGAAGGCACGGATCATCCTGGCCGGAGGCCTGGACCCCGGTAACGTGGCCCAAGCCATTGCCCGTGTGCGTCCCTTCGGGGTGGACGTTTCCAGCGGAGTGGAAAGTTCTCCGGGCATAAAAAAGGCGCATCTTCTGCGGGCCTTCGCGCAGGAAGCCCGAAAGGCCTTTACCGCCGAATTGGAAAATCCGGCCGGCCGGCCTTCGCAGGAGGATCTTTAGGAAGTGACGACGGGACCTTTTTCAAGAAAGGGACTAAACGAAAAGACTCGGAAAGCGGGAGCGGG
>JACVJH010000247.1 GCA_015711895.1 Candidatus Solincola tengchongensis | reverse complement strand
GTGCGAGGAGGCGAGCGAGACCGTTACCCTCCGGCCCTTAATACCACTTATTCGGGAGGCACGATGCGTTCGCCGACGCGGGGCGGCATGGCGTTGTAGACCTCCTCCACGCGGAGGGCGAAACACTCCCTCCCCGCGTCCAGGAGCTCCCCTTTCACCTTGTACGACTTGGCGTCCATGGTCACCAAGGCCATGGCCGCCGGACATGGCGTGCGCACCTCGGAGAGCTCGGGGTTGTAGCCGGCGGCCCGGAAGATGAGGAGGCCGGTCCCCTTCTCCACTACCGGGAGAACGGGAATCACCCTCGGATAACCGTCCTCCCCCATGACCGCCAGGGCCTTGATGGAGGTCAACATGGTAAATTTTTCCTTCACAAGCCTAGGCATGCGGACTCCCTGTGGGAGACCGTCTCGACCGCGCAGTTTGAGGCGTGCCAGGTCCAAGGGTATGGAGAGGAACGACGCCCGGCGGAGCGGGCCCTGTTCCCGCACGTCGATGACCCCCGCCGACCTCACCCCGGAATAGGCGTTGTAGCGCATCAGGGGTGAGGAGTCGATGGCCTCCTTGTACGGGCCAGCGCGTTCGAACCCCCGGAAATCTCCCGTGAGGCTGACCATCTTCAGCTTGGTGTTCACGCAGGCCACCCCCACATGGGGGTTGCCGGCCAGGTACTCTTTACTCCTCCACATGAGGAACTCCCCGAAGATGAGCCGGTCCCTCCTCCCGTCCGGTGGCGGCTGGAGGGTGACGATGAGGGCCACGTTGGGCCGGCCCTCCGGGTCTACGGTGGCCAGGAACTTGGCCGCCATCTCCTCGGAGAAAAGCTCCCGCGCCTCGGGTGAAAGCTCCATTCATCCCACCCCTTTCTCCTTGCGGAGGCTCCCGCTTTCCTCCCCCCACTCCCGACCCATATCGGGTTGCGATCCCTTTCCCGGTAGAGGCCCCTCGCGGTAGAGGTCCCTCCCGGTAGAGGTCCCTCGGGCCGGGGAGGAAAAGCCGTCCTACCCGGCCTCCCTCTCCCTAGCCGTGGCCCCCGACCAGCGGGCCACCGAAAGGCCTTCCTCCCCGGCCACCTCGGCCAGCCGGATCATCTTCGCCTCCGGGATGAGGTCCCGTCCCGCCAGGGAGAAGATGAGGTCCAGCCGGCGGTACTTGGCGTCGCAGGTGTTGTTGAAGGCCAGGAGGTCATACCTCTCCACCGTGGGCAGTTCGTCACATATGAAGCGGGCGATGCGCCGCACGTTCTCCTCGTCGTCCGTATACCCAGGGATTACCGGGGTGCGCACCCACATTGTCTTCCCCCTTTTCGTCACCCGGCGCGCGTTCTCCAGCACCAGTTCCAGGGGGACGCCGGTGTATTCGCGGTGCGCCTCGGGGTCCATGATCTTCAGGTCGTAAAGGACCATGTCGGCCAGCTCGACAAGAGGTTCCAGCCGCTCCCAGGCCACGCCCCCGCAGGTGTCCAGGGCCAGGTGGATGCCCTCCTCCTTGAGCGCTTCCATCAACCCCCGCGAGAACTCGGCCTGCAGGGCAGGCTCGCCCCCGGAGAGGGTCACCCCTCCTTCCGACTTCTCGTAGAAGACCCGGTCCCGGAGCGCCTCGGCGGCCACCTCCTCCACCGTCCTCACCCTGCCGATGACCTCCAGGGCGGCGGCCGGACAAGCCTCCTCGCACAGCCCGCAGGCGTCGCACCTCTCCCGGTCGATAACCATACCTTCCGGCGTGAGGGTGAGAGCGCCGTGGGGGCAGGCCCGCAGGCAGTCGCGGGCCCCTATGCAGCGCACGTCGTACCACACCAGCTGGGGGCGTCGGTCAAGCCCCTCCGGGTTATGGCACCAGGGGCAGCGCATGGGACAACCCTTGAGGAAGACGGTGGTTCGGATGCCCGGTCCGTCCTCCGTGGAGTAGCGCTGCACGTTGAAGACCACGCCGGTGAGCCCGCGGGGCTCAGAGGCGGTGGGATTCCCGGGCGATGATCTCATCCTGTATCTCCTTCCCCAGCATGACGAAGTAGGCGTTGTATCCGGTGACCCTCACCAGCAGGTTGCGGTACTCCTCGGGGCGTCGCTGCGCCTCGCGCAGGGTATCCGGGTCGATGACGTTCACCTGCAGGGCGGTGCCCCCTTTCTCCCCGTAAGCGCGCAAAAAGGCCATGAGCTTCTCCACGTGCTCCGCGTCACGCAGTAGTGAAGGGCTGAAGCTGATGGTGTGGGAGGCACCGTTGGGAGCCGTTTCCAATCCCAGTTTGCCCACCGAGAGGGTCACCGCCGTGGGTCCGTTGCGGTCCGCCCCGTCCACGGGGCCGATGGCATTGGACAGATAGGTTCCCCGCTTCCTCCCGTCTGGAGTGGCGGCGGTGGAGGGGGCGAAGGATATCCAGTAGTTCCAGGAGAGGTAGCCGCCGCGGTACCTCCTCCCGGTGGCCGGGGAGGTGCGCCTGAATACCGCCTCCGTCCAGGTGCGGGAGAGCCAGCGGGCCACCTCGTCCGCGTAATCATCGTCGTTCCCGTACTTGGGAGCTTTGTTCAGGAGGGTCAGCCGCAGGGCCTCATGCCCCTCGAAGTTGTCCTCCAGCGCCTTCTTCAGTTCGCCGAGGCCTACCTTGCGTTCCTCGAATACCAGTTTCTTCACCGCGGTGAGGGAATCGGCGGTGGTGGCGAAGGCCACACCCTCCACGGTTATGTAGTTGTGGCGAGCCCCGCCCTGGGTTATGTCCCTCCCCTTCTCCGCGCACCCGCCCACCAGGGCGGAGAGGTAGGGGGTGGGCTCGTACTCCGCCCGGATGCGGTCCGCCTCGTCGCTTATGTCCAGGACGTGGTCCAGCAGGGCCTGGAGCTGAGTCTCGAAGGCGCGGCGGAAATCCTCCCAGGTGGAAAACCTTTCCACAGGGCCGGTGTCCGGGCCGATGCGCTTTCCGGTCGCCGCGTCCCGGCCGCGGAAGAAGACCATCTCCACAGCCTTGGCCAGGTTCACGTTCACGTCCACGGTCCCCGATCGGTCATCTCCCTGCAGGGTGTTCTCCAGGCAACCCACGGGGGCATAGTCCCACAGGCGTTCCCTGGGAAGCCCCTGCCATTCCAGCCCGCGCATGGAGTTCTCGTCGAAGTTCATGAGGAAGGGGGAACCCTGGGCCCGGGATATCATCTCCGCCACCCGCCGCAGCAGGGGTTCCGGGGTCTTGGGGTGCAGGCGGATGTTGGGCTTCGGCTCCAGCATGTTCATCTCCTCGATGACCTCCAGAAGGAGCCAGGTGAGCTCGTTGGAGGCGTCGTTTCCCTGGGCGTCGATACCGCCCAGGGTCATGAGCTGCCCGAAGCCGGAGTTGATGCCCTGGTTGCTGAGCACGCGGCACTGGAAGTCGTAGGCGTAGTTGTGCTTTATCCAGTAGCAGTGCAGGATCTCCTTGGCCCTCTCGCGGGTGAGCCGCCCTTCTTCCAGGTCCTTCCTGTAGTAGGGGTACATGTACTGGTCGAAGCGGCCGTGGGAGAGGCCCGCCCCGGGATAGGACTCGGCGGCCATGACCAGCATGTGAGTGAGCCAGATGGACTGCACCGCCTCATGGAAGGTCTCCGCCGGCTCCCACGGGACCTTGCGGCAGATGCGCGCGATCTCCCGGAGTTCCGCGGCCCGGACCTCGTCCTCCTCCTCCCCCGCCATCCTCTCCGCCTCCTCGGCGTAGCGCAGGGCCAGCTCCCGCGCCCCCTGGCAGGCCACCCCCAGCGCCTCCAGGAAATCCCGGTAAGAGGGGTCCGAGGACCCGGTCCGCCGGCGCTCCAAGTCCTCGCATATGCCGCGCAGGCCCTCGCGGAGCACACGCGGGTAATCGGGGATGAGGTGCCCGGGGACGGCGCCGGCGTTCCCGATGCCCAGCTCGTTTATCTCCGCGCACCTCTTCCACCACTTGTCCACGGCCTTCTTCCAGCGCTTAGCCTCCTTACGGTTGTGGCATTTGGAAAGAGCGGTGTTGAATTGGCCCCCCACGATGAGTTCACCCTCAAGGATGTTCACCGGCAGGTGGCGCCGCAGGACTTCGCGGAAGAAGATGGCCCGGCGCACAATGAGCGGTTTCTCCCAGAACCCCTCCGGGAGCTCCACCTTCCGGGCCAGGACCTTCAAGGACTCCGCGAAGTCCCCCATGAAGGTCACGAGCTCGGGGATGATGCCCCAGTTGACCGGAGACCACACCTCGTCCCACTCCGTCCCGGTGGTGAAGGGAAGCACCTCGTTGCGGAAATAGGGCCGCTTATCGATGGAATAATATTCCTCCCGCAGCCTCCTCACCCGCGGGGAAAGATTGTCCGAGGGCCGCCAGATGCGGTCCGGGGTCACCACTTCGCTCTCCCTCACCTTCCTCACCTCCCGCGGAACCGCCGGTCCTGCTCCCGGCATCGACCGTACCCTGCCCTTCGGTGGGCCACACCCCTATGATAAACTATGCGGGCTTCTCGGCATTGACTACCATTAAGACACCGGGGCGGTTTGATGCACCGTGTCCTTCATGAGAACCTGGACTCCCGTGAGGGAAAGCCTACACACCAATGTCTTTAACTCATAAGAGGTTCTGCAACTGCCAGTCGAGTACCGACCTTCCGACCTCGAGCAGTCGCAGGTCGTTGAGCATGCGGGAGGCGTTCTCGTCCAGGGGGATGCGCGCCTCCTCCACGAGATCACGCATGGACTCCACCCATTCGGGCAGGGCCCCGCCGAAGAACAGCAGCAACTCGAGGCGTTCCCTGCCGTCCTCCTCATCGCCGAAGGTGAGCTCCAGGAGGCGCTTTCCCAGCGCACGGTAGGCGGTGAGCTCCACCTTTCTCTGGGCCAGCGCGGCGCGTACGTCGGGCGGGACGGAAGCGGGATAAAGGTGGGATATCAAGAGGTGGTGCCAGCGCTCCAGGAAGGCCACCACCACGGGGATGACCGCGGTCCTCTCCCAGAGGAAGAGGGAACGGGAGACGCGCTCGTGTCCCTGTCCTTCCTCTCCCACCATACGGTCGGCGGAGACCCGCACCTCGTCCAGCAGCACCTTCCCGTGCGGTGAGGTGGAAAGATATCCCAGCTCAACTTCCTCCACCTGGATCCCGTCCTCCCTCTCCACCAGGAAGGCGGAAAGTCCCTTCTTCCCCGCCGCAGGGTCCGTGACGGCTAGGACCAGGAAGACACCCGCCGACGGAGCGTTGGTCACCGGGCCTTTCTCCCCGCTGATGAGATAGCTTCCGTCTCTTTTCTCCGCCCGCGTGCGCATGCGTGTGGGGTTCGCCCCCGACCCGGGTTCGGAGACGGCCGCCGCTCCCACCAGCTCCCCGCTGCACAGGAGGGGGAGGTAACGTCTCTTCAGCTTCTCCGAGCCGAAGACCTGCAGGGGATAGGCGCAGAGCATCACATGATCCAGGACACTCAGGGCCAGGCCCAGGTCGAAGCTCTCCGCGGCCAGGATGGAAAGGCCTTCCACGAACTCCTCCATACCGGCTCCCTGGCCACCATAGCGTTTCTTGATGGGCGCCCCCAGGATACCGATCTCCGCCAGCTTCTTCCACAGCCTCTTATCCAGTTTTTTCCCGGATGCCCTTCTCTCCAGGCTGGGGAATATCCTGCTACGCGCGAAGGTCCTCAACTCCTTGGCGTTCATGTCCGCCTCCGTCCCCACGACAATCCCGATAAACCTTTCCGCACAACCACCATCTGTGCGCCTGCCGGCCGTTCCGCCCGTTCACCCTGCTGACGACCTGGGACTCATGCCAATCCCCAGGGCATCCCCCAAAAACATCATAGACCGGCCAAAGACGCTCCCGCAACGAAAGACTCGGGCTCTTGCGGATAGCCTCACGTTTCCAAAGATCGCTTGCCTTGCTTGTAAGCCAGGGCGGTTTCCCGACTCTCCTGGAAAGGAAAGGCGTCCGCCGAAACCGGGCATTCTCATGCTGCCAGCAGCTCACCTTTTCCTCGTTCTTTTACGGCTGCGGGGGCGAGACGGGTGTGGAGGAAAAGCCCTCCGAACAAGTCTCCGCGCGTATGCAGCAGTTTCTCGTAAACCAGTGGGTGGACATCTCCTTCCGTAACGCGACCTACAGCGCACAGAACCCGATGCAGGTGGAAAGCAGGGGGACGGGAATCGGCCATTATATGGTCGAGGGATGGGAAATGCGCCATGAGATGGGCGTGATGGCGGCGGCTGTGGAGGGTTACGAATACCTCTTGATCCTCATGCGGGTCAAGGGAGACAGCGGCAATCCCCAGACGAAGGGACCTATCGGTCCCCTGGTCCATCCGGCTTACTTCGAGGAAACCGGGACCAACCCCTCACCACGTTTCGTCTTGTTCGACGCTCAGGGCAATCAGTACCAGCAGAGGACCTCCATCTCCTGGGCGGCCGCTAACGCCACGGGAAGGGAGAATCTAACCTCCATAGAGTTCTCGGATTCCAGGGAGCACCTCACTACGGTTGCCTTCCAGATCCCAGAAGCGGCGGAGGGATTACGCCTGCGCGTCCAGGTGCGGGAGGACAAAGAGTGGGTCGACGCCGGTGAGTGGCCGCTCCAGAGCTGACCGTATTCTATCCATCGAGGCGCGTGGTCGCGCAAACTTTCTCTGTACCCTCGGTTGGTGATGAGGCCAAAAGAGGGCCAAGCCCCATGCCTGCGGTAAAACGCGTCCGTGCCCACCATCTACGGCCAGGGATACTCGCGGTCGGGGAAGGAGACACGGACCACTCAATGGAGAAAAGCCCTCGCCGCACGCCATGCATGCGTACTTTACGGCTCAGGTCCGGATGGCCTCGTTGAGCCTCTCCGTGTAGGAGATGAGTTCCTGCATGGTGGGGAATTCCTCGCTGGCGAAGCAGAACTCCTCCGACCAGGGGTTGAGGCGCATGGATTCCCGCTCCTCCTCCCCATAGGTGCGCAGGAATCGCTCGTAGAGCGCAGTGCCCCTGAAGACCACGAGAGGGAAGAAGGTGGCCTCGCGAATGCCCTCCCGGCGCAGGATTTCCACCGTGCGCTCCATGCTCCGCCGGGTCTCCCCGGGGAGCCCGGCGATGAAGGTCAGGATTGGCTGCAGGCCATGCCGGCGGGCGGCGCGAACGGCGGAGAGGATCTCATCCCGGGTGGTGCGCTTCTTGACCACCTCGCTCAGGATGCGGTCGTCGAAGGATTCCGCCCCCAGGGCCACGGTGCGGAAGTTGCTTTCTCTGAGACCGTTGAGCACCTCGGGCGTCAGCGAATCGGCGCGGGTCTGGATGTGGTAGGCGAAGGGGACTTCCCTCACGGTCTCCAGCAGTTTCCATAAACGGTTACGATTGAGGGCAAATGTGGCGTCGCCGAAATAGAAGGAGCGGTCTCCCCCGGTGAAGTTCTCCCAGCAGTAATCGAGGACTTCCCTTACGTAGGCCGGTGAATGGAAGCGCGTGCGGCGTTTCCATACCGCGGGGTCCAGACAGAAGGTGCACCGTTCGGGGCAACCCCGCGAGGTGAGGAACCCGGCCCCGGGGATGTAGTCGTCGAAGGGGTTCAGGGATTTCAGGAGGCGGTGGCGTTCGGCGATGCGGAATTCCCGCGAAACGGTGTAGATGTGCGGGAAGCGGTCCAGGTCATCCTCTCTCTCCCTGTCCGGATTATGGATAATCCTTCCACCCTCGCCCCGCCAGGTAAGGCCGTCGATTCCCGAGAAATCCCGCTCGCCCTCCCGCAGGGCCTCCAAGAGCTCCAGGGTGGTCCACTCACCTTCCCCCCGGACGACGAAGTCCGCCGCCCCGTCCTCCATCACCTCCCGCGGGTGCATGGTGGCGTAGATGCCCCCGGTCACCAGGACGGCTTCGGGGAGCATCTCCCGCAGCCGGCGCAGCATCTCCCGGGCGTGCAAGGCTAGGTAATAGATGGATAGGGGGAAGAGCACCACCTGCGGCTGCAGGTCGCGCAAAGCATCTTCCATATTCTTCCTGACAATCGCCAGGGCCTCTTCTCCGCCCACCGGCGCCGTGGACGGGGCGTCGTCGGGGAGCCCTTCCTCCCTCTCGCGGAACCAGGACTCTTCCCGGAAGACGTCGGCCACCAGGTTCAGAACTTCCGCCTCCCAGCCGTGTTTTTTCAGAAAGGCGGCGATGTACATGGCCCCGTATTCGGGGACCAGCAAGGCCTTGTTGCGGATGGCGGCGTAGCGCACCTGCCACAGGGGGTGGGGCTTGGTCTCCATGAGGCCGTAGCCCCAGGCATCGGAGATGATGACCGTTCTCGGCTCTTCCTTCCTCATTCGCTGGCCCGCTCCCTTCCGCAGAACGGGATCCCTCAAGGCACCGCCGGGCCTTCGGACGGAAAGGCCACCGACCGTAAGGGCCCGAGGATGTCCATCCCTCGTCCTATTCCCGCTTCTTCCCTTATGACCGACTCCTCCCCACCGACGCGTAAATGATAAACCAGCCTCGCCCCGGTCAACAAATCCTCCGTTACCCGCCGGAACAGAGGGGGTGAAAACGGGGCGAAGCGGCCTTCGGGACCGCCCGGTTTGAAGCACGCACCGCCGCCCGCAGGCGAGGCGGCCGAGGGTGTTGCCG
>JACVJH010000246.1 GCA_015711895.1 Candidatus Solincola tengchongensis | reverse complement strand
CCATCTCGAGGACATACTGCGCAACATCCGGAAGGTGGACTCGGTGTTCAGCGCCTACCGTGTGATCCCCGGGGTCTGACGGATTTTCCGGGGCGCGATCCGCGGATGAAGGGCGTTCCGTTGAGCGGTGGAAACCTTGCCTGCGAGATCGGGAATGGAGGAGGGTGAAGATCCTGCGATGAGAGCGCTTATCCAGAGGGTTTCCCGCTGTTCCGTACGCGTGGACGGCCGGGAGGTCTCCTCCATTGGACCGGGGCTCCTGGTGCTCTTAGGCATCTCCGGCCGTGATTCTCGCGAGGACATCGATTACATCGTGCGCAAGACGGTGAACCTGCGTATTTTCGACGACCACCGGGGGAAACTCAACCTCTCCCTGGCCGAGAAAGGGGGCCAGTTGATGGTGGTCTCCCAGTTCACCCTCTACGGCGACGCGCGTAAGGGAAGGAGGCCGAGCTACGGGGAGGCCGCCCCGCCCGAGGTCGCCGAAAGGCTCTACGAGGAGGCTTGTGAGGCCTTCGCCATGGCCGGCTTCCCCCCGGCCAGGGGAGTATTCGGGGCCCATATGGAGGTGGAGCTGGTCAACGACGGGCCGGTGACCCTCCTCGTCGAGTCCCCGCGAAGGGACCAGTCCGCAGCCCTTTGACCTTGCCGGGATACCCGTAGCGCTTTCCGGCCCGTTGTTTATGGCCCAATGCTTATCTGTGAGAGCGCCTGGAATCGAGACCTGCAGGCCTGGACAGGGGATCCCGCCCAGGGATATAAGGCCTCGTCGAGGCCATACGCCCTTGGTGCTTAGAGAAGTACCAACCAGGGATCCTCACGGAGGGTCCAGGGATAAGGGATTCCCATCTCTCCATGGTCAGCTCCCGGCCAAGGGTTGAGATATTTGGGATAACATGGGATATCATGTATGGGCCGGGAAGCAGCCCCCTCCGGGTACGGGGGTGCGTGCCCGGGAACATCACGCGGGAGTGATGCGGGAAGCCCCTTTTACGGACACCCCCGTTGGGGGCCTCCCCGGGGGATCCTGAGGAAGGTGGGAAAGCGGAGGATTCATGTACCTCAAGACCCTGACCATTGGGATGCTGGCCACCAACTGTTATATCCTGGCAGCCGACAGACGTTCCCCAGCCGCGGTCATAGACCCGGCGGGGGAGGTGAAGTCCATCGTCTCCCGCCTGCACGAGGACGAGCTGGAGTGCGTGGCCATCCTCTGCACCCACGGTCACGTGGACCACGTTGCGGGAGCCGGTCCCCTGAGCGATGCCGTAGGAGCTCCCGTATACATCCACGAGGAGGATGCCGGTGCTTTGGCCAGCCCCCGCACCAAACTGGTGGGGCTGGTGGGAGGGTTGATGGCGACTCGTCCGCGCCAGGTGCGCTATGTGAGGGACGGCGACGTCATAGATGTGGGCGATCTGGCCCTGAAGGTCCTGCACACCCCGGGCCATACCCGGGGCGGGGTGAGCTTTTACCTGCCGGGATACCTTTTCTGCGGAGACCTTATCTTCCAGGGATCCATCGGGCGCACGGACCTCAAGGGGGGCTCCTTGCAGGCCCTTCTGCGCTCGGTGAGGGATAAAGTGTGGGGACTTCCCGACGACACGCAAATCATGCCGGGGCATGGACCGTCCACCACTCTGGGGGAGGAGAAGGCCCACAACCCCTTCCTCATAGGGCTGGGCTGATCGGTACCGCGGAGCCCGGACGAAGAGAGGTCCGGGGAGCGGAGCCCGTTTGGAGCAGGATTTCGAGCGGCGCTCCGGGAAGAGAGTGGTATCTGGCCTCCGGTTTTCCGGAGGGGGCGGGGGGAGGAGGGCCGAGACTGAGAGAGCAGGGGCCCGACGGCGAAGAGGCTGCAGCGGTAGAGGTATGAGTACCGGCAGGAGCCACGGTTCGAGGGTCGTAGAGAGGAAGAGAGGCGACATGTCCGGAGAGGAAGAAGGGCGACATGTCCGGAGAAGAGGGAACGCGGGGAGATAGGAGCAGGGCGGGTTTTCAGGCCCCCAAGGGAACCCGGGACATCCTGCCGCCGGAGAGCGAGCGGTGGCGCCGGGTGCTGGAACTGGCCCACCGGCTCTTCCGTGCCTACGGGTACCGGGAGATCATCCTCCCGGTAATGGAGTACACGGAGGTCTTCGCCCGGGGCATCGGGGAGGGCACGGACATCGTGCGCAAGGAGATGTTTACCTTCCTGGACAAAGGGGGGCGGAGCCTTACCCTGCGCCCGGAGGCCACAGCCGGAGTGGCCAGGGCCTTCGCGCAGCATCGCATGGACAAGATGGGGCTTCCGGTGAAGCTTTATTACTGCGGACCCATGTTCCGTCATGAACGGCCTCAGGCGGGCCGATACCGGCAGTTCCATCAGGTGGGGGTGGAGCTCATCGGCTCCCCATACCCCAGCGCCGATGCCGAGGTCATCCTCCTGTGTCGCGAGTTCCTGGGTTCGCTGGGAATCGCCACGCGCCTGGCGGTGAACAGCGTGGGCGACGATTCCTGCCGCCCAGCCTATATAGAGGCTCTGCGCGCCTACCTCGAGGGAAGGGCCGACGAGCTGTGCCCCGATTGCCGACGCCGGATGAAGGAGAACACCCTCCGGGTGCTGGACTGCAAGGAGAGGTCCTGCGCCGCGGTCATCGCCGGGGCTCCCGGCCTGGGTGACTACCTGTGCGAGTCCTGCCGCGCGCATCACCGCGCCGTGGAAGACCTCCTCGGCGCCGCCGGGGTCGAGTTTGTGCGCGAGGAGAGGCTGGTGCGGGGCCTGGATTACTACACCCGCACGGTCTTCGAGTTCCAGGATCCGGAGCTGGGCGGGCAGAACGCCCTGGCCGCCGGAGGGAGGTACGACCACCTGGTGGAGGAGATGGGGGGCGGTCCCGTCCCGGCGGTGGGCTTCTCCATCGGCGTGGAG
>JACVJH010000245.1 GCA_015711895.1 Candidatus Solincola tengchongensis | reverse complement strand
GGCCACCCTCTTCGCCCTGGGCATCCACGAGGACACCGGGTCGCTGACCTACGCCGGCACCACTCCCGAGGACGCCGAGGCGCTTGCCTTCCTCATGCGCCGGGGCGCCAACCTGGAGGTGATCATGCATTTCCTGGGCAGGCAGCTCTCCCCGGAACAGCACGAACTCATGCGCCGCCTCCTCGCCGGCCTCCGTTTTCACCGCGTGCAGGGAGTGCTGGTGGCCGTGTCCAAAGCGCGCATGGAGAGTTACGTGGAGGGCGCCTCGGCGGTGGCGGCCAGGCTGGCCGACGTGGAGAACCTGGAGGTCCTCTTCGCCCTGGTGGAGATGCAGGGGCGGGTGGTGGTGGCCGGGCTTTCGCGCATGCACCAGCTGGACGTGGATCGTGTCCTCTCCGCGTTGGGAGGGGGCGGGCACGCCAAGGCGGGTTCGGCGGTGCTCAAGGGGCACAGCATGGACAGGGTGGAGCGGGAGCTCCTCGAGCTCCTGGAGAGGAACGTGCCTCCGCGGGTCACTGCGGGGGAGATAATGAGCGGCCCGGTCAAGACCATCCACGAGAACACCACCATAGCCGAGGCCTCGCGGCGCATGGAGCTTACCGGACATACCGCCTTTCCCGTGGTCGACGACCGCGGCAGGCTTGTGGGCATGATCTCCCGCAAGGACCTGGACAAGGCGGGACATCACGGCCTGGGCCACGCCCCGGTGAAGGGCTTCATGTCCCGCTCGCTCATCGCCGTGGATGAGGGTGCCTCCCTGCAGGAGATCCAGAGGCTCATGACCGAGAACGCCATCGGGAGGGTCCCGGTGGTGAGGGGGCACGAGCTGGTGGGAATCGTGACCCGCAAGGACCTGCTAAGGGCCCTGCACGGCAGGGATTACCTGCGGGCGGTGGCCCCGGTGGGCGGGACGCCCGCCTACACACGCTCGGAGATCATAGAGATGATGCAGCGACAACTGCCGGGTGAAGCCCAGAGCCTCCTTCGCCTGGTCTCCAGGGTGGCGGAGCGCGAGGGCCAGGAGGTGTACCTGGTGGGCGGAGTGGTGAGGGACCTCATCCTGGGCTTTCCCAACCTGGACCTGGATCTTGTGGTGGAGGGGGATGGCATCGAGTTCGCGCGCCTGCTGGCCAGAGAACTCAATGCCAGGGTGCGCAGTCACCGCAAGTTCGGGACCGCGGTGGTCATCTTACCAAACGGGAGGAGGATCGATGTGGCCACGGCGCGCACCGAGTTCTACGAACACCCGGCGGCCCTGCCCACCGTGGAGGTTTCCTCCATAAGGCAAGACCTGTACCGCCGGGACTTCACCATCAATGCCATGGCCGTGGCCCTCAATGGGGAGCGCTTCGGCGAGCTGCTGGACTACTTCGGGGGGCTGCGCGACCTGCAGAGAAGGCAGGTGCGGGTGCTCCACAACCTGAGCTTCGTGGAGGACCCCACCCGCATATTCAGGGCCGTGCGTTTCGAGCAGCGCTACGGTTTCCGCATGGAGAGACAGACGGAGATGCTGGCCAGGCGGGCGGTGGAGATGGAGATAGTGGGCCGCCTGACCAACTCCAGGGTCCGGGACGAACTTAAGGACATCTTCCTCGAGCCCCTCCCCCTGCCCCTCAGGGCTCTGGAGAGGCTGGAGGAACTGGGGGCCCTGCGCACCCTGCATCCCGACCTGACGGTGAGCCGGGCCATGCGCCGCCGCTTCCGGCTCCTGGAGCGCCACCTGGACAAGGCCTGGAAGATGCTGGGAACGGAGGGGAGGCGGTGGATACCGGTGGCCGCCGCCATGCTCGCCGACCTTCCACCCGGGGAGGGCCTCAAGTGGTTTCACCAGATGCGCATGCGCCGTGAGGACGCGGAAGCGGTGCGCCAGTGTCTCGAGGAGGTCCCTCGGGCGGTGGAGGAACTGTCGGGAGAGAAGGTCGCGCCCAGCCGGGTCGTCTCCCTGCTTGACCCGCTTAGCCCGGAGGCCATAACATATCTCTATGCTCTGGCCGGCCCCACGGCCAGGGAGAGAATCGCTGCCTACGTGACCAACTGGAAAGAAATGGCACCCAGCGTGAGCGGCCGCGACCTTAAGGAGATGGGACTACCCCCCTCCAGGGTTTATTCCCATATTCTGGCAGAGATCAGGCGAGCACTGCTGGACGGGGAGGTACGCGGACGGGAGGATGAGCTGGCCCTGGCGCGGAAGCTGGTGGAAGCGGCCTCCAGGAGGTGATGGAGCTTGGGACCCTCCCAGGTGGAGGTAACCATATACATGCTCGTGGGCCTGATCATAGGGGTCATCATCCACGAGTACATGCACGGGTACGTGGCCTACCGTATGGGGGACCCCACGGCAAAGCGCGCCGGGCGCCTCACCCTGGACCCCATGGCCCACGTGGACCCTTTCGGGACCCTCATCCTTCCCGGCATGCTCTTCCTTTTGAGCCTCCTGGGTCACGGGACCTTCATCATCGGGTACGCCAAGCCGGTGCCCATAAACCCCTTCCTCTTCCGCAAACCGCGGGGGATAATCTGGGTGTCCCTAGCGGGGCCCCTCTCCAACCTCTCTCTGGGGGTGGTCTTCATAGGGATACTGCGCCTCCTGACCCTCTTCCAGGGAGGGGGATTCCTGGAGCGCGCCGCCTATACCTGTCTCTTCATCGCCTACATCAACATCCTCCTCTTCGTCTTCAACCTCATACCCATACCCCCTCTGGACGGTTCGCGGGTGCTGGGCTACTTCCTGCGGGGGGAGGCCAGGCGCGCCTACCAGTCGCTGGAACCCTACGGGTTCTTCCTCATCTTGGTGCTGGTCATGCTCTTCGGGTTCGTCCTCTCGGACATCGTTGGCGGGCTGGCCAACCTCATCCTGCGCGCCTTCGGGCTGTGGGGCGTCTTCTGAATCCTTGTCGAGAAGCGGAAGGTGAGCATCGGTGAACACCTGGCGCAACCTGCCCGGCAAGGCCCTGGTCAGCCTGCTGGCCCTCGATCCCCGTCTCCGCGCGAGGGGGGAGCGGGCCGCCGCCGTGCTCTCTCCAGAGGAGAAGCGCCTCTTTTCGGGCATGGACCGCTATGACCGGGCGCATTCCCTGGCCGTGGCCTCCAGGTTACGCGATGACCCCCTGCTCTACCGCGCCGCTCTCCTCCACGATTGCGGGAAGCTGACCGAGGAGCTGGACCTCAAGGTGCGGTGGGTCTACACCTTCCTGGAGGTCTTTGCCCCCCGGCTGCTCTCCCGTGTGGCGGCGAGGGTGGAGAGGGAGGCCCACGGACAGGACGTCCTGGAGCGCATGAGAAGCCTCACACCGGGCTGGCGACGGGGTATTTACGTGCAGCTCCACCACGGGGAGGTGGCCGCGGCCCTGCTGGAACGCGCCGGGAGCGACGTGGAGCTGGTGCGACTGGTGCGGGATCACCAGAGGGAGCCGCGGGATGAGAGGGCGCGCCGGCTGCGGGAAATGGACGACGCTCTCTGAGGCACTCGTTCACTCCCTTGGTCGGCCGGGTCCCATGAGGGGGACGCGATCCCTTCCCACACCGTTCGTCGAAGTCCCATCGCGGCGAGTTTGAACGGGCGGTGACGCCTTGAGGAGCAGAGACGAGCGCGATGGCGTTTCCATCGAGGGGAGGGGGGCGGGAGTATAGAATATTGTCCAAGGGTCTCGCGACTCGACCCCGATATATGAGAGGATGGGCACCGGAATCACGGGCTCGGCCCGGGGAAGGGAGGCCGGCCGCGGCCCGGACCCAGAGGGCTGAGGTGTTTCGAAAGGCATCGGACGGCGCGGCAACACAAGAGGATAGCAGATAGAGGAGGAAGGAGAAGGCTTGGTGACGAGAATCCTGACCGGTTACCGCCCCACCGGCAAGTTGCACCTGGGGCACCTGCACGGCAACCTCCTGCGCATGATCGAGCTCCAGGAGGAGGCGGAGTGCTTCTTCTTCATCGCCGACTGGCACGCCCTGACCACCGATTACCAGGACCCTTCACGGCTGAGGGCCTTCACCGAGGAGATGGTCCTGGACTGGCTGGCCGCGGGCATCGATCCGCAAAAAGCGGCCATCTACCGCCAGTCCGACCTTCCCGAGGTGGCGGAGTTCCAGCTCTATCTTTCCATGATAACCCCTTTGGGGTGGCTGGAGAGGGTGCCCTCCTTCAAGGAGCAGCAGGAGCAGCTCAAGGGGCGGGAGATCGCCACACACGGGTTCCTGGGCTATCCGGTGCTCCAGGCGGCGGACATCCTCATCGTGCGCGCGGAGGGAGTTCCCGTGGGCGAGGACCAGTTGCCCCACCTGGAACTGACCCGCGAGATAGTGAGGAGGTTCAACTACCTCTATGGGGAGACCTTCGCCGAGCCCCAGTCCCTGCTCTCCACCGCCCCACGCATACCGGGGACCGACGGACGGAAGATGAGCAAGAGCTACGAGAAA
>JACVJH010000244.1 GCA_015711895.1 Candidatus Solincola tengchongensis | reverse complement strand
CCTCCAGCTCCGCGCGCAGCCTTGCCACCTCCTCCTCCGCACCCTCCAGCTCGCGTCGCAGGCGCTCCATCTCCTCCTTCAGCCGCCGGGACCTCTCATCCAGGCCCTGCATCCTCGCCGTGCGGTGCTCCAGCTCGCCCAGCATGGACTTGAGGGCCAACTCGGACTCGCGCACGGCGTCGTCCAGCGCCTTCTTCTCCGCCGCCAGGCCGTCGAGCTCCCGCCTCAGAGAGGAGATGGTCGCCAGCACGCTCTTGCGGCGCACCTCCAGGGTCACCGACTCCTCGTCGCAGAGGTCCAGCATCTCCTGGAGCTCCTCGATCTCCCTTCTCCTGGCGATGACGTGGAAGGGGCTGCGCGGGCGCGCGCCGCCCTTCACCATGCGCCGGGGAGCCACCACGTCGCCCTCCGCGGTGACGAAGGTGAGCCCGGGATACAGCTCCGCCTTCCCCTCCGCCTCCTCCAGGCTGGAACAGAAGACCACGTCTCCCAGCAGGTAGGTCACGGCGGGCCTGATCTCCGGCGCGCAATCCACCACCTCGACGGCTGCCGTACCGCCGCAACGCCTCGCCAGTTCCGAGGTTTCCTCCATGGCGGAGACGTCCAGCTCCGAGAGCGGCAGGAAGAGGCCGAAGCCCTCCTCCTCCCTCTTCAACCGGCGCACCGCCTCCAGGGCGTCCTTCAGGTCCCGGGCGAGCACGCAGAAGAGCCACGGACCGAGGTAGGACTCAAGAGCCCTCTCCCATTCCTCGGGGACCTTGAGGTGATGGAGAAGCATGCCCAGCAACCCCGTATGGCCCGCGTTCTCCCACAGCACCCTGGCTGCCGCCGCGGCATAGTCGATGCGCGAGGAAAAGACCTCCTGGAGAGCTCGGAGCCTGGCCACCACCAGGGCCTCCTCCTGGAAGGAGCGCCTCTGTTTGCGGCTCAAGGACTCCAACTCCTCCTCGAAGCGGGCCAGGTCGGCGCGGAGGGCGCTCACCCTCTCCTCCACCTCCCTCCGCCGCACCCTCAACCCTCCCAGCTCCTCCTCCCGGGCGCCTATCCTCTCCTCCAGGGCCTCCCTCTCCTCCTTCAGGGAGCGCCGCTCGCCCTCCAGCTCCTCGAGCTCCCTCTCCAGGTCGCCGAGCCTCTCCACCCTCCGCGCCCTATCGGAGGCCAGGGACCTCACTTCTTCGCGGCCATCCTCCCCCGCCGCTCCTCCCTCCGGGAAGCCCATCCCTCCCGCAGGGAAGCCTCGCCCAGGAGAGCCGCGAAGAGCTTGAGCCTCTCCCGGCCCAACTGTCGGCTGGAGATAAGCCTCTCCCCCAGCGAGAGCAACCTCATCTCCCGGCGACGGCATCCCTCAAGTTCCTCACGGAGCCGGCGAAGCAGGTCTTCCAGGTCCGCGCGGCGTTCCCTGCCCTCCTCCAAGCGCTCCTCCACGGACCTGAGGTCCGCCAGAAGCCTCTCCTCCTCCTGGCGCCGGTTGTCCCACTGCCCCTTGAGCTCTTCCAGCTCGGCCACCAGTATGCGGATGGAGAGATCGCGTATCTCGGAAGACAGGGTCTGATACTCGGCCGCCAGGCGGGCCTGCCTCTCCAGGGGTCGCAGCTGTTTGTTGACCTCGGAGATGATGTCCTTCACCCGCACCAGGTTGCGTTCCATGCCCTCCAGCTTGCGCAGCGCCTTCTCCTTGCGGCGGCGGTGTTTGCGCAGGCCGGCGGCCTCCTCGATGAAGGCCCTCCTCTCCTCGGGACCGCTGCGGATTATGGCATCCAGCCGGTTCTGGCCCACCACCGCGGTCAGCTCCCGGCCCACCCCGAGATCGGAGAGTATCTCCTGGATGTCCACCAGGCGGCAGGGGACGTTGTTCAGGAGGTATTCGCTCTCCCCGGTGCGGAAGAGGCGGCGGGTGATGACCACCTCCGGAAAGTCCACCGGGAGGCGGCCATCGGTATTATCCAGGGAGAGGGAGACCTCGGCCATGTTCATCGCCTGCCGGGTGGCGCTCCCGGCGAAGATCACGTCCTCCATGCGGCTGCCCCGGAGGTTGCGGGGGCTCTGCTCGCCGAGCACCCAGCGGATGGCATCGGCGATGTTGCTCTTCCCGCTCCCGTTGGGCCCCACGATGACCGAGATGCCGGGCTCGAACTCCAGGGTTATGCGGTCGGCGAAGGACTTGAAGCCCCGGGCGCTCAAGGTCTTGAGGTACATGGCGTCTGGTTCTCCTCGCTCACCCTCACGCTCACTCGCCTTTAGGAAAAGAATTTCCCGTTAGTTTTCTATTCCCCGATCCCTTATTCCTTCAATGCCGGGCGGCCGGAAGGAGCATGGACGGCGATAGGGGGCGGGAAGCGAGCGGTATACGCGGAGCGGCCTCCGACGCGCCGGGAACGGAAGGGTGTGCGGCACTTCCTCCGGAGGATAGGGTGCATCTCATGCTTAAACGAAAAATGGTGGTCACTACCGTTCACCCCCTTTCTCTCCCGGAGTAGAAGGCAACCGCTTCGGCCGTAGCCGGGCCGTTCTCCCGTTTCCTCTCACGGGGCCGGTGCGGCACGCGGTCCTCCGTCTCGCCGGGCACGCATGTCCTGGCGTTCCAGGGCATCTAGAAGAAGCCGACCCCGACCGTTCCCGGCCCCACGTGGGCGCCGATGACCGGACCGGTCTCGTTCCAGGTGATCTCCTCCGGATCGCAGTTGAGGGCCTTCTTCACCTTCTCCATGAGCTCGAACATGCGCTCCTCGTCCTGCACGTGGGTCAGCCCCACCCTTACCTTGCGTCCTCCGGCCCTTTCCGCCGCCAGCTCCACCAATCGGTCCAGGGCCTTTCCCGAGCCCCTGACCTTCTCCAAGGCATCGATGGTCCCGTCTATGTAGAGGATGGGCTTTATGCGCAACATGGAACCCATGAGTGCCTGAGCCCCTCCGATCCTCCCTCCCCGGTGCAGGTATTCGAGGGTGGCCACCATAAAAAGGAGGCTGCTCTGCTTGATCTTCTCCTCCACCATGGCCACCAGCTCTTCAAGACCCATGCCCGCCTCCCTGCCCTTCACCAGCTCGTCGACGAGCATGGCCAGCTGTATGCCGGTGAACCGGGAATCCACTATTCGGATGGGATAATCTCCCATCTCCACGGCCGCGGAGCGCGCGGACTCGCAGGTCCCGCTGATGCCGGCCGAGATATGGATACTGATGAGGGAATCGTACTTTGCGGACATCTCTTTGTAGGCCTCAAGGAACTCTCCCGCCGAGGGCTGCGAGGTGGTGGGGAATACCCCCGGTTGCTTGAGGCGTTTGTAGAACTCCTCGTTGCTGATGTCCACCCCTTCCCGGTAGGAGACGTCGTCCATGATCACCTTCAAGGGGACCACCTTGATGTCATGCTTGCTCACATACTCCGGGTCGAGATAGGCGGTGGAGTCGGTGACGATGCCGATACCGGCCATTTTCGGTTCCCCCTTTCCCGCTCTATGGAATCCACACCCAACATCGAAGCTGAAATATATAAATTTTAACCGATTGGGGAGCGATTGGTTACCTTGGGTTGTTCTCGCATACAACCTTGATCATGTGGCGAGAATACAAACAAATGAAGGGCCCCTCTCCCGCAACAACCTCTTTCACCCCGCCGCTCTCCGGCCGCTTCCTTCAGCGCCCGGCGGCTCCCGTCGGTCCCGCTTTCCTCCTCCCCGATCTTCCGCGGCCGGTCCCCGATTCCTTGTGTCGCCGCAGGGCATCCCTCGCCGCCGCCTGCTCCGCCTCTTTCTTGGAGCTGCCGCTCCCGGAACCCATCTTGCGGTCACCCACGTAGACCACGGCGTGAAAAACCTTGCAGTGATCCGGACCTTCCTCCCTCAGGCGGTAACGGGGGAGGACCCCCCTCTCCTTGACCGTCAGCTCCTGCAGCTGGGACTTGTAGTCGAAGTCCAGGTCTCCGCTCGCCGCTTCCTCAAGCCGGTCCCGGAAGATGCGCAGCACCATCTCTCTCGCCGCCTCCAGGCCCTGATCGAGATAAACGGCGCCGATGAGCGCCTCCAGCGCGTCGGCGACGATGGAGGATTTCTCCGCCCCCCCGTCGGCGCGCTCGTCGCGGCTCAAGAGGAGGTGCTCGCCCAGGCCCATCTCCCGCGCCAGCTCGGCCAGCGAGCCCATGTTCACCAGGTAGGAACGGATGCGGGTGAGCTTCCCCTCGTCCAGGTCCCGGTAATGGCGGAAGAGGTGGTCGGAGATGACCAAGTCCAGGACAGCGTCTCCCAGGAACTCCAGCCTCTCGTTGGTCTCCCCGGTCTCCAGGGAGGCCTCGTGGGCGTAGGAACGGTGGGTCAGAGCCTGGGAGAGGAGTTTGGGATCCCGGAAGGTGACGCCCAGAAGTTCCTCCACCGGGAGCCTCTCCCTCCGTCTCCTTCGCAACCTCATCCCTCAGGCCCCCTTCCGGACAGGAGTCGCTCCGTGCGCTCCACGAGCCCCATCTCCACCGCCTCCGCGGCCACGCGAAGCGAATTCTTGATCGCCACTGCGTCGGAGCTTCCGTGGGCGATGATGCACACTCCCTTCACGCCCAGGAGCGGCGCGCCCCCGATGGCCCGGTAATCTAGTTCTTCCCTGAGTCTCAGCAGGGCGGGCAGCACGGGCTTCATCCCCTCCTCGCCCAGCTCACCCAGGCCGGCCAGGAGCCTCCGGGTGATGAAGGAGGCCACCCCTTCCACCACCTTCAGGGTGACGTTCCCGGTGAAACCGTCGGTCACCACCACGTCCACGGCGCCTCCGGCGATGTCCCTTCCCTCGATGTTCCCCACGAAGTCTATCCTCTCCTCGGAGGAGAGCTGCTCGTACGCCTCGCGGGCCAGCTGGTTCCCTTTCCCCTCCTCCGTCCCGATGTTCAGCAGACCAACCCGGGGCCTCTCCAGCCCAAAGCGCAGGGAGGCATAGGCGCTCCCAAGCAGGGCGAACTGCCTCAGGTGTTCCGGACGGCAGTCCGCGTTGGCGCCTGCGTCGAGAAGGAGGGTGGGGGAATCGGGAGGCGGCAAGACCACCGCCACCGCCGGCCTCTTGGCTCCCCTGATCCTCCCCCAGCTCAAAAGGGAGGCGGCCATGGCCGCGCCCGTGTTGCCCGCCGAGACCAATGCCTGGGCCTTTCCCTCCCGGACCGCCTCCGCCGCCACCACCAGGGAAGAATTCTCCCGGCTCCTCACCGCCAGGGCCCCCTCCTCCTCCATGCCGATGACCTCAGGGGCATGGAGTATGGGGAGCTCGCCCCTCCCCTCCTCCTCCAGGTGACGCCGCAGGACTTCCCGCTCCCCTACCAGGAGGACCTCTATGCCCATCTCGTCCCGGGCATCCAGGGCTCCGCGCACCGTGACCTGGGGCGCATGATCCCCGCCCATGGCATCCAGAGCCACCACGACCCGTGTTCCGGACATCTTCAACCCCGGCACTCCTCACCAGGCACGGTCAGGCGTCGGAAAGAATGGCGACCGACCGGTTCACTCCGTTTCCAGGATCTCCCGGCCGTTGTAGGTCCCGCAGTTGGGGCAGGCGCGGTGGGGGAGCTTGAGGGAATGGCACTGAGGGCAAACTGACCTGGGAAGCGGACGGGTAGTCCAGCGCGCCCGCCTGGAAGCCGTGCGGGAGCGGGATTTCTTCCGCTTGGGTACCGCCATGTCAACCTCCGCGTTCCTTTCTTGACACCATCTTCTTAAGAATCCGCCAAATACCATCCGAGTATAATTAGGTCCCCGAAGGGAGGTCAAGGCACATACTCCGCGCCGGGAAAGGGTGCCGACCTCACGGCGCCGGAGAATCCGGGGCCGAAGGAGCCTCTGTCCGGGGATCACCGTTGGGCTCAGGCCTCCTCATCCAGGAGTTTGCGCAGGACCTCCAGGCGCGGGTCTATGTATTCCACCCGGCACCCGCAGTCTCCCCGGTTGAGGTTGGCCCCGCAGTGGGGGCAAAGACCACGGCACTCCGGGCTGCAGAGGTGCTTTATGGGGAGGTTGAGGATGACCGCGTCGTTCACCAGTACGTTGAGGTCGATGGTCTCCTCCTCGATGAGATATTCGTCCTCCTCCGGGATCTCCATCTCCCTGGGGAGCGGCCTTCCCTCCGGCGAGACCGCCCCGATGCCCGGCCGCCTGTAGAACTCGTCCACCCGTATGTCCAATTCCTGGCGGTATTCTTCCAGGCAGCGCGTGCATTCCAGGGTCATGGAACCCCGCAGGGTGCCCTTCACCCGTATCCCGTCGGGGCTGCTCTCCAGCCAGAGGTCGATCTTCAAGCCCCCCCGCTCGCTCCTCTCATAGAGTCCACTCTCCCCCAGGCCCACGTCGAGTTCGGCGCCGAACCTCTCCCGGGTGAACAGCTTCTTCATCAGGCCTGCCACGGGGACCTTGAGCGACCTTGAATCGAGGTGCCTGGTCATGGCTTCCACTTCCTCTCTCCGCCCTTATTCCCGATGCTGGAGAGTGCCCGCCGTAAAGCGGCGGCCGCGGCGCAACCGGCCCCGCAGCAGCGCAGCCTCTCCTTCGGGGCCACTATCGCGCCTGCGGCGACGGACCTCCACCCGCCCCCTCACTCCTTCCCGGCATCACCGGCACCATTACCACACCGGCCCCATTTCCTGG
>MU158628.1:6279-10884 GCA_015711895.1 Candidatus Solincola tengchongensis | reverse complement strand
ATCGGGCTCATCCCGGGAGGTATGAGGACCACTTTCATCCAGAGGCTTCACCTAACCCCCACGGTCATCAACCTGCCGTAATAGGAATCCGCGAGGTAGATGGGCTGCAGCGGACAGTGACCGGTGACCCGATCCTTGGTGGCAAGCACGGTCGTGAGCACCCTGGTGTTGGCGATGAAGATGGAATCGTGGCCTACGCAAAGGCCCAGGAGTACGTTCAGCTGGCTCCCCTCCCTCTCCAGGACCTTGGCTTGGGCGGCGGGATTGCAGGCCCCTTCATAGGTCCCGGGGTTTATCTTCTCCTCGTTCTTCACCCCGAAGTCCTCTTTGGGAACACCTCCCAGCTTACAGCATACCGCGAGCACGTCAAATCCATGACTTTCCAGGATGTTCGCAAATACGGCGGCTTCCCGGCGCAGGCCTATGCAGAAAGCGATGCCCAGCCTCTTCAAGCCCAGCCTGCGGGCGAAGTCTATTGTCTCCTCCACCCTGGTCTTGCGGCAGTAGTTTGCCCCCGCCCCCTCCGAGGAAACCCTGGCCACCTCGGCCAGCTCCCCTCCCGCCAACTTCCTGCTCACATCGCTTATCTCCTCCTCGTAACGTATCGATGGGCAGAATGCGGGGACGTGATCGAAAACGTGGAGGTAACAAAGGGGCGCCGCACAATCCGTGCACCTCACGAACTTTTTCATCCTCTCACCCCTTTCGAACCGAGCCTAAGCTCAAGAAACCGGACGAGGACTCCTCGTTCATTCCAATCCACCGCCATACATTAAATGCGAACATGTCACCAATAGAGGGCATGGGCCGCCAGCCGCCGCCTTCGTAGTCGGAGTGAGTGAGGTATGTTCGGTCTCGAAATGGAGGTCGTGGCCGAAGGCCGGGCAATGAAATCCGGAGCATGGAGGAATAACGGATGTTATACTCGGATGAAGAAGAACGGCAAAGAGGTGCGTCGTTGGAGGATTTCGACATCACCAAGATAAAGAGCGTGGCCGTGGTGGGCGCCACCCGCGACCGCGAGAAGTACGGGTATAAGGTGCTCATGGACCTGCGCCGCGGGGGTTACAGCGTCTACGGAGTTAACCCCAACTACCGGGAGATCGAGGGAATAGAGTGCTTCCCCGACATCCAAAGCCTTCCTGAACTACCGGACCTACTCATCCTCGTGGTGCCTCCCGAGATCACGGAAAAAGTCGTGGAGGAAGCGGTGATTCTGGGAGTAAAAAGGGTGTGGATGCAGCCCGGAGCCGAATCGCCCAGAGCCGTAGACTTCTGCCGGGAGAAGGGCATCAAGGCCGTCCACGACGCCTGCATCATGGTCCGCAGGAGGGAGGTCGAGAAATGGAGCGCGGGGAATCCCGGGCCGGCTCATTAGGCATGTCATGCCCCCACAAGGCACATGTCGTCCGGGAACCCCACCGCAGGATAAATCTTTGATTCCCTGAGATAACGTATTGCCTGACGGAAGTCCCTCGCCGGCATCTTCCGCAAAGATCTTTCTCCATCAGGCTTCTTCCTGGATAAATGATTACCGGATCGATGGAGCACCGCTTCCGTTGCCCCAGGGCCAGACGATCTAAATCGTAAATGGGGCCCGGACGGTGATCGTTGGGATAGAGGGTCACTTTTAGCGCGTCCGGACAGGGTGATGTGATGGCTCGACCACCATTGACCGTCGCCCCCTATATCTCGATGACAAGGTACCCCAAGATCGCCCCGGCTTTTCCGGATTCCCCCGTTCAGCACATAAACTAGCCGGACAAGGCCCCTTGCAAGGATAGGCTTAGAATGATCCTTCCGGGATACATCCTCCGCAATGCGAAAGGGCAACTGCGCGCGGCATAGCCGTCCATCGTCCTGTTGTCATTCAGGACTTTCGGGACGCGGAACGTCATCCGAACCCTGAAGAAGCCCGCCTCGCGAGAGGTCCAGATAGCAGCGTGCGGTGGCGTTGAGGACCGCTCCCTCCGGTTTCAGAAAAAGCCGTTCCGTCCTGCGGCTCACGCGTACCGTTACCCATATATAGCTACCGCTGCCTCCCGTTTCGCAGGAGAGTAGCTGGCATCCATTGCGCCGGGCGTAATCGCCGGCTGCCCCTGCGGGGTCGCTCCCCACCCCGAAGAGGGGGGTTAGCTCCAAGCCGGCGGCCTTGGCCGCGGCGTCGGCTCCCGTCTGGGCCTGTGCCCTGGCCGCGTATAGAAGGGTCACGTCGTGAAGGACGAGCGCAAACAGGAGAATCACCGGCACCAGAGCCGCGGCGACCACGGTTATCCCCGCCGCCTCTTCCCCCGCAAGCCGCCGCACGACTTGCCGGAAAACCCCCACACGGGAGGCCGGATAGAATCCCGGAAAACGGGAGGCCTCCCTTAGGGCGAACCCTGATGGGGCAGGGAATCGATGCCTTTGCTTAAGGGCGGCGCGCGGTCTGCGGTCGCTCATGGCCTCAAGACCTCCAACCCGGGAAACAGGCATTACCGACACCTGCCTCCGGCCATGCCCAATCCCCCTTCAAATCTCGTTCCACGGCGTGGAACACGTCCCCGGGACTGAGGCTCAAGGACTTCCAAGAGACTGTCCCGCCGTTTGCGGTGCCCCCTTCGCCTGCTCACTCGCAAGACCTTGTCCATCCTCGGACCAGGGCCCCCTCACGCTCCCTCCCGGTCGTTCTCGATGCGCATCTCCGCGCTGCCGTGAACTGTTACCCGGGGGAAGAACCTCTCCACCACCGGGAGGGCGATGGGGACCTCGTAGTCCACCTCCACCCTTATCCATTCACCGCGCTTCCGCGGGCCACTATCCACCCTGACCGTAAGCCTCTCCTGGTCCAACCCGGAGGCGGCGCGGGCCGCAGCGCCCTCGATGAGGGCCAGGTTCCCGGTCTCCACACCTTTCCTGGCACCCTCCCGGGCCGCGGCGGTCACAGCAATCTGAGCCCGCATAACCAGGACCGCTTGGGCGAGGAGGAGGAAGAGCAGGAGGAGGAAGGGAAGGACCATGGCGAACTCCGCCGTGGCCTGCCCTCGAGGGTCGCGGAAGAAAAGGTACACGTTCCGGAAAAGGGAGGTCCGGGAGAAGCGCTTCCTACCCCCAAGGACATCGCGCTCACCCGTATGAGAGGGGTATTCCGACCGCTCCTCGACAATCCAGCGACAGTTCGGCACCTTTCCTCCCTTCGCCTCCCGGATACCGTCCCGGCTCCCGCCGTAGCGCGCTTCCTGCCGGGGTGCCTTCCCCATGTGGTCAACGGGCGACGACGGCCCCCCGCCCACGCTTCTCCTCTCTTCTCCACCCGCGCCGCCATGGGGAAGGACACAGCGGATGTTATTGACCTTCGTCATAGGCCAGCCGATCATCCCCGTCGAGAAGCCGCAACCGGCCCGAAGGATCCCCTGTCCCCCGCTCTCTCCTCCTACCCGGGGCGTCGCCGCCGGGAGAGGAGGAGAGCAGGTCAGCGTTCCGTTTCCGGCGGCCCGCGTGGAAATGTAAGTTCTTACAGGTAACCTCCTTACCGTGGTCCTCCGGTCCCCGTCACCCGAATTGAGAGGCCCCACTCCGGAGATCCAGCGGGTGAGGCCTCCGGAGGAAGCCGGAGAGAAAACGTGGCCCGAGGCATGCCAGAAAACCGACAGGCCATTATTGCGCCATTACGGCCCTCCGCTCCGAAAGGCAGGGTGCGTCGTTTCGGATAGGGCCGGAGTTCTTATCGGGACCCTTCCCGGATGGCCCCTCGCGCCCCGACCCCGGGGAGAGGGCCCGGTTGGCTGGTTTCCGGGGGTGGAGGAAGCTATTCCACCGTCTTGAAGCTCTCCTCGCGCTTCCCGCTCTTCACCCCCAGCTTCTTGAGGATCTCCTCCGGTATCTCCGGCGTGACATAGCCCACGATGTCGTTGTAATGCTGGATGAGGAAGCGGTCTCCCCGGCGCAGGCCTATGACCATGTCCGCGGCCTTGGACCTCAACTCGGTGGTGCTTATTATCTTGACCGCCATCTCTCCTCCCGCCCGAAGATTGAAATGTTATATATGTTATATTACATATCAATCAAGCGGGGGTCAAGCCCTGCCGGTCTCGTCGCCTCGCAGACCGGCGGAACACCGCTTCCCCGGAAGGCGAAACCCCAAAGAAAGGGAGAAGCCTCTCTGATATCCTGGCGGAAAACCAAACCAGAAAGAAGTTTCCCCCTCATGAGAATCTCAGTATAAACGGCGATCAAAGTTCTCGCAGGGACTCATCTTTCCAGGACTCTCGGACGGTCCATCGATTATCCTCAAACCCTGATGTGCTTGCCAACGCTGCAGAAGCGAGGTATACGCAAGAAACCGTGAGGAGGAAGACGCGCTCTATCTCTGTAGTTCCAAGAGGGAGGCGATGAGCAGCTCAAAGGGAATCCGGCTTGTAGGTCTCGCAGTCAGGTCTTCCTAACGCCCCTGTCCCGTGGACAGGAATAAGGAGTTCAGGGGATATCTACCACGGATTATGGGTCACGCGAGCCTCGCCGGAGACGGGGGACAGGTTCCCTGCCTCGTCACGAACTTGTAGGGCGAAGGAGAGTTCCAACGTCCCGGCGCCCTCTTCGCTCAAGCCAAGGAGGTGGCACAGCACC
>MU158628.1:0-6266 GCA_015711895.1 Candidatus Solincola tengchongensis | reverse complement strand
GCCTCCCCTCCGCGATGGCGAACCCCTCCTCCCATTTGCCGTTGCAGCCCCCACCATCCGGGGAAACCAGGAGGCAGCGGACCTCATAACACATGGCCCTCCCCAGGTGGCCGTCGTCTCCTGTAGCCGTCCAGGAAAGCCTTATACCCTTTAGGCGGCCGTCTTCCACCACCGCTTCCGCCGCCAGGTCGGTCACTTTCCCCGGCCTGCGGGCGTCCGTCTCCAGGCATCCCGTGTTCCAGGGATCGTGCCCGTATTCCGGCCAGTCGGCGGGTCCTCCCGTGCTTGCGTCCGTCCTCCAGGCCAGGAGCCAACCCTCGCGGGTGCCGCAGAACACCTCGCGCATCCCGTCCGCGTCCAGGTCTCCCACCGCCGGGGTGGCCACCGTCCATCCCCCGGTGAACTTGGGCCAGCCTCGTGCCTCCCCGCCCTCCGCCCGGAAGGCATGCAGGTCATAGTAGGAGCTGCCCGCCAGGACCTCCTGGACTCCGTCGCCGTCCACGTCCGCCGCCCCGGGGGTCATGAAGAACATCATGTCGTTCATGCGGCGCGGGAAGGTGGCCAGGAGGCGGCCGTCCCGTACGCTCCAGGCGCAGATCTGGTCGTCCGATCTGACCTGATCGGCGGGGAAGAAGAGGTCCAGCGCCCTACCCATGCCCATGGTGGGGGCAACATAACACATCCCATTTCCTTCCAGCCGCGCGAAGCACCCCCCTCCCAGGGCGCACATGAGTGGCGCGTCCTGGGATTCCGAAGCCGCCCCCAACCTGTCCCCGTCCAGGCTGCGCGGCATACCCAGGGCGTCGACTCCCAGGAAGGAGGTACCGTCCGCCTTGAGGAGATAGGCCGGGCCCGCCGCGCTTGAGATCCCCACCTCCAGTTTCCCGTCCCCGTCCACGTCGGCCACCGCGGCGGGTCCGTTGACCCCCTCCACGACGCTGGGGAGCATGCCCGGGGCGGCCATGGCCAGTTTCGCCGGCCATCCCGGGAGGAAGGCGTTGGAAGGCGCCTCCCCCTCCCCGGGGAAGGTCCCGTCCGCCCGCGGGCGGGAGGTGCCTTGGCGGTACACGGCGTAAACCCTGGCGTTCCCCGGCTTGAACCTGCTCCCGGCCGCGCCGCCCATCAAGGGCCCCAGCAGGGGGAGGGCGAGGGAGAGGAGGAAGGTCTCCGCGGAGACCCACGCGGCCTCGTCGGTGTAGGCCTCGTTGGTCCCGCAGATCACCTCCGGCTCCCCGTCGGCATCCAGGTCGGCCACCGAGGGGTTGGTCACTATCTTGCTTCCCCTGGGGACTTTTTCCTGCTCACGGAAGGTGCAGGTGTGGGTGAGGGGATCCATGCGGGCCACCCTCCCGGGGTCCACCAGCTTCACCGGCCACCCCTCAACGGGACTGCCGTCGGCATGCCAGGCGTAGAGGTGCTGGTCCAGACAGGCGGCGATCACCTCCAGACGGCCGTCGGGCGGGACGTCCAGGTCGGCAAGGACCGGACCCCGCAGGAAGCCGCGGTCCAGGCAGTTCCATCGGTCCAGGCGGTGCACACGGTCGGGAACCACCCGCGAGGCGTACCACTCGGCGGGCAGGGCCCCTTCCGTCCACCAGTCGGCCCGATCGGGGATCGAGTACAGGGGGTTGGAGCGCACCGGGAATCCGGGGAGCAGCTCGCCGGCGGCGTTCCAGGCATAAACCCTTCCCAGGCCGTCGCCGGCCACCACCTCCAACCGCCCGTCGCCGTCCAGGTCTCCAACAGCGGGGGTCCCGGTCACTGAGGCGTAGACCGCCTTGGACAACCCGCCGGATTCGAAACCCCGCGACCCCAGGTGCAGGGGGAGGGGCGTGGTATGCACCGGCCACCCGGGCAGCTCGGAGAAGTCCTCGCGGAAGGCGTGCACCTCGCCGTTCCCGGTAGCCAGGATGAGCTCGTCGATGCCGTCGTCGTCCAGATCGGCCAGGCGGGGGGAGGCGGTGAGGTCACCGCCCAGCCGGAAGGGCGTGCCCGGGTAGGCATCCGAGTCGTGGAAGCAGAAGAGCGTCTTGCGGTCCTCGCCCCAGTTGCCGCGGTCGTCGCGCACCCGTACCCGTATGGTGAAAGCGTACCGGTTGGGGTCACCGTTCCCTCCTCGGCGGGGAATGCTCTCCTGCACCAGGCGGTACACCTCTCCAAGGTCCAGGGTGGCCAGCACCCCTTCGAGGGGCTCGTAGAGGAAGTCGGCCCCTCCCAGGGATTTCCATTCCCCCTCCGCCGGGTTCCAACCCGGTCCCCATGCCACCTCGTAGCCGTAGGAATCGGCGCGCACCGCGGCCACTCTACCCTCTATCTCCATCTCCACCTCGTTGGGGTCCCGCAGTTCGAACCACCGCGGGGAGCGTATCTCCGCCTCCGGAGGTATGCGCCCCTCGGCCACCGCCTGGACCGCCCGCAGGGCGTTCACCCGGCCGTACCCGAAGTAGGGGTCCCAACCCGGCCCGGAGGGAAACCTCCGGGAGGGCCCGAGCAACCCGTCCAGGAGCCCCAGGCTGATCCTCCATTCGCCGGGAGAGAAATCGATGTCGTCGGCGGTCATGGTGAGCAGCTGCTTGACCTCGTTGGCCGAAAGCGGCGATTCCAGCCCTGGGTAGCGCCACAGGTTGCCCTTTCTCACCTGGTCCTCGGCGGCGGAATATACCAAGGCGGCGATGCCGGCCAGCCTCCCCGTGGCCCCTGAGGAATGGCCGTCGGAGGGCACGGCGAGATGGGTGTGCGTGCCGTAATTGGTAAGCCCTCCCAGATAGAGAAAGGAGGGCGGGAACTGGCGCAGCAGGAAGCATCCCAGGTCCGCGTATTTCTGCACCGCGTTGACCTGGATGGTGCGCTCGTAGGTGGAGGGGTAGTTCTGATGCGCCGACTCCTCGTCCGCCGCGGAGGCGATCACCGCCACCCCGCGGTTCCAGGCGTAATCGACGGCCTCCTGCCCGAAGCTGGAGACGTTCACCGTGCCCAGGGCCTCCAGCACCACCCGGGCCCCGGAGTCGACGGCGAATACCACCCCCTGCGCGAAGCGGTTCACGTCCACGATGAATGAATCGCCAACCCGTATCACCAGGAGCATGGCGTTGGGGCAGGTGCCCGGGATGCCGTTTCCGTTTCCTGCCTCCCCCGCGGCCCAGACGCACTCCGCGCTCCCGTGACCGAAGTCGGCCTCGTCGCGGGGGTCGTTGTCGTCTTCCAGGAAATCCCATCCGGAGATGTCGTCCTGGTAACCGTTGCCGTCGTCATCCTCCCCGTCCGAGAAGGCCCAGATGAGATCCTCGGGGTCAAGGATGCCATTGGCGTTGAGGTCCGGGACCCGAGGGTCGCCCTGGTAATCCTCCACGTTGAAGACACCGTCGCCGTTTATGTCCCAGCGGTCGGCACCTAGGGGAGGAGTGAGTTCCCCGGGGTTTAGGTATATCTTTCCCGCCAGCTCGCGCATGACCCCCACGTCCTGCCACCGGATACCGCAGTCCAGCACGGCGATGACTACGTCGGGGCGCCCGGTGGTCACCTTCCAGGCCTCGTCCACGGAAGCGCCCATGACCCCCTGGAGCTCTCTGCGTTGGAGGTCGGGAAGGAAAAGCCCTATCATCAGATGGTAAAGAGTGGAAGCGCGCTGCGAGGTGTACTTCCAGTAATCCGGGTCCTCCGGCCGGTAGTCGTCAGGCGGGTTCGCGCTGTGGCAGTAATCCTCGTAGCGGCTGGGATCCTGCCCGGGCAGCGGTGGGGGCCATGGCGTTTCGGCACGCGCAGGCACTGAGACGCATATAAAGACAAGCATGAAAAACATGGCGAAGGCAACCCTTCGCCTCCGTCGTGCCGCCTCTCTCTTTGTGTGCATCTAACCCCCGTTTCGTCCCCCATGAACAATTTAAAATTATATGACCGTTTACTTCCATGGCTCAAGCGGTCGATGTATGGCCCGGCAGGCCCTCAAGTCCGCCCCTGGTCTTTTTCTGTAACCCCTCCCGTCTTCAAAGGAGATGCCCGAACACCATGACGAATCCACCACGCTTTCAAGCTGGCTGGGTCAGCCTCCTGACGCACCGGTACCCGGCCCACGGAGGCGCTCGTAGTTGCTGCGCCGCTCCAGGCCCTCCACGCGGAACAGGGGATCCTCCCCGATGAGCTCGCACAGCCTTTCCATGCTCAACCAGTTGTAATACAGGGGGCGCAGGAAATCGGGGTCGCCTCCACTTCCGAGGAAGGTACCCGACCTTGGAGGACGGCGGCGCACCTCCCTTCCCATGCCGGTGTATTTGTAGACCCTGATCCAGGCGTTGACTCCCACGGTGTCCGGTCGCACGGCGCGGAAGAAGTCCAGGAGGTCGCGGACCTCGCCTTCCTCCTCACCGGGAAAGCCCACCAGCAGGTCCACGGCAACCCGGATGTCCCGGCGGCGGGCGAGCTCTACGAAGCTCTGCAGGTCGAGCAGCCCGTACTTCCCCGTGGCCAGGGACCGGGAATCCACGGAAAGGGTCACCGAGACGGCACCGCTTCTGCGCAAGAGTCTGAAGAGCCCCTCGTCATGGGGGAGGGGTTTCATGTACAGGGACCACTCGAGGTCCAGTCCGGAGGAGATCCATAAGTGGAGGAGCTCCTTGCAGGAATCCAGGTCCTGGTTGAACTCGCAGTCGCAGAGGTGCAGCTCGCGCACCCCGGCCTCCCGCAGCGAGGCCAGCTCGGACACCACAGCCCGCGGGTCCCGGGTCCTCCAGGGCAACCCCGCCTCAAGGCAGAAGTCGCACCCTCCGAGACAGCCGGTTTGGGTGGTAAAACCTGCCAGACCCCTCTCCCTGAGGTAAGGCCCGTAGTCCACCCACCGCCCCCTCGCCGGAACCTCTCCGCGGTCGAAGGAATGTTCCCATCCGTCCACCAGGCGCGGCATCTCACTGCCCGCCTCCAGGTAACGCAGGAGGTGGGGGAGGGCCCGCTCCCCCGGACCGTAGACGGCGCAGTCCGCGCCCACGTACTCCGCGACCTCCCTGGGCCCCGCCAGGAGGGCCGTGCCTCCCACCACCACCGGCGCCCCGCAGACCTTTCGCGCGACGGAGGGGGGCCGCGCGGAGAGCTTACCGGACAGTTCTTGCGCCGGCTCCGGCGTGAAGGCCAGGTCCACCACCTCTACCTCGTGCCCTTCGCGGTCAAGGTAATGGGCCAGGTATTCCAGCCCCAGAGGGATCACCGGGGGCTCCAGGTAGCGGTTGGGATTGACCAGAGCCACTCTCATCCCGCACCTCTCCTTTACTCCGCCTCTTCAGGGTGCCTGCTTTTCCGGGCACAAGACAGCTTCGCCCCTTCATCGGGATTCAAACGCCCTCACCAGTATCAAAACGTCTTCACCGACACTTAAATGTTATCCCTCCGCTCAACCCCTGTTATCGATTTACCCCGCTCAATCCTACCATTAATCTCTCTGAACGGCGACAGAAACACTCACCGTTCAGTCCGGCCATGAAACTCCTTGAGCCGGGACGCAAGGACACCGCCTTCCACAACCTAAGCCAGGTGGAGAAAATGTCCATATGCGGTCAACGCCATTCTTTTCGGCCTCTGCTCACCGCAAGGCCGGTCCTCAACTTCCGGTGACGCTCCTCACCCTGAGAATCCCCCCTGAGAACACGGAGACCTCCTCCTTGGCCTTTTCTGTCAAGGCGGTTCCGAGGCCCTTATGCCCTTGCATCCCGAGGGGAGTCCCCGGCCGCCCATCTCTGCTGGACCTCCAGCCTCGCAAACTCCGGCCTCCCGAGGTAGCGTATCAATAATTGTGTCTACCCCTGGACAAGAACCAGAACAGTCAAATAGCCTTCCTCCCGAGGAAAGCAACCGAAAGGAGGGAGGAAGGCTATGGCAACGAAAAACAACGACGCTTCCAGGGAAATGGTCACACAGCTAAGGGAGGAGGTCAAGCGGAGGGGAAAGGCGGTCATGGAGAGGCTCATGACCGAGGAGAGGGAGATGTACCTGGAGGAGAACCCGGAGGACAAGGGAAACGGGTTCTACGAAAGGGCGCTTCTCACCCCTCTGGGCCTTATGGAGGACCTCCGGGTGCCCCGTACCCGCTCCTCCGGTTTCTACCCCGCCCTGCTCCCCGGAAGGAGGAGGGCTTCGGTGGACCTCGGCGACCTCATCCTCCTCATGTTCGACTGCGGAATATCCACCCGCAAGATCCAGCGAGTTCTAGAGAGCTACTACGGGGCCTTCTATTCCCACGCCAGCATCGCCCGCCTCTCAAGGGTCACCGAGGAGGAGATAGA
>JACVJH010000241.1 GCA_015711895.1 Candidatus Solincola tengchongensis | reverse complement strand
GCAAACAGCCGGCTCGAGCACTTCCCGTTCGGCCACCCGTGCGCATATCCGCCGGTCGGCACACGGCCACCGCTTGTAATAAACTCCCTCACCGCCTTCGGCCCCGATCGCCGGGGCACGTAAGAGCGGCCGTTCCTCTCTCCTCCGAAGCCGGCTCCATTTTCCCACGGCTTACCCTCCCCGCCGGGCGGCGCTGCCCGATCCGGAACGCCACCTCCCGCGGCACCGGAGAAGGGGAAGATGGCTGGTATCGGGAAGGAACGCCTCCGCAACCTGCTCTTCCTGGACGTCCGTGGCCCCGGACGTTGCACCGCGCGTACGCCAGCCGCCATCTTCCCTCCGACGCTCCTCGCCCTCGACCACCCTCCCAGCGGGCGGCGCTGCCCGATCCGGAAAGGTCGGCTTCAGGGATGCCGGTGAGAGCTCTCCTGGACGTGCTTCGGGAAAGAGCGCCTTTCCCCTCCACGCTCGCCGGAAGACACGCCGCCGACAAGGGCGCAAGGCGGGCGTGAACCTCCCCGCGAATCCTCCGCCGCGCCCCCCTCACCGACCCGAACGCGGCGGCAGCGGCGGGGAGAAGGCCACACAAAGAGAAAGGGCGGGCCGCATGCCCGCCCCCGGGAAAATCACAATCCTCTTACTTGCGCTTCAGCTCGTTGATGCACTTCTGGCAGATGCGGTTCCCCTTGAAGGTGCGCGTGTTCTCCGCGCTTCCGCAGAGCACGCACCCCGGCTTGTACTTGGTCAGGACGATCCTCTCCCCGTCCACGAAGATCTCGATGGGGTCGCGCTCCTTGATGTCCAGGGTCCTACGGAGCTCCATGGGGATGACTATCCTCCCCAGTTCGTCGATCTTCCTCACGATACCCGTCGCCTTCATGTCTCGCCCACCCTTTCCTCGTTTTTCCGGCCCTCAGGGCCGGGTCCATACCAGCTTTATCCTTGACAACAAGCGCTCATTCCAGGCTTATAATTATAGGAACGAGCGAAAAAGGATGTCAAGAAAATTTTACCTTTTTTTGCATAGGAAGGAAAAAATGAACAAATCGTTTTACGTAACCACGCCCATCTATTACGTCAACGACATGCCTCACATCGGCACCGCCTACACCACGGTGGCCGCCGACGCCCTCGCCCGTTACCACCGCCTCAAGGGTGAGGAGGTCTTCTTCCTCACCGGGACGGACGAGCACGGCCAGCACGTGGCCCGCGCCGCCGAACGCCACGGCGTGTCTCCTCAGGAGTGGGCGGACCGCATGGTGGTGCATTTCACCGAGGTCTGGAAGCGCCTGAACATAAGCAACGACTACTTCATCCGCACCACCGACCCCAAACACGTGGAGGTGGCCCGCAAGTTCATCCAGCTCCTCTACGACAAGGGGGACATCTACCTGGACACCTACGAGGGCTGGTACTGCGTCCCCGACGAGTCCTTCTGGCTCCCCTCCCAGTTGGTGGACGGGAAGTGCCCCCAGTGCGGGAGGGAGGTGGAGATGGTGCAGGAGGAGAACTACTTCTTCCGGCTCTCCGCCTACGCCGACCGGCTGCTCTCCCACATCGAGTCCCACCCCGAGTTCGTGCAGCCGGAGATCAGGCGCAACGAGGTCATCAGCTTCATCAAGCAGGGCCTCACCGACCAGAGCATCAGCCGCAAGACCATCACCTGGGGCATACCCCTTCCCTTCGACGAGAGCCAGGTGATGTATGTGTGGTTCGACGCCCTCCTCAACTACATCAGCGCCATCGACTACGGGCTCGACGAGGAGCGCTTCCGCCGCACCTGGCCAGCCGACGTACACCTCATCGGTAAGGAGATCCTGCGCTTCCACGCCATCGTCTGGCCGGCCATGCTCATGGCCGCCGACCTCCCTCTCCCCCGCCAGGTCTTCGCCCACGGTTGGCTGACCGTGGAGGGAGAGAAGATGTCCAAGTCCAAGGGCAACGTCATCAGCCCGCACGAGCTCATCGACGAGTACGGCGTGGACGCCTACCGCTATTACTTCCTGCGCGAGTTCTCCTTCGGCTACGACGGCAATTTCTCTCGCGAGAACATGACCGGGCGCTACAACGCTGACCTGGCCAACTCCCTGGGGAACATGGTCAGCCGGGTGCTGGCCATGGTGGAGCGCTACCGCGGCGGGACGGTCCCGGAGCCCTCGGACCGGGAGGAGGAACCGGACGTCGCCCTGCGGGAGAGCGCCGCCCGGGTCTTTCCGGAGGTCGACCGGAGCATGGAGCGGCTGGCCTTCAACGAGGCCCTGCAGGCCATCTGGAACTTCCTGGCAGCGATCAATCGCTACGTGGACGAGACCGCCGCCTGGGACCTGGCCAAGGACCCCACGCTCTCCAGGAGGCTGGACACCGTCCTCTACAACATGGTGGAGGCGGTCAGGCTGACCGCACTGCTGGTGGTCCCCTTCCTGCCCGCCACCGGGGAGGGCATCTGGCGGCGCCTGGGCTTCGCCGATCCCATCCATGCCCACCATCTCCCGGAGGCCGCCGCCTGGGGCCTATTCCCCCCCGGGCAGAGGGTGAGCAAGGGAGAGCCCCTCTTCCCCCGGAAGAAATGAGCGCGCCGGGCAGGAGAGCGCGAGGGCCGGCGGTCCCGGAGGTCCCGCCCCGGGAGGGTCATGGCCACCCGCCCCTCGCCCTGGTGGACACCCATGCCCACCTCGACCTCCTGGGAGAGGACGTGGGTGAGGCCCTCCGCCGAGCCCGCGAGGCCGGGGTTGCCGGGGTGGTCACCGTAGGCATCAACCTGGAGTCTAGCCGTAGGGCGGTGGAGATGGCCCACACCTACCCGGGTGTCCGAGCCGTGGTCGGCGTCCACCCTCACGACGCCGGGGACCTGGACCGGGAGGCCCTGCGGGAGTTGAAGCGGCTTGCCGCGGACCCTGCGGTGGTGGGCATCGGCGAGACCGGGCTGGATTTCTACCGCGACCTCTCCCCCCGCCCGGACCAGGAGCGCGCCTTCCGCGCCCAGCTCGAGCTGGCGCGCGAGCTGGGCCTGGCGGTGGTGGTCCACGACCGGGAGGCCCACGCGGAGACCCTGCGCGTACTGGAGGAGTACGCCCCCTTCGATGGAAAGCTGGTCATGCACTGTTTCTCCGGGGACCTGCAGATGGCCCACGCCGTCCTGGAGATGGGGGGATACGTCTCCGTGGCCGGGCCGGTCACCTTCCACAACGCCAGGAGGTTGCAGGACATCGTGCGTGCCCTCCCCCTGGACCGCCTCCTCGTGGAGACCGACTGCCCCTTCCTCTCCCCCCACCCCTACCGGGGTAAACCCAATTCCCCGGCCCGCCTGGTGCTCGTCGCCTCCAAGGTGGCCGAGCTGAAGGGGGTGCCCCTGGAGGAGTTGCGCCTTGCCGACCCCTTCGTGCGGGGATGACCCCACACGCCGGGACGCCCCGCCGCCCCGCAGAACACCCGTCCCCAGGCCAATCCATCCGCCCTGAAGAACCCCTATTCCAGGGAGTTCCCTCCCAGGGAAAGGAAGAAGGCCGGCCAGGCGAGGAGGGCCGTCAGGTTGAGGTCCCTCTTCACTCCCTGCCCCTTGCTGCGGACCAGGAAAACACCGGGCTCGACGGAGGAAAAGGGGAAGATGAAGCCGAAAACTCCCCAGCTGGCCAGCATCAGGAGCACGCAGCCCCGGTGGATACTGGGAAAATTCCACCTTCCCCGGCGTCTCTTCTGGGCATCCCCGTTCTTCGGGCACTCGCGTTCCGGGACGTCCCCTTCCCCGGAAACCGCGCCGGCGGCCGCCTCACGAGCTCCCCTGCCCTCCCCCCCTGCTTTCCAGCCAGGAGCGGTAGACGTCCCTCTGGGAGACCCCGTGCCTCTTGGCCACCGCCCTCACCGCCTCCCGTGTCCGCTCTCCCCCGCGCACCAGGGCGGCCACCTCCTCGGCCAGCCGCGGGAGGGGTGGCGCCTCCGCCTCCCCACCCGGCGCCACCACCAGGACGAACTCCCCCCGGGGTTTCCTCTCGGCCAGCACCCCTAAAAGTTCCGAGGCCGTGCCCCGCAGGACCTCCTCGTGGAGTTTGGTCAGCTCCCGGGCGACGACCACCGGCCTTTCGGGGGCCATCTCCGCGATGTCGCTCAGGGTCTCGAGAAGGCGGTGCGGGGCCTCGTAGAGGACCACCGCTTCTCCCTCTCCTAGTAGGCTCATGAGGCGCGAGCGCCGCTTTGTCCTGG
>MU158627.1:20395-20676 GCA_015711895.1 Candidatus Solincola tengchongensis | reverse complement strand
CCCCGGCGTGGAGGATGAGCTGGCATCCCTTCAGGTGTTCCATGCACTTCCTCCACGCGACGGGGTCGCCGTGCGTATCGCTCACCAGACCTATCCGCATCGTCCCTCCTTCTCTCCTTCCCGATCCCGAGCAGGACTACATCCACATCGCGTGCGTCGAAAGACACCCCGCTTTCGATTCTTTCCCCTCAACCGCCCTTCCCGGCGTTCCTTTCCGATCAGCCTTCCGGCCACGGCGGGTTCACCGGTCCCCTCCCCTTTCCCCGGCGCAGGGACCGGGC
>MU158627.1:14217-20385 GCA_015711895.1 Candidatus Solincola tengchongensis | reverse complement strand
GTGACGAAATCCTTGGCCCCCCGCACCGCTTCCAGGGGTTCCCATCCCAGAGCCAGGTAGGCGGCCACGGCAGCGGAAAAGACGCATCCCGTGCCGTGGTCGTCGGCGGTCCTCACCCTCGGCGCTCTCATCTCATGGTAATCCCTTCCATCGTAGAAAACGTCCAGAGCCTCCTCCCCGCCCAGATGGCCCCCTTTCACCACCACCGTGCGCGCTCCCATGGAATACAGGAGGCGCGCCGCCTTCCTCATCCCCGCGGCGTCCGCGACCTCCTGCCCGGTGAGGAGGGAGGCCTCCCCCAGGTTGGGGGTGAAGACCAGCGCGTGGGGAAGGAGCTCCTCGAGCAGCGCTTCCATCCCGAGGTCCTCCAGGAGAGGGGCGCCGCTGGTGGACATCACCACGGGGTCGATAACCATCTTTTTCCATCCCATGCTCTCCGCCAGCCCGGCCACCGCGCGGACCACCTCCGCCGTGGCCAGCATGCCCGTCTTCACCGCCGCCGGCCTCAGGTCGGAGACCACCGCCTCCACTTGCGAGACCACCACATCAGCCGGCAGGTCGAAGCGGGAGAGCACTCCCGAGGTGTTCTGGGAGGTGACGCTGGTGATGGCGCACGTCCCGTGCACGCCCAAGGCATAGAAGGTCTTGAGGTCGGCCTGCACGCCGGCCCCACCTCCGGAATCGGAGCCGGCGACGGTCAGCGCCACCGGCCATTCCCTCCGGGCGACCTTCCCCTCCGAGTCCTTGCCGGCCATCTCACGCCTCCCGGAAGTGTTCGTAACCCGTTTCCGGCGCGTCGACGACCCTGCCCTCAGCGTCCAACAGCACCACCCCCTCGCCTTCCCTGACCCGGCCGATGACCGTGGCCGGTAACTCCTCCACGAGGAGGGGCGCCAGCCTCTGGTCCGCGATCAGCACCAGCTCGTAGTCCTCCCCGCCCGCCAGCGCCGCCCGCAAAGGGTCCAGCCCCAGCTCCTCCGCAAGGCGGTGGGCGGCGTCCGATATGGGTATATTTTCCAGAAAGATATCCACGCCCACCCCGCTCTCCTCGCAGATGTGGCCGACGTCGCGCAGTAGGCCGTCGCTTATGTCGATGGCCCCCGTCGCTCCCAGGCGGAGCGCCCTCCTCCCCTCCTCCAGGCGCGGCTCGGGGTAGAGGTGGCGCCGGGCACGGTGGTCGTCCGGCCCGCCGCCTCGCATGAGGAACTGCAACCCCAGCCACGATTCCCCCAACGTCCCGGTGACCAACACCGCCTGTCCCGGGCGGGCTCCTCCCCTGACCAGGAAGCCTTCCCCGTCCAGCGCGCCCAGGAGGGACACGGAGACGAAGGTCCTCTCCGGGGAACGCACCACGTCCCCTCCCGCCACCCTGCAGTTGAAGCGGCGGGCGCAATCCGAGAGTCCCCGGTACATCTCCTCCATCCAGGAGACCTCCTCTTCCCCGCACAGGCCCAGGACGACCAGGGCGAAAGAAGGCCCGCCTCCCCCCATGGCCGCCAGGTCGGAGAGGTTGACGGCAAGCGCCTTGAAGCCCAGGGAATACCACGGGGTGTAGGAAGGGTCAAAATGGACCCCCTCCACCAGGGCGTCCGCGGTGTAGGCCCAACGGCGGCCGGCGCCGTCCCTGAGCACCGCGGCGTCGTCTCCCGCGCCGAGGAGGAGATCGCCTTCCGGCGCTCCGGTCAACCGGCGCAGGGCGCGGATAAGCCCGAACTCGCCGCACTCCGAAACCTTCATCCCTCCATCAGCCCCGATCCTCTTCTCCGCGGTGCCACGGCGCGACTCCGCCTACAGGCCTCTAAAGGCATCGGGCGTACGGAACATGTGTGTACATCTCCCCCGTGTGCAGTTCATGCCTCGACCTTGGGAAACATGCCGCCACCTGCGGGGCGTGTCTCCGGACGGAGGTGTCGCTCTTGCCGTCCATCTACGCCTACCACGTACAGACGCTCGACGCTTGTGAAAATAAACGGGCGTAGACATCGCCCCCTGCGGTGTCCCGTGCCTCTTCCCCCTTCGGGGCCAAGGGCGATCGGCGTCCCGACTTTCGCGCCCTCAACCGCGAACCGCATCGCCCCCGTTGCTTTCTCCGGCCAACAACCGGCCCGCCGCCGCCGATCCGGCCGCCAACCGAAAATCGCGTTTTCCCCCCGTAAACTCAAATCCCCGTTCGTCTTCCTCCTCCCTCCTGCGCAATGCTCCCCAAACCATAAAGGAGCCATGGCCATCCACCTGGAGGTCGGAAACCGTGCCGCGACCCTCCCCGCCAAGCTCGACCCGAGGGTCGCCCGCCGTCGCGTCCACCCGCCGTCCCACTGCCGGTATCTCAAGACATGTTTTCACTCGCAGACCGGGACCTCCTCCTTTCCCAGGAAATGGGAGATGAAGCGCATGGCGCAGAAATCCCCGCACATGGTGCAGGCCCTCTCTCCCTCCACCTGTCTCTCCCCGAAGAGCCGCCGGGCCTTCTCCCTGTCCAGGGCCAACTCGAGCTGCACTTCCCAGTCCAGCGCCTTGCGGGCTCGGCTCATGCGCAGATCCCACTCCCTGGCCGCCGGTATCCCGCGGGCGATGTCCGCAGCGTGGCCGGCGATACGGGTGATCACGACCCCCTCCCTCACGTCCTCCGCGGTGGGGAGGCCCAGATGCTCGCGAGGGGTAACGTAGCACAGGAAGTCCGCTCCAGCCAGGGCCGCCAGGGCACCACCAATGGCCGCGGCCACGTGGTCGTGTCCGGCGGCCACGTCGGTCACCAGGGGCCCGAGCACGTAGAATGGTGCCCCACGCGTCACCGCCTTGGCCAGGCGCACGTTGGCCTCCACCTGATGGAGGGGGATATGCCCCGGACCCTCCACCATGCACTGCACGCCGGCTTCGCGGCAGCGCTGCACCAGCTCCCCAAGCACCACCAGCTCGGCCACCTGGGCGGCGTCGGTGGCATCCTCGATGCACCCCGGCCGCAGCCCGTCACCCAGGGACAGGGTCACCTCGTGGCGGCGGGCGATCTCCAGGAGGCGGTCGAAATCCTCGTAAAGGGGGTTCTCCTTCTCGTTGTGTAGTATCCACCCGGCCAGGAAGGCGCCGCCGCGGCTGACGATGTCCGCTACCCGGGGGTTGGCTTTCAAGGTCTCCAGGACATGCATGGTGACCCCGCAATGGACGGTTATGAAGTCTATGCCCGAGGCGCAGTGGTCCTCCACGGCCCGGAACATGTCCTCGGGGGTCATGGCCACGATGCTCCCCCGTTCCTCCTGGGCCCGCACCGCCGCCTGATATATGGGGACCGAACCCACCGGAAGCGGCGAGGCGTCCACTATGGCCTCACGCACCCGGTCCAGGGGCCCTCCCGTGGAGAGGTCCATGACCGCGTCCGCCCCCGCTTCCACCGCGGCGCGCAGCTTCTCCAATTCTTCCTCCAGGCCAGCATAATCGCTGGAGGTCCCGAGGTTGGCGTTCACCTTCACCCGGGAGCCACCGCCGATTATGCACGGGCGCTCCGGACTGCGCGCCCGGTTGCAGGGAAAGACCGCCTTTCCCTCCACTATGGCCCCGGCCACCTCCTCCAGGGGAAGGCCCTCCTCCTCGGCCGCCTTCCTCAGGGCCGGGGGCGCATCGCCCCTCCTCAACTTTTCCATCAAGGTCTCTTCCATCCGCGCACGCTCCTCCTCCCCCACAGGGGCTTTCTTCTCTTGCTACGGCCGCCTTCCCCGGCCCGCAGGCGCAAAGCGCCGCTCCGGTACAGATCCTGCGTCACTGGCACCTTCTGCTTCGCTTCGCTCCTTGAGTCGCCCGGCTGCCGGATACGCATATGGCAAATATTTACATTTTTCCCCGCCTGCTCCGCGTTCCGCCTACTGCCGTTCCTCACCCTTCACGATCGCCGCCCCGTTTCGGAGTCCCGGGTTTTGAAGCATATCACGCACGACAGGCATCCACGGCGCGACGCAATCTCCTCACCGCCTCCTCCATGTCCCTTGCCGAGGTGACCGCGGAGATGACCGCTATGCCGTCCGCACCGGCCGCGAAGACCTCCTCCAGGTTGTCCTCGTTTATCCCCCCTATGGCCACCAGCGGCAGGCCCACCGCATTGCGTATGGCCCTCAACCCTTCCAGGCCCAGAGGTCCCCCCGCATCCGGCTTGCTGGGTGTGGGGAACACCGGGCCCACACCCAGGTAATCGGCCCCTTCCCTCTCCGCGGCCAGGGCCTCCTCCACCGAGCTCGCCGAGACACCGAGCACGGCACCCGCACCCAGGATGCGCCGTGCCGCGGAGGCCGGCAGGTCCTCCTGCCCCAGGTGCACGCCGTCGGCGCCCGCCGCCAGGGCCACGTCCACGCGGTCGTTGACCAGGAAGAGCCGTCCTCCCCCGCTTCCTCTCACCAGCTCCAGCGCTTCCAGGGCCAGGCGGTAGAGTTCGGCGCCTCCCACCTCCTTGTCCCGGAGCTGTACGGCATCGGCCCCGCCGGCAAGGGCGGCTCGCACCACGTCGAGATGCCCCCATCCCCCGCCGGCGTCAGCCGCGGTTATCACGTACAGCCCCAGTTCGAGACCTTTTCCTCTTTCTCGATTAGTTACCATCTTTTTCCTTTTACCTCACCAAGCTCCCGCACGCGGCGGGACCGTCCTTTTTCCGCTCCTTCTCCCAGCCTAAAGGAGGACAGCACCCCTTCGGTCGTCCCGGAAGACGGGCATAAACGTCTTCACCCGCCCGCTCCAAGGAGCTCGAGGGCCAGTTCCGCGGCTCTCCGCCCGGAGAGGAGCATGCCCCCGAACACCGCTCCCATGCGGTGGGACCCGAAGACGGCATTGGCGGTCATCCCGGCCACTATGAGCCCGGGGTGGACCTCCCGGGTGTTGCCCACCAGGGCCTCCTCCCCCTTAGCCGCCCACATGGGCCTCTCACTATCGCCCCGCCCGACTGCGTGGGTAGGCGCAGCCCGGGCACTTTGCGCAACAGCGTCCGGCAGACCTCAGCGTCGTGGCCGGTGGCGTCGATAACCAGCCTGGACCTCACGGCCATAGGGTCAACGTGTAGACCGGCCCTCTCCACGGCCATCCAGTTGAGGACCACCCCGCATACCCGGTCATCCTCCCGGAGCACAAGGTCCTCCACGCCCATGCCCACCCAGATGCGAGCCCCGGCATGCACCGCGGCGGCGGTACAGCAGGAGACCGCCTCCACGGAGTCGGCCACGTATAGCCCGTCTTCCGCCGCCCGGAGAGTGACCCCCGCCTCCTGCAGGATGGGGGCCGCTTCCTCCTGGACGACTATGCGGGGAAAAAGCATCCCGCCTCCCCACATCCCCCCTCCAACGTGGAGGTTCCTCTCGAACACCGCCGTCCTCAGTCCCGCCCTGGAAAGATAGCGGGCAGCGGTTATGCCCGCCGGCCCCGCCCCGGCGACGGCCACGTCCAGCTCCAGGTCGGCCAGGAAATCCTCGCAGAAGGAGCGGGTGATGAGAGCGGTGATGGTGGTCTCCTCGACGGCCATAGCACCTCCTTCAACCCGGTTCATCTTGGTATTGGTTCTATCTCCCGCTTTCCCGCCTCCGAGCAATCCCTGGTATCTCCGAGCGATTGCCTTACCCTGTTAGGGTTCCCGCCGTTTCCGCGCTCTTGTTTTTCATTCCACCGGCGGTTATCTCGCTCCAGGGCCTCTCCCCGCACCGCCGGCGTACCGCTAACCCGTTTCTACGGGGCCTTGAGCCAACGCGCCTTCCCGTGCGGCGGCCCTGGAGATGAACGTCCATCATGCCCTTCTTCTACGCTGCACCGAGAGGCCCGTTCACCCACGGGACAAATACCCCCGATAACAGAAGCGCCGCCACCAGAAGGTAAGCGGCGCATAAAGAAAGGCAATCGATCCCGCGCCATGTTCCCTTCGCTGGCATTACCCAGATCAGGTTCAGAGGGTATGCTCTCAGCCCCCGCTCGGGAGCACCCCTACATGGCCTGACTTCCTTATCAAGGTACGGAAGAAAATTCCTTCGCCTCCATGATAAACCCGCAAAGGTAATTCGTCCATAAGGAGCGTCACGAATGAGGGACCTTCCATTTTTACCCCTTTCATCTGCCCCTGGGCGAAGAAAGGCCTCTTTCGACATTCACGTTCGGGAATCGGTTCCGGCGGCCCAGGTCGAGCGGTGGTTCAATGTAGCCACACCGTAT
>MU158627.1:0-14138 GCA_015711895.1 Candidatus Solincola tengchongensis | reverse complement strand
CTTCACATTCACCGTGGCCCGGGAGGTCTTTCCCACCGGGAGGTCCTGCTCCTTGGTGGAGCCGTCCTCGAACATGTAGGTGATGTGCGCCGGGGTTTGCTCCTCGTTGGGGTTCATGAGGCAGAGGTACTCCTCGAAGGTGTCCTTTCCGATGTAGCCCTCGGCGAAGTAGAAGGTGTTGGCGGCGAAGTGAGCCACGAGCTCTTTGTCCCATAGGGCATCGAAGGTGTATGGGTTCTCGTACACGTGTGCGGGTCCGTCATCCCAGTAGACGAAATGCCATCCCGGCGCGGCTACGGCGGTGACGGTCACCTGCTGGCCGCTGGAGTAGGTCCCCTCCCCGGTGACGGTCCGCTCCTGCGGGCGAGACGGAGCAGGAGAGGGTGTAGGTGTCCGGGGCGAACTCGGCCACCAGGGTGCGGTCGGAGGCGGCAGTGAACTGGTGGGGTTGTCCGTGGACACCTCCACCACCAATCCGGGTCCAGGTTGGGTTTCTGGGAGAGTATCAAAGCCGCCACTCCCGCGGCTATGGGACAGGCCATGGAGGTCCCGCTCATGAAGGAATAGTTCCGGGTGCAGCCCAGGCCGTTCAGGGCCACGGTGTAGGTGGGCATGGTGGACATCACGCTCACCCCGGGGGCGGAGAGGTCCACGCTGCGGTTGTGCGTGGAAAAGGAGGCCACGGCGTCGGTGTTGGAAGCGGCCCCTACTCCGGTAACGCCACTGTAGGCAGAGGGATAATAAAGAGTGGTGTCCCCGCTGTTGACCACCGCGGCGAAGAGGGTAACCCCTTCTCAATAGGCGTAGCTCAGGGCCTCCTCCTCGGCCCTGGAATAGCCCTCGCTCCCGTAGCTCATGCTGATGATGTCCGCCCCGTTGTCCACCGCATAGTAGATGGCCTCCACGATTTCCACGGTGGCCATGTTCCCGCTGCAGTCCCCTGCCCTAAGGGCATGATCTCCACCCAGGGACAGGTCCCCGCCACGCCGACGGAGTTGTCCGTCTCCGCCCCCACGATTCCCGCGCAGTGGGTGCCGTGCCCGTTGTCGTCCCGGGGATTGCGGTTGGCGTTGGTGTGGAAATAAAGGTCACCCTCGATATGATTGATCCAGCTGGAAGTGCTCGAATCATAACCCCTCTCGCAGCCCCCGACGCAATAATCGTAAGTGTTCCGGTTGTCATTGAGGTGATAATGGTTACTCGCGTCGCTCTGGGACGTGCCGACGACCAGGTAGTAGGTGTTTCCCTCCACGAGGCTCACCGCGCCGGAGTGGTCCTTTGTCACCTCCTGTTCCGTGGAGGAGACCTCCGAGGGCTGGATGACGGCCGAGGCCAGGTCCGCGCCGTTCAGGTCAGCACGGACGGAGACGTCGATGGGTTGGGTAGGGGCACCCGCCTTGGAGAGCATGATTCCCACCGAGGTCAGGTCACATCCCCTCCCCGTTATGGACTGTGCGTAGATCTGGCTGTCCCCGTCAAGTCCCAGGTGCCAGGGGTTGTTGTAGTAGAAATTGGAGGTGCCCGCCCAGTTCCAGCCCCGGCTGTCGTCCACGTATCCGTTGCCGTCGCCGTCCGTCCAGTTGCCCGGCGTCTCGCCCGCGTTCGTCCAGAGCACGTTCACCAGGTCGGGATGGTCGAGGTCCACTCCGGTGTCGATTACCGCCACCGTGGGGCTGTTGCCGAGGTCGCTCACCAGGTCCCAGGCCTCCACGACGTCGATGTCCGCGTCCGGAACGCCGGGGCTTCCCTGGATGACCTGCCCCGTGTCTTGGAACCCCCACTGATCGACGAAGCCGGGGTCGTCGGGGGTGTATATCGCCCTGTGCAGGTAATCGGGCTCGGCGAAGGCCACCTCCGGGCGGCGGCGCAAACCCTCGACCGCCTCCTCGACGGATACGCCGGGCTTGAAGGCATATACCGGGCCTTCTCCCGGCCGCGGGAGCGCACCGTCCGCATCACGGAGGACAATCCCGCCTCCCGACACACCTCGGCCATGGTCTTTGCCCCGGCTCCCTCGCGGAACCCCACCAGCACCTGGCCCGGAAGTACTTTTCCCCGCTTGCCCCGGGGACTGCCGACCCCGAATCCTTGGAGGCCTGGCCCCGCCGCCGGCGGCGAAAGCCACTCCCGCCGCCGCCAGAAGCAGGAGAATAGGGAACAGCAATCGGATGGCCAACCTCCGAAAGCCCCGCAAAGGGCTCATCCCCTGACCCTCTTTTTGCATCGGAGCCGGCACGCCTCACGAAAAAAGAGGAGGAGAGTGTCCGGAAACCCCCTCCTCCTCTTGCCGCATATGCGAGGGGTCGGCATACCGGAAAACTTTGCTCTATATCCCGGATATCGGCTAATTCACCTTTATGGCCTTTAAGGCCATCCTCGGCCGCCAAAGGCAGCATTGAGGCGCCTCTCCTACCTCCCTGCATCCTTCCCCATGTCCCGCTTTCCTCGCTCCTCCTTTTTCCTATCCCCTCTCTCCTCCCCTCATCTCCTTTCCCCCTTGTTCTACTTTCCGTGGCTATTCCTCTGGAACCAGCCGAGTTTCCGCGACTTTTCAACATACTCCCACTCGAGGCGGCAACATCGTGGATGAAGGGAAGTGGACCGATATTTAACCGGTTGACACCTTGAGCATCCTGCAGGCGACAGGGACTCGACCTCCAGGAAGAACCCGCAAGATCCGACCGTCTCCGCGGGGTGGAACTGTCTCCCAGGGCAATGTCTTACAGGATTCTATTTAATTTCCATGGATCTGACTGCCGGTGCCCATCCGGCTGTTTCGCCCGGTCGACCTCCGAGGAAGCGGCTCCTGCAATACTATGCCTTAAAGGGTGACCTGACTTAAAGGATGGCCAAATTTTCTGGGTTCATAACGGCGATCATCCACTCCACGGTTTCGCCTGGTCGACGTCCGGGGAAGCGGCTCCTGTAAATGACACCCCGAAGAATTATCGGATTCCCGGGCTTCATCCCGGACCGCCCACCTTGATGGTCCGCCCGTCGGAGCCTTATGTGCAACCAGCCCAAGGTGATACCCGATTTAGTAATCCGATCTACCCTACCCGGGTCCGCAAGGGTCCCGGCCGGACCAGGTCACCGGGCAGATACTCAGGAGGGCGGTGGCTCGCGGGCGATGCGCCACCAGGAGATCCGATCTTCCCCTACCGGAGCTCGAGGCAGAACTTTCCCGGCCTATTCGGGGGATGACGCCTGGAGAGCCGCTGTTCCGCGTGGTGATGCCCCATGTCTTGGTTGCTCGGTGTTCAGCGTGGTGATGCCCCATGTCGTGGTTATTATAATATCCTCGAAGGGAGCGTGGTGTTCATGGCCGAGGAGAGGGATGAGATAAGGGATAAAGGTATCGCCTCCGAGAGCGCCGGCACTCCAGGAGAGGAAAAGGACGCCGTTTTCTCTTCCGACCCCGGGAGGAAGGAAGCGGAGAACCCCGGCGAGTCCGCAGGGCAGGCCGGAAAGAAAGGCCGGGCCACAACGAAGGATGGCGGCTCCGCCGGCGGGGGAACCGAGCGGAGGACGAGAGAAGCTGCTGCCTCCTCGCGGGGAGGAGAGACGACGACCGAGACTCCGGAGGGGCGCGAGACCCATTCCGAAGAGAAAGTGGGCGAGGAGAGCGGTGCGGCCTCCCGAAGCGGTGAAGCGAAAAGGCAGAAGGTGAGCGAGGAGGAGTTCCGCCGTCTGGTGGAGGAAAGCCTGGAAAGGGTCACCGTGGAGGAGGTGACCCTCACGGTTATGAACCAGTTCGCCAGCCTGGGTTACCTGAAGATGGGACTGCCGGAGAGCGTCAACCTGAAATACCGGGACCTCTCTCAGGCCCTGCTGGCCATAGACCTGCTGGAGGCCATGATAAAGGGCGCGGAGGGGAAGATACCGGAGGAGAGCCTTAAGCCCTTTCGCGGCACCCTGGCCAACCTCCAGCTGAACTACGTGCAGCTAAAAAAGCGGCTGGGGTGACATCGTGCGGGGTCATGCGGCGGCTCCGGATCCATGATTGCCCCGCAGTGCGTCGGCCCGCTCTGATGCAAGGGTGATGAATCCCGCCGCGACGGAACACCGTTTCGCGAGCCCACATCGCCTCTCGAGAGAAGGCGTTGAGCGTCCTTCAGGGAAGTAAGGGCGTTCCGTCGGTCAGAGAGAAGGCCGATCACGAGAGGCGTCACTCCCAGGAGATGGCATCCACGGCGCCGAGGGAGAGGTACACGAACTCCCTTTCATGCCTCTCGCCGGCCAGGGTGCAGCTGACGTCCTTGAGCACCAGGATTCCGCCCTCCTCCACCTTCTCCAGGTTCCCCCGGAAATAATGCCCGCCCCTGGTCCAGACCATGAGCTCGCCTTCACCGCGGGAGCTCAGCAGAGGGATAAAGACATTCTCCTCCTGCACGATCTTCATTCACCACCTTTCAGACTCTCCAGTCGCCGGCGCGCCCTCTTGTCGTGAGGCCTGTAGAAAAGGTAGTCCTCGAGATCCTGCACCGCCTCCCGGGTCCTCCCCATTTCCATCCAGGCCAGGGCCCTCTTATAATAGGCCTGCGCGTAATCCGGGTAGAGCTCGATAGCCATGGAATAGTCTTCCACAGCCGAGGAGTGATCTCCTACCGAAGCCCGCACATCGCCGCGGGCCGTATAGGCGGCGGCGAAATCGGGTTTGAGGGCGATGGCCCGGCTCAGAGGCTCCACGGCCTCGTCGTGGCGTCCCGCTTTTCCGAGGGCCACCCCGAGGTTGTACCATCCTACCACGAACTCGGGATAGAGTTCGACGGCGCGACGGTACAGGGGGATGGATTCCACATATTCGCCGCGCGAGTCGTGCAGCTGGGCCCGGGAGTTGAGCTCCGTGGCCTCCTTTATGGCCTCTATGCGCCCTCCGGAGAGGGCGAATCCGCAGACGGGGCACCTTTCCACCCCGGCGGGGATCTCCTTGCTGCAGTTGAAGCACCGTGTAGTTCCGGCCACGACCTTCCCCCGCAAAAAATGGTGCCCTTGGGGAGATTCGAACTCCCGCACGTGGCTCCGGAGGCCACTGCTCTATCCGCTGAGCTACAAGGGCACCGTCTTCTCAGAACGCCATCAAAATATTATCAATCCCCGCCCGCCGTTTCAATTCGGCCGGGCGGTGGCGGGCTCGAATCGCCACACCCCATCTTCCTCCCGGCGCCTCACCCGCCCTCCTTCCTCCAGGATGAGCAGGTGCCCCAAAGCCTCCTTCAGGGCCAGGAAGTGGTCCACGTCGGGCGGTTTGTCCCTCACTTGGGGAAAGAGCCGCAGGGCTACCTCCCACACCGTACGCCAGCCCTCCATCACCGCTTCTTCCGTCTTCTCCAGCCTCTTCCGGTGGTGGAGGATGTTGAAGTCAATCCTCCTCCTCACGTTGCTTATGGGCCGTCCGTGCCCGGGGTAGGCGGTCTCCACCCGCATGTCCTTGAGGCGTTCCAGGGAGGATATGAACTGGGGGAGCCCCGTGAGGCGGCCTTGCCGCGGTGGGCAGTAAAGCTCCGGGTTGGGAGTGATGGAACGCATGAGATGGTCTCCCGAGAAGAGGATACCCTCCTCGGGCTCGTAAAAGCAGAGGTGGCCGGCGGTATGCCCCGGGGTATGCACCACCTCGAGGAGGCGATCTCCAGCCGGGACCCTCTCCCCTCCCTCCAGCTTCAGCCCCAGAGGGCACGGCTCGGAGAGCTCTATCCACCGATGGGCGATGGAGAAGACGGAATCCGAGACCTCTTTGGGAAAGCCCAGCGCGGCGCTCAGGTCGGCATAGCATCGGTATTCCCGCCGCAAACGGCTGCGGACCCGCTCTATGCGCGGAGCCTCATACCGGTGCGCCGCCACCACCGCTCCCGTGGAGCGCCTTATCCTGTCCGCCGACCCGAAGTGATCGATGTGCGAATGGGTCAGGTAAAGATAGGAGAGGTGGCTTGACCCTGCGTAGCGAAGGGCCCCCTCCACCACCTCGGCCAGGAAGGGGTGAAAGGGGCCCGCGTCGATGAGGGCCGGCTCCCTCCCCAGGAAGAGGTAGAGGTTCACGTTGCGCAGGACATGGGGTATGGGGATGTCGATATGGATTATGTCCTCCCTTATGGGCCTCACCAGCCCGGAGTAATCGAAGTCCGAGGGGATCATCCCACCATCGCCGTGTCCAGATAGGGTTCCCAGCTGGGGTGGATGTCCCCCGCCAGAGCCAGGAACCAGATGTGGTCGTGTGGCTGGAAGGGTTTGCGTAGCAGCTTCAAGCCCGCCTCGGCGGGGAGGCGGTTCATCTTGCGGGCGTTGCACCTCCGGCAGGCGGCTACCACGTTCTCCCAGGTGTGCTCCCCTCCCCGGCTGCGCGGGACGACGTGGTCGATGCTCTCCGCCCTACCCCCGCAGTACTGGCAGGTATGGTTGTCCCGGGCGAAGACGGCGCGGCGGCTCAAGGCCACCGAGCGGTAGGGAACGCGCACGTAATAGGCCAGCCGGATGACCGTGGGGAAGGGCATGTTCAGTTTCTCGGAACGCAGATACCCCTCCCCCTCCTCGATGATCTCCGCCTTCTTCTTGAGGACCAGGACCACAGCCCTCCTGAGGTTCACAAGGTTCAGGGGTTGATAGGATGCGTTGAGAACCAGTACACGCGTCATCCCGTCCATTGCCGCCGCACACACCAAACCAGGTTTTGCCGCTTGCCGTGTGCTACCGACCTCCTTCGCGCGCTCCCCAAAAACGATAACTTGCCCTTAATGATACCCGATGTCCCTGACCTTGAACAGCCGGAACCACGGCCGAGCCGTTCGAGTCCGCGAGATGCAATCGAGGAGAAATGCGTCTCTCGTCGCGAGTGCCGGGATATTCCGGGGGCGGCGGCTCAATCCCCTCCGCTTCCCTAACCCTTCCCTCCGCCCAGGGCGCCCACGCTCTCTAGCAACCGCAGGGCGGCGAGTTCCGCCAGGACGGAAAGGTCCTCGGTGGGAAGATAACTTGGCGCCGTGGCGTCGAAGAAGACCCGCGCCGAAGCGGGGAACTCTTCGTCAGCCTCGTTGAAGACCAAAAGCAGGGGCACGCGGGGGAGGACATCCCAGACGGCCGCCACGTCACCGGGAAGGTCCACAGGGCGGGCGGTCGCGGAAGCCCACCTCCTCAGAGCCTCCAGGCGGCCGGCCAGCCCGAGCGAAAGGGGCCTCTCCACCTCGGCGGCGAAGGCCGGCTCGTGATAGCGGGCCCCGGGAAGGTCCCGGTAGGCCACCCACTGGCCGCGCACCCGGGACCCGTCCGCCTGGACCAGGTAGTGGAGGAGGATGAGGGCCTCCCGGGCCCCGGAGGCGCTGCCGTCCTCGCGGCTGACCACTCCCTCGGGGTAGGATACCGTGTACCTCTCGCCGAAGAAGGGGACGACGAAACGCCGTCCCGGGTAGGAATAGAAGGTGCCCGAGCGGGCGGCCATCCAGGAGGGGTCCAACGACCGGAACCTGCGGACAGCGGCCTCCCGTGCCTCTCCCAACTCTTGCGGCGTGTGTTCCAGGGCCATTCGTCACCTCGAAAAGGTCCGTGTTTTCCCGATGGCTCCTCGCGCGGCGTCCCGTCCCCCATTCCGCCAGTCCCCGTGCCTCCCGCTTCGACATGCTCCCGTGATGGGATAGGGGGCAGAAGCCCCGCATCGTCTCCCTGCCCGCCGGAGGAAAAGGCCTCCGCGCGCCCTTTCCTTGAAGATATATCAAATCTTTCCCTTTTGGCCATGCGGCAGGAAAAATTTTTCCCCGTTCCTGACGTCCTTTGCGGTGAGAGAGGTTTTTCCCTGGTCGTCTTCTTCCAAGAATCGGAGAAATCACCCCTTTCTTCCTTTCGTTCTTGCCTCTCTTGCCGGGATGACGGGGTGGTTTATCGACTTTTTTCAACCTGAAAAGTGCCCTCCAAAAAGATGCAGCACCAGAGGCCTCTATCTTTCTTCTGGAGGTTCGCCTCAAACCCACCTTTCTTTTTGCGAACATGGGCATTTAAAGGCGCGCCGCCCTCCCCACCTGATACGGCGAGCTTTCTTCTCGGGCGGAACGCCAAAAGTCGGGAATTTAAGGGACGCATGCCATGTTCCGGCGTCCCGCTTTATCTGGAAGACGGCGCGTCCATAGGAAGGATTCTCTCCGGTCCTCCCCTCCATCCACGCGTGCTATCCTGTCTTTGGAAACCCTTTCCCAGGAAGCGGCCTGGAAGGTCAGGCCCCAGCCGGAGACCCGACGTAGGGAGCTCAGGCGGGACCGTAGAAGACGTTGTGAGGAGGGACCGGTGAAGATAACCATCTACGGGACGCATTGCGCCTGCACGCAGGAGATATACGACCAGGTCATGAGCTTCCTGGCGGAGAAGGGGCTGCAGGCGGAACTGGAACTGGTCACGGAACCCGGCCGCCTGGCCGAGGCCGGAGCGAACGGGATTCCGGCCCTGGAGGTCGACGGGGTGATGGTCGTCGAAGGGCGGGCGCCCCTGCGAGCGGAACTGGAGAGCCTTCTTGGCCCGCCGAAAATAGACCGCTGGTGGACGAGGAGCAAACGCGGGTGCGGCGGACAGAGCCGGTAAGGAGGTAACCCCAACGCGTCCGGCTCCCGGAAAATCCGCAAACCCGCCCCCCACGTGCGCGGATCGTGGAAACCCGCATAACCCCTGGCTCCTCTCGGATCACGGAGGGAACCACCGGTGCATCTCAGGAGGGGAAGAAAGATCTTTCCACAGAGGGGCGGCACGTCCCGCTCCGGTGTCCGGGAGGCGGTGCCGACGGAAGAGGTGCGAGTGACGGTAAGCGGCAGCGAAGTGTGTTCAATACAGCTTACTTTATGCCCCAGGCGCGGTGGAGCTGGGGGATGACCCTCACCTCCCGGAAATGAGCGGCCACGGCCTCCGCCAGTTCCGCCGCCCTCCTCGCGGTCAACCCTACCCGCCAACCATGCCCGGCGGAGGCGGGTGGGGATATGCCCGGTGCCGGCGATGCGCCTCCGGGCATCCGGGGAACGCCTGTCGCCACCTCCTTTTCAGGCCCCTCGAAGGGAGAGAGCCGGACGCTCACCGGCTGCAGGACGAAGGGTATCTCCCCGGCGCCCGGTATCTCTCGCGTGATGCGCCGGCAGAAACCCGTCACCTCCTCCAGCGGAGTCCTCTCCTCCGCCACCAGCTTGAGGAACACCCGGCGCGCGACGGCCACCCTCAGGAACTCCAGCTGCGCCTCCAGAAGGTCCCTTCCTCCCAGGGCGCTGGGGAGCTTGAGGTCCATGGCTATCCAATCCACCCATTCCAGGACCTTTCGCAGCTCACCGGGAAGGGTCCCGTTGGTCTCCAGATATATGGACATCCCGCGCTCCTTAAACCGGGGCAAGACGCCGGCAAGGGCCTCCGCCTGCAGGAGGGGCTCCCCCCCGGTGAGGCTCACGGAATGCATCATCGGGCCCCACGAGGCCTCGATCCTCCTCAACACCTCTGCGTCCGGGAGTGGATTGGCAACACTTTCCATATCCCCCTCCCAGCTCCAGACCCGGCACGACTCCGGCTCCGCCCTGGCCTCCGGGGTGTCGCAATAAGAGCATTCCAGGTTGCATCCCACGAGGCGCAGAAAGACCTGGGGGACGCCCACCAGCAGGCCCTCACCCTGAAAGGAGGGAAATATCTCCACCAGCCTCAACAAGGCACCGCCCCTTCCGGCTCGACCGGCCGTCAGCACCGTTTCGGCCGTAAACGATAAAGGAAAAGAAGGCCTTCCGCTCGCTCCCCCGCCGCACTGGACGTCCCGTCATCCACGGTCCCGGGAAACCCGTCACCATCCTCCCTCCTCGTCTGCCGGCCGCCGCAGCCACCCTCCCGCTTCCGGCGAGCCCGATCCTCCCCCATGGCCTCCACGGTGCGTGCAGAGGGGACTGGAAAAACGCGGACCCGCGACGGATGTACCGTTATGCGACAGAGAGGATCGACGCCTTCAGCCCACGCCGCGGACCTTGCAGCGGGCGGACTCCATGCCCTTCATCTCGTTGATGAAGCCCTGCATCACCTTGAGGATGAAGTCGTCCACCGGGATCTCCAGGTCGTCCAGCCCCAGGGTGGGAACCGGCGTGTTGCGGCTGGAGACGTTGATGCCGATGTGTATAAGGTTGGACACCGGGCTGGCGGTGGCCACGGACACGGTGAGCTTGCGGCTCTCCTCCTGGCCTTCGTCCACCTCCACCTCGATATAGAGATCGTCACCGCGCCTGCTGATGAAGAGCTCCGGTTTGAGCTCCTCGATGACGTCCTTGACGACGCAAAGGAAAAGCCTCTGGAGAGCCAGGGTGCGGGGAAGGTCGGAATCGAACAGCTCAACTATGAAGTGCACCATGTCCTCGCTGTATATCTCCGCCCCTTTCTTGCGGTCCTCCATGTCCACGAGGCCCTCCGCCTGGACACGGCAGGGACCGCGGAAGGCGACCACGGAATCGCCCTGCACGTCGTGTTCGGTGAAAGCGTAGAGCGAGTGCAGTTGCGAGCCGTCGTAGGTGATGCTCCTCCCCTTGATGTACTTGCCCTTCATGGATCACCTCTGCCCGAATGGAATCCACATGACATCATGACGAAAAAAGGCCTCTCAACCGCCGGGACTCGCCCAAGGCCTCCGCCGCGACCCGGAAACGCAGGCAGGATTCGCATTTGCCGCACCACAGATCGCCCCCATTATAGCACGGCCAGGTAAGCTCAAGCGGCAACCCGAGCCGCAGGGCGGCGCGCATGATCTCCTCCTTGTTCCAGTGCAGGGTGAAACTCCTAAGGCGAACACGACTACGGGTGGAATACCCGAGGGCGCGGTTCATCTCCCTCACGAAAGCGGGAGAGTTGTCGGGAAAGGCCGCTCCTTCCTCGGCGTTCAGCCCCATGACCAGGAAAGGTATCCCCAGGGCCTCGGCCAGGCATGCGCCCATGTGCACCAGCAGCCCGTTGCGGTTGGGCACCCATACCGCCCGCGCCGCTTCCCTCCTCCATGCGGGGTTCTCGAGGTCCCGCCTCCCCGGCCGCGGCAGTTGCCTGTCCGAGCCGGTCAACGCGTCCCCGGAGAACCGTGCCACCCAGCGCGCCTCGATCACCTCATGCCTCACGTCGTGCATCGCGCAGAGGGCGGCGGCTCTCTCCCTCTCCTTTCGGGCCGCCCTCTGTCCGTAATCCACGGTGAGGGCCAGGGCAACGCCGCCCCTCCTCAAGGCCAGGAGGAGGTTGACCGCCGAATCCAGGCCTCCGGAGAGGAGGACCAGGTTCCCCTTTCCCCTCGCGGCGGCTTCTCCATCGTCTCCCAAAAGGAAGCCCCCTTTGTACCCCTTCATCCAATTCCCCTTCGGGTCCAGAGCAGCTCCATTCCATCCCCTTGGAGGACCCCCGACTCCCGGGCGGACAGCACTCGCCGGAGGCACCCGGACATCCTCTCCCCGGTGTCGAAAGCCAGGGTCAATCCCTTTCCCTGTAGACCACGCGGGTGTCCGGGGATTCGGAAACGGCCACCCATACGACGCGGATTCCCCTTCCCACCTCCGAGCCCACCCGGGCGGAGAACTCCCTGAAGATATGGCGGGCCAGGTTCTCCGAGGTGGGGATGAGGCGCGTGAAGGGCTCCACCTCATTCAGGCAGCGGTGGTCGAAACCGGCCACGACCTCGCCTAGGATGCGCTTGAGGACCAGGAAATCGACCACTATCCCCCCCTCGTCCGGCTCCCCTCCGGCGACCGCCGCCTCCACCCTCCAGCGGTGCCCGTGCAGCCTGGAACAGGGACCGGGATAACCGGGGAGGCGGTGGGCGGCGTCGAAATGGACGCCCGCGACGACCTCGAATTCATCTGCCATTATTTTCCTCCTTCAGGAGCAACCGACAACAGCCCACGGCGGCGACGAAGTCGGGCGGCTCGGGGACCACGGGCTCCACGCCCAGACGTTCGGCCAGCAGGACCCTCAGGGCCCGACTGCGCGCCACTCCCCCGGTGAGGACCAGGGTTCCTCTGGGAAAACGGGACAGGAGGGGGAGGAGGCGCCCGAGGATGGCGCGGTTCACCCCTGCCGCCAGCCTCTCCACCGGCCATCCCTCACCCAGGAGGCCCACCAGCTCCGTCTCCCCGTACACCGCGCAGGTCGAGGAGAGCTCCACCGGGTCCTCCCAGTAATTTCCCAATTCCTCCCAGTCCATCCCCAGGACCCTGGACATGTTCTCCAGGAACTTCCCCGCCGAGGCAGCACAGCGGTCGTTGGCCTCGAAATCGGCAAGCCTTCCGTCCCTTACCAGAAGGGCCTTGGAGTCCTGCCCTCCGACGTCGAGGACCACGGCATCCTCTATTCCCGTGAGCGCCGACACCCCGGCGGCTATGGCTTCCAGCTCGGGAAAGACGACCGCTCCGCCCCCCAGCCGGACCCTGCCGTATCCGGTGGCGGCCACGCGCACCCCTTCCACCAGGCCGAGGCTCCTGCCACGAAGCGTCCCGCCCCCTTCCCCGGGCTCTATGTGCTTGCGGTAGAACTCGGCCGTGTCGAAGGGGCCGAGGTAGCGACGGCTCCCGCCCTCCTCGAGGGCTATCTTCACGAACCGGCTTCCCAGATCCACGCCGCAACGTAAATTCATGCGTTCCCTGCTTTTTCGCACGCCTTGACCTTCTCCCTTCAGGCGAATCTCCTCCGTACCCGTTCCACGTCACTTATGTTACTCCACCTCTCCCCTAAAACCTCATAAGCGCAGGGGTTTCTTCGATAGACATCCCGGTACTCCCCCTTTTATCCCGGGGCGTCGTCTCCCTATCCCCACAGGGGCGTCTCCTCAGGGGATTCGCCACCCGGGAGCCGGCCCCTGCCTCCAATTATTCCACCGAGCCATCGTCGCGCCGGGCGGCCGACATCCACTCCGGAAGGCCCGCCCGCGGAGTTGCATGCCCGGGCCACGGGCGCGGCTATCTCACTTAAATCGTGCGAAGCCGAACCGCGCGTCGTAAAGGGTTTTACCCGCCACCCTCACGGGCACTTCCTCCGCCGCAGCATGGCCACGAAGTTCTCCAGGCGCATCCTGGTCCTGGCGTCCAAGCGGGAGGAGCGGTCCATCTCCAGGGTGAGCAGGGGGAGGGAGAGGGACCGGCGGAGGATTATGTCCTCCACCTGCCGGAAACAGAAGCTCTGCACGTAATGGATGAGCCCGTCCAAGCCCCTCCGCCTCGTCTCCCTCCGGATATCCCTCAGGCGGTAGAATATGGAATACGGGTAGCTGTACCGGCGGTATTTCTCCACCAGGTCCGCGGTGCGGAAGGGAAGGCTGAACTGGCGCTGCACCTCGTTATAGACCACCCTCGCGCCCAGTGCCTCCAGGTAGTCGTAGAGCTCGGGAGCCATGGGAGGCACGCCCAGGTAACCCAGACGAACCATATCCCCGGCGCGGGGAAAGTGGCGGTCCTTGGCCCTTTCCGCGGCGCGGACCAGGAGGCCGTCGAGTTTCCGGGCGAAGGCCTCAGGGTCCCCCTCCATGTCGCTGCAGCTCACCAGCACCAGGTGGTTCTCCATGCCTGTGACTAAGCCTTCCTTCCAAGTGAGCTCGTCCAGGCGATGCGCCCTCCGTCGCACTCGGTCCAGGCGCCTCAAGGCTCCCTCCACCTCGCTCCACCCCACTCCCAGGCGTCGCATGAAGGCCTCCATCTGGGCTCGGAGCAAACCGTAATCCCTTTCGTAAGGATAGGCGAAGGGGATAACCTCCATACCTTCCGACTGCAAGGTCTCCATGAGACCGTGGGTGTTGGAGCAGTCTCCCTGGGTGACCGCCACCAGGGCTCCCAGGTCTTTCATCTCCCTTGCCGCGCCGTAGATGCCCTTCACCCAGGCACAGAAGGAACGGGGGAAGCCGGCAAGCTCCGCCTCCTCGACGAGCCTCTCCCTCTCCGGATGGGAGACGAAGACGTTGTTCAGGTCCACCGGGACATGTCCGGCGGCATAGATGACCTCGACGGGCACGGTGGTGGTAATGGCGATCTTCATCTCCAGACCATGATAGCATCCGCGCCACCGGCCGGGCCCGGACACGTGAGTTGGTGAAAGCTGGAGGACCTAAGAGACAGCTTGAGAGAACTCGGGCCGACCTCGCCGAATGACGGATACCGTAAACGGAAGGGGGCGCCCCCAGGCGCCCCCTTTAA
>JACVJH010000237.1 GCA_015711895.1 Candidatus Solincola tengchongensis | reverse complement strand
CTGCGGGGCGCCTCCAGGTGCCTCGGGCGGGAGCGTGTAAGTTTTCCGCTAGGATCTCAAACCGTCCTCCGCCGCCTTCCCGCATCCTCCCGGTAGCGGGGTACAATCCGCGCCTCTTTCCTTACATGAGGACCCATCCCGGCCCCCTTCGGCGGCGGGTGGTCGACGCCTCTCCAATCATGCCTCGCGGCTGGGTTCCCGCAAGCCGGCGACCTCCTCCCGGCACCATTGGAGGAGGTCCCGTAGCGTCTCCTCAAGAGGGATGGAGGGCTTCCATCCCGTCAGCCCGCACAGCTTCCGGTTGTCGCCCCGCAGGGCGGGGATATCCGCCTTGCGCAATTTGCCGGCATCCACCTCCACCCGGACCGGGACCCGGCTCATGGAGACCAGCAGGTCCAGGACCTCGCCGACCGAACGGTCCTCACCGCTGCAAACGTTATAGACCTCTCCGGGCGTGCCCAGGTTCACCAGTTTCCAGAAAGCCTCCACGAGGTCCCTGACGTCGGAGAAATCCCGGCGTGCCTGCAGGTTCCCCACCCGGATGACCGGCTCTCTCAGTCCGGCCTCTATCTCCGCGATCTGGTGGGCGAAATCGGAGGCCACGAACTCCCGGGTCTGACCGGGCCCGATGATGTTGAAGGCGCGGGTAACAACCACTCTGACGCCGTGCACGCGGTGGCAGAAGAGGGCGTGCTCTTCCTGGATGACCTTGCTCAGGGCATAGGGATTGGCGGGGCGCAGGGGCCGGTCCTCGGCGACGGGGAGTTCCTCCTCCCCCACCATCCCGTACTCCTCGGCGGAACAGGCCACGTGCACCACGGGGTCCACTTCCCCCTCCAGCAGGGCATCGAAGACGTTGGCCTGACCCTCCAGGGCCACCCTGTAGGTAAGCCACGGGTTCTCCCAGGAGCGGCGCACGGAACTCTGCGCCGCGAGATGGAAGACGTATTCGGGCCGGAAGTCGCACACCAGCGAGAGAACCTTCTCCCGGTCCAGAACATCGCACACCTCGTAAGCGCAAGCATCCCACGGTTCGGGCTCCCGCGGCGGGTGAAGCCCCAGGCCGAGGACCTCCACACCCCGCTCCAGGAGGTAACGGGCCAGGTGCCGGCCCACGAACCCGTCCGCCCCGGTGATCAAAGCGCGCTCGTTCATCTCTCCAAAGCGATCATGATCCACTCCTTTTGGCGATCATATCCGCGATCAATCCCAGCACCAGGATTTGCAATCCACCCAAGACCAGCATCACCGTGCTTGCCGTTACCCTCCAGTTATAGCGCACCACATCGGCGATTAGCTTGCCGAGCCCTGTGAGAAAAAGGAGTGAGGCAAGCGGGAGGAAAACCTTCAGAGGACTGAACCATGTGATTGTTCGAAAGACGGTCATGATGTAATTCCCCGTATCTTTAATGGGATGAAAGGTCGATTTTCCTTTGCGTGGGTAGTAATCGATGGGCACGTATTTCACGGGGTGGCCATTGGTGAGAAAGGTCAAGGTAACGGTACTGACCCAGGAATGCCCATGCGGGAGCATGTGCAGATAAGGAAGAATGGCCTCTCTTTTGAATGCTCTCATACCCGAGTTGAGGTCCGGGATCCTCGAGCCGCTGATGAACTCCGCCAGCTTCCGGATGAAGAACTTGGACGGCACGCGAAGGAACTTCAGGGTGCCCGCCTCTCGGATGCGGGCACCTACCACCATGTCGCAGCCCTCGAGCCCTTCCACCAATCTTGGTATGTCTTGAACCGGATAAGTGCCATCGCCGTCGGCTATGACCACTATATCACCGGAGGCCGCGCGTATACCTGTGTTCCGGGCCAGACCGCCTCCCATGTTGTGGGGATGGCGAATCACCTTGACCTCGGAAAAGCGAGAGGCGATATCCCCGGTCCTATCGCTTGACCCGTCGTCGACGACTATCACCTCCCATGGACAAGGTCCCCCACGCAGAGTCTCTATCAGTTCCTGAAGGACTTTCCCAATGGCCTCTTCCTCGTTGTACGCTGGGATGACTACACTTATCTTCATTATCGCCCCATTATTTGTCCTGTCCCACCACGCCTTGGGAGAGGGATCCCCCAGTCTTGTCTTGCGAATGGCATATCACGAGCTCGCCCCGTTTGATCTCGCATAGTTCGGCAATCTCCAATGCACGGTAGGCATCATACACGGATACAGGAAAATCGTAACCTTCCTTGATGCAATGAATGAAGGCTTTAATCTCCCGCTCCAACGGCTCTTCCTCTCCCAGGGTCAGCTCCGAAAAGACATAATCATCCCCACTGACTCCTTTCTTATATACCCGGACTTTTCTATGCAACAGATCGCCTTCCACAAAACCACTTGAACCCGCTATCTGAATCCTGCGCACCTTGAACGGCGTTAACCAGTTGACCGTCAAATGGGCCAGTATGTCGCCTTCCAGCCTGAAAGAAAGTATGCCGATGTCCTCCTTTTCCTCACCACCCGCGACTAGCGAATACAAGGAGATTATCTCCTTCCCGGTGAGATAGCGCAGAAGGTCTATGTCATGGATTCCCATATCCTTGATGACCCCTACGTCCTTTATCCGCGGCGGCCTCGGGCCCACTCTCGTGATGCTCACGGACATCACGTCATCCATTGCCAGAGATTCCTTCAACATATGGACCACGGGGTTGAACCTTTCCACATGGCCCACCATCAGCCTCACGCCGTTGAGCTCGCATTCCATTATCATCTCGTTCGCGTCCTCGAGCCTGTGGGCGAAGGGTTTTTCCAGGAGGATGTGGCAACCCGCGCTGGCGCAAAGGGAAACGACTTCGCGATGCTTGCTTGCAGGCACAGCCACGCTCACAATATCGGTACCGGCATCCAGGAGCTCATCCGGGTTCCGGAAGACGGTCGTCCCGAATCTTTCGGCGACCTGTCTCGCCCTTTCATAATCCACATCGTACACCCCGACCAACTCCGCATCATGAAGCCGGTTGTAGATGCGGGCGTGGTTCTCTCCCATGGTGCCCACTCCGATCACACCGGCACGCAGCCTCGTGGTTTTCATCGCCGCACCTCATGTCCCCTCGTTCTTCCGGGTGACCCCCGGCTCTCCCCCACGGCGCAGGGCCACCGCGGGGTTGCCCACCACCACTTCCCCCGCCGGCACGTCCCTGGTGACCACCGCCCCTGCGCCCACCACCGCTCCCGGTCCTATCTCAATCCCCGGAAGGAGGGTGGCATTGGATCCGACGGAGGCGCCCTCTCGTATGTACGGCCCTTTCAGCTCCACCCCGGGTCTCCTAGACATGTATTTGTCGTTTGCCGTACAGACCTCCGGCCCTATAAAAACCTCGCCCTCAATCACCATATCGCCGGTGAGATGGGTACCCGTCTGCACCACCGTGTTTCTTCCAACGACGGTGTTGCATTCTATGCTCACACACCTTCCTATCCTCGCCCCCTCGCCGATGATGCACCCCTCGCGCACAGCGGCAAGATCCGCGACCATGGAGTCCCGCCGTATCTCCGTTCCGGCATAAACGACGACGCCTGAGCCGATGACCACCCCGTCCCCTATCACCAAGGGCTTCTGCGCACTCGTCCCGCGGATGCTGGTCGCCCCCGAGCGCGGCTGCCGTCCGAGGACCGTGTTATCTCCCACACATACCCGGTCTCCGATTACCGTTCCGGCATGGATGACCACGTTGTCGCCTATCTCACATCCTCTGCCTATCCGCACATCATCGTGTATCACGCAGTTGAACCCTATTGACGTCGTCGGGTCCACAACTGCCTTCTCGGATATGTGGGTGCACAAAACCAGACCTCCTCCTCGCTTCTATCCCCACGTATAGGTTACTATCCCCACACATAGATTAACGAGCTCACAGGCGAGCGTCGCGGAGAGCGCTTAAAACACCCTACATCGTCACACCGACGCCCTCTCTTTTCGCCAGTCCATTAAAACCTTTTTTATATACCCCACCTGCACCGGGGACAATCCGGAATGCATGGGCAGCGAAAGAACCTCGCGGCATGCCAATCTTGTCCGCGGGCATGCATCCGCGGCATAAGGACGATCACGGAAAAGAGGATGTTCAAAGATGGGGCGCGCATAATATATCCCGCACCCCACCTTTCTGCGCTGCAGGAATTCCGCCAATCGTTCTCGCTCACTACACCTGACCGTATATAGCCCGTAGGCGTGCCTGACACCCTCGCCCTCTACAGGTATGACCAAATCCGTCCCCTCGAGCAGTTCCCCATAAGACCGTGCGACTGCTCTTCTTCTCTCAATCATCTCATCCAGATGACGTATCTTCACCCGCAGGGCAGCAGCCTGTATCTCATCCAGGCGGCTGTTGTATCCCAGCAAGACGTGCTCCTTACTGTCCACGCGGCCGTGATCCCTCAACATCCTCGCCTTTTTGGCGATCTCCCGGTCATTCGTGGCCACCGCTCCGCCATCCCCGAAGCCTCCCAAGGTCTTGGTGGGATAGAAGCTGAAAGCCGCCACCGTTCCGAAGCTACCCACCTTCCTCTCACCGATTTTCGCCCCCAGGCTCTGTGCCGCATCCTCGACGACGGCCAAACCTTTTTCATCGGCAATGCGCATCAATTCGTGCATGGGAGCGGGATGACCGTATAGGTGGACTGGCATTATGGCTTTCGTCCTTTCGTTCAAGCATTTAAGAACCGACTCCGGGTCGATGTTGTAATCGCGCAGTGAGATGTCCGCGAAGACCGGTTTGGCCCCGGCGTGCAATATCGCCGAAGCGGTGGCGATGAAGGAGAAGGGAGTGGTGACGACCTCATCTCCAGGCTGAACCCCGCAAGCACGTAGGCCGATGACAAGGGCATCGGTGCCTGAGGCCACGCCCACCACATGCCGGACTCCCAAGTAACGTGCCAGCTCCTCCTCGAAAAGCGCGACCTGTTCGCCAAGGATGTATTCCCCAGATTCCAGCACGGAGAGAACGGCTTCCTTTATATCTCGCGCATATGGTCGGTATTCCGCTGCTGGGTCGAAAATGTCGATGAAATCGATGTCCGCGCTCATACACTTTATTCCTCGTTTTTTTCAATTCGAAGACTTGTTTTGCCACTCAGGGATGATGGACCTCATGGCCATTCGCAGATCGACCTTTCTTATGATACCCGTTTTGACCAAGGAGAGACCATAAACAAGGAAGGCAATCAGAGAAAGTGGCGCAAACAGGACACCCTCTCTAGGTATGAACAGCAGGGGCAGGAAACAAAGACAACACAGCATGAACATCATACCTATCCTTCGCCAACCCCACGACAGAGCGAGATTCCTCTTTATCGCCAGGTAAGCCAGGAGGGACCCAGCGAAAGTGACCGTGGTCGTGGCCAGGGCTGCCCCCTGCAATCCCCACGCCAGGACCAGCAGAGGCACGGAAACCATGTCCAAGCAGGCGGTGCAGACCAGCATGCGCACCGCTTTCGAGTACCTCCCGGCGGCGTAGAGAACATAGACGAGAAACACATAAACGGTTAAAAAAGCCATGGCCATGCCTAGGATGGAAGTGATCGGTCCCGCCTGCAGATAATCTTTCCCAAAGAATAGAGCGACCAATTGCCTGCCGTTGACGCTGACCGCTAGAGCACAGGGGAGGGTCACGGCCAGGAAAAAATCGCCGGAAAGGCTGAACAACCTCCTCGTCCTTTCCGAAGCCACGCCCAGACGAAACGACGAGACTATGGCCGGGAAGGTAGCCATGAAGGTCGCCGAAAAAAGGAAGAACACGGTTCTCGCAAGTGTGCCGGCGGAGACATAATACCCGACTTCCGAACCTCCCCGCAGGAAGTTGATTATCCACAGGTCCAGGTTCAAGACGAAATTCACCATCAGTGGCACTAGGGCAAAGAGGAGGGATTCCCTTATCAAGCGGGTGAGCGAAACTCTTTCCTGCCCCTCGCCGTATCCCGGTAGCGAACTGCCACACTGCGATCCGCAGCGCGTCTTGAATAAAAGGTAACCCATCAGCAACCCAACGATCGAAGAAAAGACGTTGCCCAGCAGCGCGCCCCTGATCCTCCAACCTAAATAAACCAGCACCGATATGCCGCCGGCTTTGGAAAGCGAATAGGCGATGGAGGCCGTCGCCTGCCGGGCATAAAGGCGGAACCCGTTCAAACACCCCAGATACAACTGATAAAAGCCCACGAACAAGAGGTCGAGAAAGGCGAGCAGGAAAAGAAAACCATATTTCTCGCTCTTTAACCCGATGACAACGCTAAAGACGGCCAACGGGAAAAAGAAGGCGACGGTTATCAGGCATTGGGCCCGGAAAAACAAGGAACTCCAGGTTGGAAAACGATCAGGCCAGGCCTGTATGTATTTCACCGCGAGGTTCGAACTCCCGTATACCGGTATCTCCATCCAGGTGAGCAAGGCTATGATGAAACCGAAGATCCCGTAATCCCGGGGTCCGAGGCTGCGGGCCAGATAGACGTGGATGAAATAACCACAGACCAAAAAAACAGCCTGGCTCAGAAGGAGGAAAGCCATGCCCCTGGCGACCGGCTCTCCACCTGATGATTCCATCCTCCCCACTTGCTCGGCGTCCATAGGCCCCCTTGAGTCCTCCAGATCGCCTTCGCGACGTCGGACCCGCTAATTCCCAGAGGCAGTTTAACTTAATACCGGGTTGAAGACCACATTCCTTGCGCCTTCCCCCAGGAGTTCGGGGGTCGCTGCACCGACCAAGGGGGTGGGCTTTACCGTCATGACAAACTCCCCAGCGGTTCGCAGAAAAAGACATGGGCTTGCGTCAGCATCAGGGGTTCCCTGGCTTGATGAGCTGTATGGGGAATGCGTTCTGGATGACGAAGAAAGGCCTCGAGCGGCAGGGAGCGAACGACTCATCGGCGATCTGTTTCAGCCCGGAATGCTGGCTTTAAACAGCGCAGGCGCGCAAAGGCCGCAGGAACATGGCCTCACCATCGCCTTACCAGGAGCCGATCGGATGAATGCCCATCGTCAATCCGATTCTCGGCCAGGATTCCCGGAGGTCGCGGTTGCCTTACCGGAGGCCAACTGGTATGAAGATGATGTTCACACTCGCGAACGCCTAAGGCCAAGAGATTACAGGAGGGAGATGAAAAACCTGCTCGTCGTCCTGGGCACTAAGGGGCAATATGTTAAAATGGCTCCGGTTCTCCTGGAAATGGATCGCCGGGGCATACCCTATGTTCTGGCGCACGCCAACCAGCACCCCCGTATCACCCGGGAGATTTCCGTTTCTTTTGGTCTCAGGCCGCCGGACATGGAGCTCCTAAGCCTGCACCGCGACATCGCCACGAAATCCGAGGCTTTAATGTGGCTGGGGGGGAATCTCCTCCGTGTCCTTGTGGGAACCTTCGACCGTGGAGGGGAAAAGTTGCACCTCCGAGATTTCCTGGCCAGGGACGCCCTGGTGGTCATCCACGGGGATGCCCCTCCCGCCCTGCTCTCCCTCATCCTCGCCGAGCGGTTCCGTCTGCGCATCGCCCACGTGGAAGCCGGGGAGCGCACCTATGATCTATTGCAGCCCTTTCCCGAGGAGATCATCCGGAAGCTGGTAGACCGCCACGCGGACCTGCTCTTCGCCGGATCGCCAAGGGCCATCGAGAACCTGCGGAAAGAACGCGTGAGGGGGGAGGTCATAGACATCGGGATGAACACCGTCCTGGACGCGGTCCGTCTTGCGCTGCAGAATCAACGCTGTAAAACCCCTTACAAGCACGGCGAATACTCCCTGGTCTATCTCCACAGGTTCGAACTCCTCAACTCTAGGGACCGCTTGTCCTTCGTGGTCGACCTCCTGGAGAAAGAGCTCGCTTCGGAGCGGCTGGTATTGACGCTCCACGAGTCCACGCGCCGGAGTCTGCAGCGCGCAGGGCTCCTGGGAAGGCTGGTCGCGCTGCGCAACCTGGACATCCTGCCCCTTCGCCCTTACCACGAATTCATCCACCTCCTGGCCAACGCCAGGTTCCTGGTCACCGACGGAGGCGGGCCGCAGCAGGAATCGAACATACTGGGAGTGCCATGCCTCGTGCTCCGGGAAAGCGTGGAACAACCCGACTACAGTAACGTCCGTATCTCCGGCTTCGACCTCCTGAAAGCGAGGGAATTTCTCTCCCGGCCCGATCGCCTGCGCATCGAGGAGGGCATCGGCCGTTTCGATCATATCCAACCCTCGAAGACCGTGGTCGACCATCTCCAGAAGGCCTTGTGAGGACGGGGAAACATGTTCGCCGGAGCGAAGGAGAAGGGGACTTCGCGCCAGGAGAGGCTGAACCTCCCCCTGCTGGCCCTCTGGCTGGTGGTCTTCCTCTTCTACTCCTACCTCGCCTTCTCCCTACCCCACAGGAGCTCCTTCCTCTCCCCCGACGAGAACAACACCTACTGCGTGGCCAGGCAGATCCACAGGAATCACACCGTATACCTGCATTCCCACCTCAACGAGGAGCTGGGGATGAAGATCTTTCGGGGACGCCTTTACGTGGAGGCGATGAAGAACAAGTACACGGCCTTCAACTCCCTCGGGCTCTCCTTCCTGGTGGCAGCTGGCATGTACGCCGGCTTGCCCTTTTTTGTGGTCCCCTTCCTGGCCTCCTTGGGGGTCATCGGCATATATCTGGTGGCAAGGGAGATGGCCGGGTATAGGGCAGGCCTCCTGGCCGGAGCGTTCTACGGGCTGTTGCCGACCAACGTGTTCAACTCCAACCAGATACTGGACGCCACCCCGTCGTTCGCCATGTATCTCCTATCCCTGGGCTGCATCCTTTCGGCCATGAGGAGGAGATCGGCCCTGCTCGCGGCCTTCTCAGGCGCCGCACTGGGATTATGCTTTCTCATCCGGCAGGCCAACGCCGTCTACATCCTCGCCCTTCTCGTCTTTTTAACTTTACTAAGAAAAAGGCTGGATCCACATCAGAGGTTGGCCTTCATCCTGCCCGCAGCGGTCATCGGGCTAGCCACCGTAGCCATGAATTGGTTGGTCTACGGGAGCATCTACCGCAGCGGGCAGGTGGCGGGGACAGGGATGAACACTTTTTACACCCTTTTCCCGAAATTCGATCCGGGAAGCGTCCTGCACGCGTTATCCACGCACCTGATCGCCTATATTCCTCTCATGGCGGCTATGGGGCTAGCGGGATGCGCGATGGCCTGGAGGGAAAGGCAAAGGGCTGCTTTAAAGCCCCTCAACATCCTCATGGCCGTTGTGGTACTGACGACTCTGTTTATGTATGCTTCCCGCTCCGGGACATGGAGTTTCCAGGAGTTCTCCATCACCGCCTCCATGCCCAGATATTTCATACCCCTTTATGCCGTGGTCATCATCTACGCCTCCCTTTCCCTCCACCAAATCCTATCCCGGGGATGGAAGGCAATTGCCGTGCTGGTGATCATCGCCACAATGGGATCTTATGCCCTCTTCACCTTTGGCGGCCTCGAACACATGAACCTACAGGCGCTGAAGGAACGCGCCGAGACATATAGCAGGGCCAAAGAACGTTTACTCTCCGCCCATGCGGAACCGATGGTGGTCTTCACCAAAAGGATGGATAAGGACCTCTACGACGATATCCAGGTGGGGCTCTGTTTCACCCAGGAGGACGTGGACAGCAACCCCGAAATCAAGAGATTATTCCCTATAGTAGATATTGAACGAGATATCCTGCCCGCCATCGACCGTTTGATCGACGAGGGATACCTGGTGTTGGCCGCATCGGACAGCGAGGAGCTCTTAAGAGTACTGACCCGCAGAGGCTACCGTTTGAGTCGCATGGAGGAATATGACTCGCTCTTCCGGGTGGGAAAGGATTGAAATCGTGAACAGGCCCCGATCGCCGATCCTCTTCGTCATGTTCGTTGCCGCGAGCGTACCGGCCTTTTTGACTGGCTACCTCACTCGCGGGATGGGCTCATACTTTATACTCCTCTCCATTCTACTGGCCTTGTCTGGTTTCTATCTCCTGGCCAGCCTCGCCTTCCGCGCGACGGGAAACCACCTTCCCCGCCGGAGACGCACAGCGTTGCCTAGATATAGACATAAGGCAATTCTGACCACGATATCCCTGTCCATGTTCCTCTCCGCTGTCCTTTTGGAAAGTCATGTAATGTCTTGGATAAAGGGGGATAAAGTCGTTCACGGCGGTCTACCCTGGGCGGCATCTCTGTTCCTCGTCTTCCTTTCGTCCACGCTATATGTCCACGCAGGCGGGAGCGAGCACGTGGACGCGGCTTTCGGAGGAAGACCCGGGCAGGTGTTCTTTGGCTCCGCATCGATGGTTCTTATAGCAACGTTCCTTGCGGTCTTCCGGGTGGACTACATGAGCACCTACACCTCGATCATGAAAATGGTCTTCTTCCTGCTCCTGGGCGCCTCCGTCCCTGTTTTGACCCGTCAAAAGCGGCGACAATGAATACCAAGGCCGGAACCTAAAGGGGGAGAAGAGATGTCCTTACGCGATCTGCTCTTGAAAGTGGCCAAAGTGACCTATTACCCCTTTAAATACCGCCAAGGCAACGGCTATGATGCGGAGGCCTACTGGAGGGATCGCTTCGCCAGGCATGGGATGTCTTTCCGCGGTGTGGGCCACGAGGGCACAGAAGAAGTGAGGAACCGCCTTGAATACGAGAGGTCCCCTCGGGAGTTCCAAGATGCCCTGCACAAATCCGGAATCGACTTCGCCGGGAAGAGGGTGCTGGAGATAGGCGTGGGTAACGGATATTACCTCGATTTCTGCTTCCCGGGCTCAGCTTATTACTGCGCCGTCGACATCACCGACCTTTTATTCCCCGAGCTTGCCAAGCGCTATCCTGAAGTGCACTTTGTCAAGGCCGACGTATGTAAGTTGGGTCTCCGGGAGAAATTCGACATCATCCTGATGATTGACGTCCTGGAGCACATAGTGACCGAGAATGACCTACGTTCCGCACTGAGCAACCTGAAGAGCTGCCTTGCCGATGGTGGAACAATAATAATTGGTCCCATCCATGAGAAGACGAAGAAACACCTTTTCTACGTCCATTTCTGGAGCGTCGACAAGGTGGCCGCACAGTTCCGGGGATATGCGATCGAGATGTATCGGCCCTTCAGGAAGGGAACGCTTATCGTCGTCCGTTCGCCCCATGAAAGACGCTGAACAGAAAAGGCCTCCCGGCTTTTATCTTCTCGGCGCAAAAAAATCGCCGGCGCCATATTCCTTAACTATTCGCGCCGGGTTGCCTACCACCAGGACGGATGGGGGAACATCCTTCACCACCACCGCTCCCGCCCCGACCACTGCTTTTTCCCCGATCTCCACCCCAGGTAAGAGTGTCGCTTGCCCGCCTATAGATGCACCTCGCCTTATAACCGGACCTCGGAAAACAACATCCTTACGAGACATATACATGTCGTTACAAATAAACACCCCAGGCCCTACGAACACGTCTTCCTCCAGTATGGTGTCGGAAGAAATAACCGCTCCGGTCTGCACCACGCAATCTCTGGCGATGCTGACATTATTGCCTACGATTACCATCCGCCCGATGCGCACTCGTTCCCCGATCACGCAACCCTCCCTTATCGCCGCTAGGTCAGCGACCATACATTCCTTCTCTATAAGGGTACCCGCGTATATAATCACCGCAGTTCCTATAACCACGTCGCTTCCAATCCGTAATGGGCCGACTACGAACACCTTTCTGGTAACGCTGGGCCCTACCTTGGGCTGACGACCGAGGACCGCGTTATCCCCGATAAACACATCGTTGCCTATCTGTGTCCCTTCATGAATGACCACGTTATGACCGATGCGAGTCCGCTCTCCGATTGATACCCCGTCTTCGATCACACAATTGTACCCCAATTCGGCTGTCTCACTGATATTTGCTGTTTTCGCGATATGACTTCCCATCTTTATCCCCCCTCATGTCCTATACAGCAAATTAGGCCGCCACTTCCGCCACTCAATTCCTGGAATCGAAGAGATAGAAGAGGTTGCACCACCATTTCACTACCTTTTTTCCAGGCATCTTTATCACCTTTGGTAAATCGTCCCATCATTGGAGGGATCTCGAAAATCCACCCTATCACATTCATCGGATTCGAACATGTCCGTCGTGTTCATCAACGCCTCCTTCGTCAGGCCAGGGCATTTCGGTATTATTCATGAATGTCTTTGAAGCGGAAAGCCGGCATCATAGACGACTTTGGCCGTTTCTATGTCTTTCGTGGACGTCTTCTTGCTCCGATTCTCATTCAATAAAGCGGGCATAAGGTTACCGCTGTGCTTCCGAAACCAGGCAACGCACCTTGAGCATCCGGAGGCCCTGATGATGGACTGGTTGCGCGGAAAGCCTGTACCCCGCCAGCCACAAAGACGACCTTCGTCCTCCTCTATTCGGGCCATGCGGTTTCGCCAGCCATCTGAAGCCTCCCCGAACCAACAACGAGTAGACGTGTAACCGATATGTAACCGACATCGTATCGTGATCCCAGGCAAACGGGTCAGTGCTTCTCTCCAGCCACAGATAACGCCTCCAACCTGAAAACCCGGTATATCTCCAGCGGGTTCCTCCTTTCCGTCGGCCGGTGCTCGAAGCTCCTCTCCAGGGCATATTCCCGGACCGGGAAGGAGATGACCTCCACGGCTTTCACCCCTTGGGGAAGGAAAAGCCGCTCGCCGGATATGGAGGGACGCCAGAGGAGATAGACTTCGCGTTCCGGGAAACCCAGGTCGGAGAGGAGGAGCCGCATCTTCTCCGGATCGAACATGGTCCCTTCCTTGAGCCACACGTTCTCCACCCCATAGAAGTTGCGCAATGGCGGTCCGAAGTGGTCCCCGCTGTGGTAGTCCATGAGCAACACCCCGCCCGCGGGCATCTCCCCCGCCACCGCCCTTACCGCTTCCCACTGGTTTCCTCCCTCGTCTATCCCCCAGAGCGGCATGGAGGCGTGGGCCATGAAGGCGACCAGGTAAAGGAAGAGGCCGGCCGCGGCCGCACCGAGGAACCAGGCCCCGGCCGCTCCGACCCGGAGCAGGCGACCGGGTCTTTTCCGGATTTTACTTCCCCGGGAGTCCTTCTTCCTGAGAACTCTTCCGCCTTCTTCGGAAACTCCGCCGTCCTCCTTCCCGTTCCGCACCTTTCCAGTATCCGTACCCGCAAGAAGCGCATGCCGCCCGTAGGCAGCGGATACGGGTGCAATCCCCATTCCCGCCGCTCCGCCCACCGAGACCTCTTCCTTATCCAATCTGACCGCAGAACGCCTTACCCTCAAACGATCCGCCGTCCCGGCCATCTCCTTCAAGGTCAGAGCAATCATCAACAGCCCCGCGGGCAGGATGACCGGGACCAGACGGCGCATCATTAGGATATGCAGGGGGAGCGCATGCATGTTCACGGCATAGAGAGCTGTGAAGAAGAAGCCACACAGGGCCAGGAATACATCCCCCACTTCCCTGCGCCGGGAGAGGCACAAGGTGAAACCGGCGAAGACAGCCGCCAATCCTATCGGGGAAAGATACCAGGCCCACCTCAGGAAGTCCTGGCTGCGGTAGCTGGGGCCTTCTATGGCTTTGATGAACCCGTAACTAACCATGTTGTCCGGCTGCAGAGGACGAAGGAAATAAAGCCAAACGAAGAGGACCGCCAGCGAGGCCCAGAGGAGGGTGGCCCAAACCCCTCGCAAACGGAGGAGCTTTTCTGCTGACAGACGTATCCTCGAGGGAGAAAAGGCCATTCCGAGTACAACAAGGAGGAGCGCCACTCCACAAATTACCGGCGGCCAAATAGATCCTCCGAAGAAGCTGCGCCAGGTCTTGTCAAAGTAGACGCGGGCATACAGGCGGCCCATGGCTATGGCGAAAACCGCTCCCAAGGACACCGCTCCCAGGAACACCCAGTCCGGGCCGCGGAGACCCTTGAGCACCCCTCTGAGAGCCATGAAGAGCAGCAAGGGCACCAGGACGAAAAGGAAATCGATGCGGCAGAGGAAACCCAGCACGAAGAGGAAAGCGGAGAGAGCGGACATACCGTATGCACCGCTCCCCTTCCCACGCGAGGTGTCGGGGGGTCTATCCTCGCCCATGCTCCCATCGCCGAGATAAATCCGGGCGCAGAGGACACCACCCAAAAAGAGCAGGGCGTTCATCATCTCGGAGCCCGTATACCTTCCAAAATAGAGCGTGATCGGGCACACAGCCGCCAGGACCACGGCCGCCCAGGCCCACCTACCTCCCAGGAAACGGCGGGCCAGAAGGAATAACCCCCACAGGGATAGCACCGCCACCCAGGTCAGGGCCCAGAACATGTTCTCCAGGCCCAGAAAGACGGCGAAGGCAGCCAGGAGCGAGGGCCAGAGGTGGAAGAAGAGGGGCCACTCCTTTCCCGTGGCGAGGTCCTCGAAGGCGTAGAACTGGTTCTCGTGATAGACGATCTCCCCGGGTGATACCTCCACGGGGTGGTAAACCAGGTCCGCATGCTCCGGCGCTATCTCCGCCGCGGACCGGTTCTCCACCCACAACCCTCCCTCGCGCACCAGGTTGGCCGCCAGGCGGGGATAAATCCCCACGTCGGAGAACCCGGAGACGATGCGCCAGGGCGGGGCGAAGATGGCCAGGCCCAGGACCACCAGGAGAGCGGCCGTCGCGACCTCCTCCCACCGCCGGCTCGCCTGAACTCCCTTGCGCGCCCGGACTCCCTTGACCTCTTCCTCCGCCCCTGCCCCCCGCCGCCGGGCGACGGCGAGCGCCGCCAGGAAGCCGCCCACAAGGCACAGGGAAAGGAGGAAGGAGATGTTTCCAAAGGCAGAAAGATACCCCAGGACCAGAGCCGTCAGGGAAGCGATTCCAGTGCCCGCGACCAGGGAAAGCCAAACCCTCTCCCCTCCCCTCGTCCGAGCCCCACCGTCGGCCAGGCAGAGGAGCCCCCACCCGGGTATTCCCAGGGCGAGGAAAAGCGCGGTGATCCTCAGGAAAAACAAGGGCTACTCCACTTCCGTACCCGATCCATAGCCATGACCCGAGCGTTTCTGGAGTTCTCCCGGGAGGGAAGGCCCCACTGGCCCTCAGTGGGGGCCGAGAAGATCGGACCAGGACCGGCACCGGCTTTTCGCCTTAGCCCGCCTACCTTGTTCGGCACATCACGTCGCCTCCGACCTCCGCTGATCCCCCCGGGGATTCATCGTTCAGGGGACCGACCGGCGAGCGCTGGTCGACCTCCCTGACCCCTCATGGACCTCTCCAGAGCTCGCGAAAACATCCGAGCCTTTCCGTTTGTGCCCTCCTGGACATGCGGGCCTCATATGGCCTCAGAGGCCCGGGGCCTGATCTTCCGCAGCAGCCAGGTCAAAGTGAAGCGTGATCCCAGCCCCGCCAGGATGACGGGAACCAGCAACCTCCCCCGCCATCCGGTATAGCGGCGGCGGAAGAATATGTACATGCTGCGGTGGTGTTCGTAGAGCATGCGCGTGGACTGCTGGGAGCTGGCCCTCCCTATGTGGTGGACCAGGGAGAACCCCGGGTGATACACCACCTCGTAGCCCGCGGCGCGGAGGCGCCAGCAGAGGTCCACGTCCTCGACGTACATGAAGTAGGCCTCGTCGAACCCGCCCACCCGCTCCGCGGCCTCCCGGCGCAGGAGCATGGCCGCTCCGGAGACCCAGTCCACCTCGCGCGGCCCGTCGTCCTCCAGGTCCTTCATCTGGTAGGACCTGGTAAAGGGGTGCTCCGGCCACACCTCGCCCAGGAAGCCGTGCACCACGTTCTCCAGCATGGAGGGGAAACGCCGGCAGGACATCTGCCGCGTGCCGTCGGTGTTCAGCACCCGGGGTCCCAGGACCCCTATCCGGGGGTTTTCCTCCATGTAATCCAGGAGGACCTCCAATCCTCCCTCCACGAACTCCACATCGCTGTTCAGGATGAGGACGTAGGGGCGGTCGGTGGCCCTCATGCCCGCGTTGCAGGCCGAGGCGTAACCCGGGTTCCCCGGGTTTTCCACCAGGCGTACCCAGGGGAATTCCTCCCGCACCATGGCCTGGCTGCCGTCCGTGGAACCGTTGTCCACCACCACCGCTGGGAGTCTCCCCAACCACTCCTCCATGGTTCGGAGGCACCGTCGCAGGTCTTCCCGGGTGTTGTAGTTGACCACTATCGGTGAAACCTGAGCTTCCGACAACTTCCGCAAGCCGCGCTCACCTCGGTTCCTCAAGCATCATCCCGCCGGGCGCGCGGCGGGGTTCACGTTTCGCATCCCTCGGACCACCTCACGCCGTATCGGGGCATCTTCGCATCTTTCAATCAACTCACACCATATCGAGGCATCTTCATGATACAGCGTTATCCCAAAAGCCTCCTTACCCGTTCCCGCCGCTCTTATTCTCCTCGCAGCCGCCGGGTGAAGGTGAACGTGGGGCTAGACCCGACCTCCGGACCGCCTTCTCCACAGGCCGTGCAGGTATCCGGCCATCTTGGCTGCGTCCACACCGGCAAGAAGGAGAGGGACCGCCGCCGCGGCGGCCGCCTTCTCCGCAGGGGACCTGTCACGGAGGAAAGCCGGGATGCGCCTCCACCGCCTGCCCGCGTAGAGGCACGCCGGCAGCAGGGCGAGGGGGAGGAAGCGCCTTCCAGCCCGGGAGACCGCAGCCCAGGTCAGCCCCCCGTAGACGGCGAAACGGAGGAGGTGGCGGTGAGGGTACATGCCGGACTCCCCGTCCCCCCGCGCGTAGCGAAAGTACTGTCGCAGGAAGGAGGGCAGATCGGGGCGCATTCGCCAGTAGACCACCGCCTCCGGCCGGAAGGCATGCCTTATCCCCAGCTCCCTCCAGCGGTGGTTGAAGTACATGTCCTCACCTATGTCCAGCCATTCCGGGTAGCCACCCACCCGTTCCCATACCTCCCTGCGGAAAGCCAGGGAACGCGAGGAAGGCATGAAGCGCTCGCCCCTGACCTCCTGGGGCAGGGGAAGGGTCACGGAGGCGCACAGGGCCTCGAACCAGCTCCGGGCAAGGGGCTGGTAAAACCCGGCCACAAGGTCCAGCCCGGGATCCTCGTCAAGGGGAGCGGTGAGGTTCTCCAGCCATCCCGGGTCCAGGACGCAGCCCGCGTCGGTCACGGCGATGACATCGTGGCTGGCAAGGGAAACGGCCCGGTTCCTCCCCCTTGCTATATTGCTCCCGGGAAGGATATCCACCCGCACCGGGAAGGGGGCCTCCAGGGCGAGCTCCCGCAGCCTCTCCACCGTCCCGTCACGGGACCCGCCGTCCACCACCACCACCTCGTCGGGAAGGCGGGTCTGGGAGAGGATGCTCCGCCACCACTCGACGACCGTCCCCGCCTCGTTGAGGACCGTGGCCGTCAGGGTAACCCCAGGTCTTTTCCCCGAACCGCCCTTGCTCCGACCGCCGGGGGAAGGCGTGGGGTTCGTGGAGCTGGGCCTTCCGCCCCCCTCCGCGGTTTCAATCCTGTTCGGGTTGGAGCTTCCGGATCTCGCGCTCATATCCCTATCCGTATGTTTCTTCACTTCACACCTACGATGTCTCGCTTCTTGGCGGGTGGAGGGCCGCTCTTTCGGGTTCTCAACCCGTAAGCCCCTTTAAAAACCGCCGTCCAGGCTTTCGCGCGGGGAAGGGACCCGTCAAGCCGCCCATGACCGTCTCCGTAGAGGGGAAGGCGCGCTCGACTTATCCGCCCTCCAGGACGCGGTCGTACACCCCGCGTACCTTGCGGGCCGCCTCCTCCCAGGTGAAGAGGTTCGCCCGTTCGCGCCCCCTCTCCACCAGCCGGGCACGGAGGGAGGGGTCTCGCAACACGGCCTCCACCCGGTCCGCGATCTCCACCGGGTCCAAAGGGTCCTCCACCAGCAGGGCGGCATCCCCCACCACCTCCGGTAGGGAAGCACGATTGGAGGTGACCACCGGAATCCCGCAGGCCATGGCCTCGAGCGGCGGTAGCCCGAAACCCTCGTATATGGAAGGAAATACCAGAAGGTCGGCCTGCACGAGCAGGGACTTGAGGCGTTCGTCGGGCACGTAACCCGTGAAGACGATCTCCTCCTCCATGCCCAGGTCCGTGACCCGGCGCATGAGCTTGCGGTATTCGGCGTTGTTCAGCCTTCCCAGCCCTCCGCCCCCGATGACCGCCAGCCGGTGCTCGAACCCCCTCCTCCGCAGGAGCACAAAGGCCTCCACCAGGGTGGCCAGGTTCTTGCGGGGGTGCAGGTTCCCTATGTAGGCCAGGTAAGGCCGTTTCAGGCAGTAGGCCCGCAGGGCCAGCTCCATCTCCTCCGGGCCGGGCGTACGGCGGAAGACGGGGTCGAGCCCGGGATAGACCACCTCCATCCTCTCCTCGGGCAGCCCGTAGACCTCGGCGAGCTCGCGGGCGGTGAAGCGCGAGTCGGTGAGCACCACCCTGGACCTCTCCAGCAGGCGAGGAAGGGAGCTTATGAAACGCCGGATGCCCTTGCTCTGCATCTCCGGGAAGCGCACGAAGTTGATGTCGTGCACCGTGGAGACCAGCCTCGCCTTTCTCAGCGCGGGAGCCTGGTAATTGGTGGCGTGGAAGATGTCGAAATCGCCGAGGAGTCTCTCGGCCGGAAGGGCGCCGGTGCGTTTCCACAGGCGGTAATAGAGGAAGTTGGCGGGGAGGTTGAAACCGCGCGCCTCCACCCCCGGCAGCTCGGGAGCCAGCCTGCGGAGGCGGTGGCCGGCGCGCAGGGAGATGGCGAAGAGCCCCGCCTCCAGTTGGGGGTCGAGCTTCAGTAGGTGGGCGAGCAGGTTCTCGGTGTAATGCCCTATCCCCGGCTGCTCCAGAAGAAAGGGGGTCCCATCGAAGACGACCCTCATCCCGCCACCCGCCTTCTCCCGGAAACCGCCGTCAGGGCGAGGTCTGGCTCCACTGCCCCCAGTTGATGAGGATGATGCCCAGAACGATGGCCGCCACCCCCAGCCAGTTCAACCCTATTATCTCCCGGCTCTCGAAGAAACGGTCGTAGAGCATGACCACGATATAGGTTAGGCTGACGAAGGGATAGGCCACCCCCAGCGGGACGTCGGTGAGCACTATGAGCCAGAAGAGAGCCGAGGCCACGAAGAGGACCAGCCCCAGGATGACCATCCAGGTGCTGGCTATCTCCTTGATGAAGGTCGCCGGCTTGCGCATCAGCTCCCCCGCGTTCATCCCCGTGCGCTCCTTCACCTCGGTCATCCCTCGCCGCAGGCATATCTGGCCGCTTATGGCCAGGGCCACGCTGATCAGGATGATGAGGTAAGAAATGGGTTTAACGGCCGCTTCCATCACTCCTCCTCGTTCAATCACACCGTGCACAATCGACCGCGGTCCATGCAAGACGCTTTTTGTGGCGCCTCTCCCGTCCCCAGTGACGCAAAGGTATTATAACAGCCTCAAGCGACGCCTCTTTTTCCCGCACCGTGAAAGGATCCGGTCCACTCAACCTGATGAATCATTGCGCCTCAACCCAGGCCGCCGGCCTCTCGATGGGGAAAGGCGGGCGTTCTCCGTAACCCTCGAAGACCACCCGCAGTCCATAGGTCATCCCCGCACCCTCCTCGCTGTACCGGGTGCTCAGGCGCATTTGCACGGGGAGCAGGTCCTCCTCCCCGACCCACAGCTCGACCCGCAGCACGATACCCGGCAATTCCGAGTTCAAGGTCCCGTACCCCTCAAGAAGGGAGGAGCCGTCCCGCGACTCCAGCCCGAGGAACTCGAGTCCCTCGAGGTCGTAGGCGAGATGGGCGCACCGCACCCCCGCCACTTCCTCGAAGCCCAGCCACTGCGGCTCTTTGGCCGATGCGGTCGCCTTGCTCACCAGCTTCGTGTAGTCGAAATAGCGGTTTTGCCCCTCCGGCGGCGTGTAATGCACCCACCCCTCCACCCCCAGCTGCTCCATTAGCCTCTCCCCGCGCACGTAGGCGGTCTTGCCCCCATCCAGGGTGAGGTAGGAAAAAGCGTTTGACCTGCCCTCTTCCCCTCTTATGTCGCTCTTCACCTCCTCGCGCAACTCGTATCTCTCCCTGTCCGGGAAGATCATCTCTCCATCCACCTGCAGGGTGTAGCTCAACGTCCCCTTTGCGGTCTCCAGCACGTAATCCGACTCCTGTCGGAAGCGGAGGTATCCGCCCTTGCCCGCGTACTCCTCAGCCGCGCGGCTGCATTCCTGGAGCCACTCCGCCGGGGTCCTGTTCCCCCGGCACCCCCCGAGCCACAGGAGCGAGAGGAGGGTGATCGTGGCCAGCGACGCCGGCAGGAGCAGGCCGCGCCTGCCCCACCCCGCCTGCCCCTGCCTTACGAGCGCCGGCTTTCCCTGCCGGGAAACGCGGTAAGCCCTCATATCCGGGCTGTCCTTTCCTTCACCTCGCGCGCCACGGATCGAACCTCCCTCACCGGGGGCCCTGCCGGGGGACGAGACCGCAACCCGGGCGACCGCCCCACCCAAGTCTACGCCACCGACGCCTCCTCTCCTTCCCCACCCGCGCACCACGCCTTCACGGATCGTGCCGAGGGGGAACATCCCCACCCTCCCGGGATCCCGAGGAGCGGGCCGCTTGAAAGCCTCCATTCCTTGATGTTCCCTGGTCCAAGCAAATCGACCTTCGCTTCATGCCTCGAGGGCCCCGCCCCAGGGAGAGGGTTTTCCTCGCCATTCCCGCTCGTCGTCCCGCCAACCGGAAGGAAGAGGGCCATGAGTCCATTTTCCGCCATCCTGAAACCCTCGAAAACCCGTCCCTCCCCGCCCCCGGCACCCTTCGCCCCGGCGACTGGGACAGGACACGATCTCTTCCGGCAAGAGAGGCCGTTCATCTTGTGTCCTCGAAACTGCCCGTACTGCGTCAGGATGATGAGCGGTCCTCGACCATTTCCAAACCCCGGTGCGCCTGCCGAAAAAAAGGGTGCGAGATCCGTCTTGTCTCCATAAGGCCTCTGTCGTACCCGTAGACGGACGGAAACGTCGCTCAGCCGATCTCCGGACCGTCCCGACCTTGACCGCCGGGATCCGCTCTTCCTCATGAGAGACGGGGGCTTGCCCGGTAATGAGCCCTCGAAGATCGGGGCGCATGGACAGGCATTCGTGGCGTAAACTCTAGGCCTCAGTAACAGTGCTCCTTCTCCACACGGCCGCGGGCCGCGGGGGCACTTCAGGAAAAACGGGGTTTCCGCCCGCCGGAGAGGACCGCAAACCCCTTCGAGGACCGGCTGCCCCGGGCATTGTATCCGGCCCCCGGTTCCGGCCCCTGAGGATGGTGACGCCTGGGCTTTCCGGTGGGACTTCGCGGGCCTGAAGATGGATGGCCCTACCATGGTCCGCCGGACGAGGAATGGAAGGGAAGAAAAGGCCGATATGGATGCAGTAGGGGTGGAGAGGGCCTTCCAGGGTTCGTAGCCAAGTCAAGAGCCAACACCGTCATCTCGCCAGGAAACGAAACGGTCTGCAGGACGAAAGGGGCGGATTCCGCTCGCGTGTTCAGGAAGGCCGCCATGTCGTAGAATATCCTCGACCGCAGCGTAGGCTCAACCAGGCGGCGGAGAGGGGAAGGCGCGACGTCTTCACGGAGGTCGGGTTCACATGAGGATCGCGGTCATCGGCATGGGATACGTGGGTCTGGTCACCGGGGCCTGCCTCGCGGACCTGGGCCACGTGGTCGCCGGCGTGGACAGGGACGCAGAGAAGGTGGAGCTTTTGAGCCGCGGCGAGCCCACCATATACGAGGTGGGACTCCCCGAGCTCCTGCAACGCCACCTGGACCGCAACCTCTCCTTCACCACCGACGTCCAGGAGGCGGTACGCGAGGCGGAGATCGTCTTCATCACCGTGGGCACTCCCCAGAGCGAGGACGGGAGCGCGGACATGACCTACGTCACGCAAGCGGCGGAGGAGATCGCCCCCGCGGTCACCGGTTACAAGGTCATCGTCAACAAGAGCACCATGCCCGTGGGCTCCACCCGCCTGGTGGAGAGGATAATCCGGGAGCGGGCGGGAGGGGAGGAGTTCGATGTGGTCTCCAACCCGGAGTTCCTGCGCGAGGGGACGGCG
>MU158626.1:7405-7706 GCA_015711895.1 Candidatus Solincola tengchongensis | reverse complement strand
CTTATCACCAGGCTCTTCCCCGAGGGCTTCCTCCTCCTCTCCGGGACGCGTATGCTCATGTCCCCCCGGAGGTAGCGGGCGGTGATGGAGTCCGGATGCCTGAGAAGTTCCTCCAGGGGGCCGCTGAAGACTATCTCTCCTCCGTGTTCCCCCGCCCCGGGCCCGATGTCCACCACCCAGTCGGCGGAGCGGATGGTGGCCTCGTCGTGTTCCACCACGATGAGGGTGTTGCCCAGGTCGCGCAGCCCGTGCAGGGTGGCGATGAGGCGGTGGTTGTCCCGCTGGTGCAGGCCGATGGAAG
>MU158626.1:4321-7395 GCA_015711895.1 Candidatus Solincola tengchongensis | reverse complement strand
TAGAGGACACCCACCAGTCCCGAGCCTATCCGAGTGGCCAGCCTGATGCGTTGAGCCTCACCCCCGGCCAGGGTGGAAGCGGTGCGGTCCAGGGTGAGGTAATCGAGGCCCACGTCGACCAGGAAACGCAGCCTCGCCTCCAGCTCGCGCAGCACGCGCTCGGCGATGGTCCTCTCCGTGGGGGTGAGCTCCAGTTCCCGCAAGAAGCGCATGCATTCCCGCACGGACATCTGGGATACCTGGTGGATGTTCAGCCCGCCGACGGTCACCGCCAGGCTGGCGGGCTTGAGGCGCGCCCCGCCGCAGGCCGGGCAGGGGCGCAGGCTCATGTACTGGGAGATGCGCGCCCGCGCGTATTCGGAATCCGTCTCCTGGTAACGCCTTTCCAGCCAGTTCACCACCCCTTCGTAATGGGTGAAATAGGAGCGGAGGAAACCGCGCCGGTTGCGGTAGCGGAGGTATATCTTCTCCTCCCCGCTCCCGTAGAGGATTATCTCCTTCACCCTCTCCGGCAGCTCCCGGAAGGGGGTCTTCAGGCTGAACTCGTATTTCTGGGCCAGGGCCTCCAGCTTGCGGTAGAAGACGGTGGCCGTGCGCGGCCAGGGGGATATGGCCCCCTCCTCCAGGCTGAGGTCGGGGTCGGGGACCACCAGATCGGGGTCGATGACCTGCAGGAAGCCCAGCCCGCTGCACTCCGGGCAGGCCCCGTAGGGGCTGTTGAAGGAGAAGATGCGGGGTTCCAGCTCCGGGAGGGAAACCTCGCATTCCGGGCAGGTGAAGTGCTCGCTGAAATAACGGTCCTCACCTTCCTCCAGGGAGACGATGACCGTCCCTTTCCCCAGCTCCAGCGCGGCCTCCAGGGATTCCGCGAGCCTCCTCTCCACCCCCTCCTTCATCACCAGGCGGTCCACAACCACCTCGATGTCATGCCGCTTGTACCTCTCCAGGCGGATCTCCTCGTCAAGGTCCATGAGTTCCCCGTCCACCCGCGCCCGGGAGAAGCCCCTGGACCGGATCTCAGCGAGCAGTCGGGTATATTCTCCCTTGCGGCCCCGGACCACGGGGGCCAGGATGGAGAACCTGGTCCCGGGCTCCAGGGAGGAGACCTTCTCGATGATCTGCTGCGCGGTCTGCCTCTCGATGGGCCGGCCGCAGGAGGGGCAGTGGGCCTTCCCCACGCGGGCGAAAAGGAGACGGAGGTAGTCGTGTATCTCGGTTATGGTCCCCACCGTGGAACGCGGGTTGCGGCTGGCGCTCTTCTGGTCGATGGAGATGGCCGGGGAGAGGCCTTCGATGTGGTCCACGTCGGGTTTCTCCATCTGCCCCAGGAACTGGCGGGCGTAGGCGGAAAGGGATTCCACATACCTCCTCTGCCCCTCGGCATAGATGGTGTCGAAGGCCAGGGAGGACTTGCCGCTCCCCGAGAGCCCGGTCATGACGATCATCCGGTTGCGGGGGAGCCTGACGCTCACGTTCTTCAGGTTGTGCTCCCGCGCTCCGCTGACCGTTATCCATTCCACGGGCGCCTCACCTCTTTTCCCCCGCCGTGGCGCGGCGCAGACGCTTCCTGAGGTCGGCGATCTCGTCCCTCAGCCGGGCCGCGTACTCGAAGCGCAGGTCCTCGGCGGCCAGGCGCATCTCATCCTCCAAGCCCAAGATGAGCTGCTCGATCTCCTCGGGGGGCATCTCCTCCCGCTCCCTGCGCCGCGCGCGGTAGGGCACCTTCTCGTCGGGAAGGAGCACCATGTCCATGATGTCGCTAACCCTCTTGCGCACCGTCTGGGGGTTGATGCCGTGACGCCGGTTGTAATCCATCTGCAGCCTGCGCCGGCGCTCCGTCTCCTCCAGCGCCCGGCGCATGGATTCGGTGACCTCGCCGGCGTACATGATCACCTGGCCGTTGACGTTGCGCGAGGCCCTTCCGATGGTCTGGATGAGGGAACGCTCGTTGCGCAGGAAACCCTCCCGGTCGGCGTCCAGGATGGCCACCAGGGATACCTCCGGCAGGTCCAATCCCTCCCGGAGGAGGTTGATGCCCACCAGGACGTCGAACTCGCCTAGGCGCAGGTCGCGGATTATCTCCACCCGGTCCAGGGTATCGATCTCGGAATGGAGGTAGCGGACCCGGAGGCCCATCTCCAGGAGGTAATCGGTGAGGCTCTCGGCCATGCGCTTGGTCAGGGTGGTGACCAGGACGCGCTCGTCCCTTTCCACCCGCTTGCGTATCTCCCCGATGAGGTCGTCCACCTGCCCCTCCGCCGGGCGCACCAGAAGCTCCGGGTCCACCAGCCCGGTGGGGCGGATGATCTGCTCCACCACCTGGGTGGAAACCTCCAGCTCCCAGGGCCCCGGGGTGGCGCTGACGGCGATGAGCTGGGGCACCCTTTCCAAAAACTCGTCAAAACGTAGAGGACGGTTGTCCAGTGCGCTGGGGAGCCGGAAACCGTACTCCACCAGGGTCTCCTTGCGCGAACGGTCCCCTTCGTGCATACCGTGCAGCTGGGGCACGGTGATGTGGCTCTCGTCCACGAAGACCAGGAAGTCCTCGGGGAAGAAGTCCAGGAGGGTATAGGGGGGTTCGCCCGGCCTCCTGCCGTCCAGATGCCGGGAATAGTTCTCGATGCCCGGGCAGTACCCCGTCTCCCGCAGCATCTCCAGGTCGTATGTGGTGCGCTGCAGCAGCCTCTGGGCTTCCAAGAGCTTCCCCGCGGACTCCAGCTCGGCCACCCTCTCCTCCAGCTCGGCGCGTATGGAGGCCACCGCCCTCTCCAGGTTCTCCTCGCTGGTGAGGTAGTGGGTGGCCGGATATACGGCCGCGGACTCCTCGCGGGAGACCATCTCTCCGGTGAGGGGGTCGATCACCGTGATGCGGTCCAACTGGTCTCCGAAGAACTCCACCCGCAACAGCCTCTCCTCGTAGCTGGGATATATTTCCAGAGTATCACCGCGGATCCTGAAACGCCCCCTCTCCAGGAACTGGTCGCTGCGCTCGTAATGCATGTCCACCAGCTTGCGCGCTATCTCTCTAAGGTCGTAGTCCTCGCCGCGCTTGAGGATGAGCACCCGCTTCTCGT
>MU158626.1:0-4311 GCA_015711895.1 Candidatus Solincola tengchongensis | reverse complement strand
ATTCCTGGGGGCTTCCCAACCCGTAGATGCAGGATACGGAGGCCACGATGATCACGTCCCGCCTGGAGAGAAGGGCTGAGGTGGCCCGGTGTCGCAGCCGGTCGATGTCGTCGTTTATGGAGGTGTCCTTCTCTATGTAGGTGTCGGTGCGGGGGACATAGGCCTCCGGCTGGTAATAATCGTAATAACTGACGAAATACTCGACGGCGTTGTCCGGGAAGAACTCACGGAACTCGTTGCACAGCTGGGCGGCCAGCGTTTTGTTGGGGGCGATCACCAGGGTGGGTTTCTGCACGTTGTTGATTACGTGAGCCATGGTGAAGGTCTTCCCCGAACCCGTCACCCCCAGCAGGGTCTGGTAACGGTCCCCGCGCAGGACGCCCTCCGTGAGCTGGGCGATGGCCTTGGGCTGGTCGCCCCGCGGCTTGAGGTCCGTCTCCAGCTTGAAGCCCCCCATCTCGCACCTCAGTCCAGAAGGGTGAGGAGCTCACGCAGGTCGGAGATACGTTCACCGGCGAAGGAAGGGTGCCTCCCCCACCGGTCCAGGAGGACGGCGCGCATCCCCACCTCGCGGGCACCCCGGTAATCGGAGTTGGGCGAGTCGCCCACGTGCATGCATTCCTCGGGACGCGCCCCCACTCGCTCCAGGGCTATCTCGAAGAGGCGGGGGTGAGGTTTCTCGACGCCTTCCTTTCCGGATATGACCAGGACGGAGAAGAGGTCCGCCAGTCCCAACCGCACCAAGAGGTCCTCCAGCCAGGGCTCGAAATTGGAGATCAGCCCCAGCCGGTATCCCCTGTCCCGGAGCGAGGCCACCGCCTCCCGTGCATCCGGGTAGGCGTCGTACCTCTCCGGGTCGGAAAATATGCGGTAGAGGTCCTGTGCCAGACCGTCGTCGCCACGGTATCCCAACTCCCCGACCAGCCTGGCGTAGAACCGGAGCCAGAAACGGCGCGACTTCTCCGGGTCGTCGCTGAAGGTGAAACCCTCCCTCTGCCTCTCCTCCACCTCGGCCATGAGCCCGCGGGTGACCCTGGAGACCTGCAACATGTCCACCTCCAGGCCGTGCGCGAGGCACACCTCCCTGAAGAGCTCGGGGAAAGAGGGGACGGGATGCACCAGGGTCTCCCCGGCATCGAAGAAGACCGCATGCACTCCTTTGCCGCTCAACGGGATGTATTCCTCCTCCAGGGGCATTTCAAACCGGGGCCGCCGGCGTACTTGAGGCCCTCCTCGACCTCTTCCATGGCCCTCCTCAGGACGAACCCCGAAAGTCCTATTTCGGGACCATCTGCCACGAACATCTCGTAGCCCACGGGCGACCGCGCTATTTTCGCCGGTTGTATTCCCTCCTCCACGGGTCCTATCATGTATTAAGGTAAGAAAGGGCTCACCTGAGCCCGTTGTCATTAGTATACCTCAAGAGGATGAGGTGAGGACATGAACGAGTGCAGTCGGTTGCGGGGATGCCCGGCCAGCCAGTATCTTTCCTGCGATGCCTACCTCAGGGGGCTGGAATGCTGGCAGGTCGAACAGCCCCGCTGCACGCTTGAGCTCCGGCTTTGCCTCCAGTATGGGTGCCCGGTCTACGAACGCTACAGCCGGGAGATCGAGGAGGCACTGCGGGAAAGGGCTCTGGGGCGCCGGTGAGGGGTCAGCCCCCGCTCTTTTTTCGGGCCTCCATCCTGGCCAAGATCTCCTCCCAGGCGCGGTCCACCTCGCTGCGCAGTTTCTCCAGGCTCCCATCGTTGGCAATAACCAGGTCCGCGCAGGCCAGCCTCTCCTCACGTGAGGCCTGAGAACGGACACGTGCCCATGCGGCCTCCGGCGAGAACCCGCGATCCTCCACCAACCTCCGGACCTGTTCTTCCTCCGGGGCATCCACCACCAGGTTGAGGTGGAAGAGGCCTCCGGCTCCCGCCTCCACGAGGAGGGGGATGTCCAGGACCACCACTCCTTCGCCGCCGCAACGCCTCTCCAACTCTCGCATCCTCTCCCCCATCAACTGAAAGATACGGGGATGGGTCACCCGGTTCAGGAATTCCCTTTCCCCGGGGTCGGAAAAGACTATCTCTCCCAGTTTCCCGCGGTCTATCTCGCCTTCAGGAGTCAATATCTCCGGGCCGAAGTGCTCTACCACTTCAGCCCACGCCGGAGCGCCCTTGCGCACCACCTCCCGCGCCAGGACGTCGCTGTCGATGACATGGGCTCCCCTCTCCTCCAGGAGGCGGCATACGGTGCTCTTGCCGCTGGCGATCCCCCCGGTCAGGGCTACGTAGAACAAGACGACTCCCGCCCCCTTTCTTCCCCTGGGACCTCGCAAACCGGAAAGCGAAACCGGCCCCGTCCAACCACTCTATCCCCGAACCACCTATTTACCATATTATCCCAACAGGCGGCCTCTCTGCCGTAACCCGTAGCCCTCTGGGTAACCGGATTCCCCGAGGTTGTCGTGGGCGCCCTTGCCTTTCCGCTTTGCCTCTTCCGCCGGGATTTCTGCTCCCGACGGACATCCTCACGGGCGGCCATAATTCCTATAATCAAAGAAGGGGCGCCTCGGCGTCCCTCCTTTGCCTCTCCGCGGGTTCGCGTATCCTAACGGTTTCCTCTCTTCATGTCCTCGATTATGGACTCCAGGGTTCCCTCCGTGTATTCCTTAGCCTCTTCCGCTTCGCCTTCCTCCAGTGCTTCACCTTCGGCGGCGGAGGGCACCTCGCGAGCCGAAGAAGCCGTTTCCTCCTCCTCCGCAACCCCGGATTCCGGCTCGGAGACCGTCTCCGTCTCCTCCGACGTCTCGGCCTCCACCCCCGCTTCAACGACAGCCTCGGGCTCGCCGTGCACTACCGGAGCCTCCTCCTTGGGCGACTCGGACTCCTCGGCCGCCGCCTGCGCCTCCGGCTCGTAAGCGGACTCTCGAACGGCGCTTTCCAAAGCTTCCTCAGCCGGCATGCCCTCTTCCGCCGCCTCCGATTCCTCCACCGCCGCTCCCCTGCGGGCTTCACCCCCCGCCTGGCGGAGGCTGAGGCTTATGCGCCGGCGGTCAATGTCTATGTCGATTATCTTCACCTCGATCTCCTGGTTCACCTCCAGCACCTCGTCCGGCTGCTCGACGTGACGGTTGGAGAGCTCGGAGATGTGTATGAGGCCCTCTATTCCCGGCCGCAGCTCGACGAAGGCGCCGAAGGGCACCAGTTTGGTGACCCGGCCTCGCACGGTCTCGCCTATGCGCACCTCGCGGGACAGTTTTTCCCAGGGGTCCTCCTGGCAGGCCTTCAGGCTCAGGGAGATGCGCTCCCTCTCCTTGTCCACGTCCAGGATCTCCACCTCCACCTCGTCCCCCACGGAGAGCACCTCACTGGGTTTCTCCACATGGCACCAGGAGAGCTCGGAGATGTGGATGAGGCCGTCGATGCCGCCGAGATTGACGAAGGCCCCGAAGGACACCAGGCTGGACACCTTCCCGCTGACCCGCATGCCTTTCTCCAGGTTCTCCAGGAGGATCTTTCGTCTCTCGCTTGCCGCCTCCTCGAGGTAGGCGCGCCTGGAGAGGACCACGTTGTTGCGGTTGCGGTCCATCTCGATGATCTTGCAGGTGAGCTTGGTGCCCAGGTAGGAATGCAGGTCCTTTACCCGGTGGACGTCGATGAGGGAGGCAGGCAGGAATCCCCGCAGCCCGATGTCCAGTATCAGCCCTCCCTTGACCACCTCTATGACCTCTCCCTCCACGGGCTGGTTCTCCAACATGCACTTCTCCAGGACTCCCCAGGAGCGCTCGTACTGCGCCCGCTTCTTGGAGAGTATGAGGCGGCCTTCCTTGTCCTCCTTCTGGAGGACAAGAGCGTCGATCTGGTCCCCTACCTTGACCACTTCCTCCGCCTTGACACCGTAACGGATGGAGAGCTCCCTAGCGGGTATCACCCCTTCAGACTTGTAGCCGATGTCCAGGAGGCCCTCGTCCTTGTCCACCTTGACCACCGTTCCCGCGACGATGTCACCCTCGGAGAAGACCTTAATGGTACGGTCGTAGTCGGGGACCTCGCTGTCGGAGTAATCGAAGTTGGTCAGGGGGGTGGTCAGACCGGGGTTCTTAACGTGGGTTTCCTGCTCCTGTTCCTTTTCGTACTGATCCAGCATTTAATCCTTTCCTCCAATTGTAAGATTTATCCATGGCCTCACTCCTTCGCGTCGTCGGCGCACGGACAACTTATTTTAACATCAATTTTCCGGATTTGCACCTTCTTTAAGAGGGCAGTTGCTGTCCAGAAAAAGTAGGCACCTCATCCCGACAAAACCTCAACACGCTATCCTCTC
>JACVJH010000233.1 GCA_015711895.1 Candidatus Solincola tengchongensis | reverse complement strand
GCTTTTCGACATATCCCGGATCCGTCGGCGGCGGGTCAGAAAACCGCCATCCATTCCCAGGGTATCCCTCTGGAAGAGGGCTTGGGCCCTGGCGCTTCACCTTTCCTCCAAGACCGGAAAAGGGGCTTTCGAACCCGGAAACCGGACATCAAGAAGCCCTGCCGGTCCTTTTTCTCCGCTTTGCCTCCTTCCCCACATGCGGCAAGCACGGCGCAGCGAGTCGCACGGGCATTTGATAGGGGGGTCGCGGGAGCGGGATCGCAGGTGCCCGCTCAAAAGGCCGGAAGGCTACGTGCTCCAAATATTCAAAAGACTGGAACGCTACGTGCTCCAAATATCTCATCCACCGCATCGTCCACCCGCGTAGCGGGTCCCATCCCAACCCCGCCGTGCGGCGAAACCGGCCTTTCGGCGTCTCTCCTCAGCCGGGAGGGGGGTTCGCGGGTCGCACGACATGGCCATTCTTCCTTTTCGCCGTGATAAAATAGCTTGGACGCGCGCCCGGACGCCAACGCGGCGCACATCGCGGTAAGAGACGTTTCCCGTCAGCCGGAACAAGGTCCGAAGGAGGAGGTCATGGCAGCCGAAAAGCAACAGGCCAGACTGGTGATCATCGGCGGAGGCCCCGGAGGCTACGTGGCGGCCATCCGGGCGGCCCAACTGGGAAGCGGCGTGGTCCTGGTGGAGAAGGACCTACTGGGAGGGACCTGCCTCAACCGGGGGTGTATTCCCACCAAGGCCATGCTGGCCTGCGCCGAGGTGGTGGAGACCATAAAGGAGGCCCACGAGTACGGGGTCAAGGTCGGCGAGCCCGTTCCCGACCTCAAGGCCATGGTGGAGCGCAAGGACAAGGTCAGCGCCCAGCTGCGCAACGGCATCGCCCAGTTGCTCAAGGCCAACAAGGTGGAGGTGGTCAAGGGCACCGGAAGGCTCGCCTCCTCCAACCGGGTCGTCGTGGAGTCCGAGGATGGGGAGAAGGTCATCGAGACGGAGAAGGTAATCATCGCCACCGGCTCGGAGCCCGCCCGGCTTCCCACCTTCGATTTCGACCAGCCGGCCATCCTCACCTCCACGGAGGGCCTGGAGCTCACCGAGATACCCAAGTCCCTGATCATCGTGGGCAGCGGGGTGGTGGGTTCGGAGTTCGCCACCATCTACAACGCCCTGGGGACCAAGGTGACCATGGTGGAGCTCATGCCCCGCATCCTGCCCACCGAGGACGAGCGCATCTCCCAGCAGATGAAGCGCATCCTCAACAAGAAGGGCATCGAGATACTCACCGAGGTGACCATCGAGGAGATGGTGGAATACCGTCCCGACGGGGTCAAGGCCCGGCTCTCCACCGGCGACGTCCTGGAGGCGGAGAAGCTCCTGGTCTCCATCGGCCGTTCCCTGAACTCCTCCGGCCTGGGCCTGGAGGAGATCGGCGTGGAGCTGGGCAAGAGGGGCGAGATCGTGGTCAACGAGCGCATGGAGACCAGCGTCCCCGGCGTCTACGCCATCGGCGACGTGGTGGGAGGCATACTCCTGGCCCACGTGGCCTCCTTCGAGGGCATGTGCGCCGCGGAGAACGCCATGGGGCTGGACTCCAGGATGGACTACGACGTCGTCCCGGCCTGCATCTTCACCGAGCCGGAGATCGCCAGCGTGGGCTTGACCCCGGCCAAGGCCGAGGAGCGGGGCATCGAGACGCGCATAGGGCGCTTCATGTTCGGCGGGCTGGGTAAGGCCCTGGCCATGGGAAAGGGACAGGGTTTCGTCCAGCTGGTTGTGGAGGCTTCCACGGACAAGGTGCTCGGTTGCCAGATAATGGGACCCCACGCCTCGGACCTCATCCACGAGGTCGCCCTGGCCATACGCATGGGGGTCACCGCCGAGGCCATGGGGCGCACGGTGCACGCCCATCCCAGCCTGGCCGAAGCCATCATGGAGGCGGCGGAGGCGGCCCACGAGCGAGCCATCCATGCCGCTCCCGCCCGCAAGTAAGCCGAGCGGCGGCCGGGGGAGGCACCCGCGAACCGCAGAGCCGCGGAGCGCCTCCGGCGGGAACCCTAACCGGACCACCGGAAGCCCGGCATTGCGCGAATAGTCCGGAGGTCCGCAGGGCGCAAGTGGATGACCTCCCTTTCCGGGCTTGAACGCACATCCACGCCAAAAAGATGTGGCGCCCGGAAGAGGGTTGGGATATGATTGCATCGTCGTGACGGAAAGGACTGGAGGTGAAAACTGATGTACCCGGAGGATCTGAAGTACCATCCCGAGCACGCCTGGGCCAGGATCGAGGGCGATATGGCCACCCTGGGCATCACCTACTACGCCCAGGACCAGCTGGGCGAGATCGTCTTCCTCGAGCTCCCCGAAGTGGGCACGGAGGTCAAGGCCGGCGAGCCCTACGCGGAGATCGAGTCGGTGAAGTCGGTGTCCGATGTCTACAGCCCGGTGAACGGGGTCATCGAGGAGGTCAATCAGGAAGTGGTTGAGGCTCCGGAGATCATCAACGAGGACTGCTACGGCGCGGGCTGGATGGTCAAGGTGAAGCTCGGCGATCCTTCCGGGGTGGACGACCTCCTGGACGCCGCGGCCTACGAGAAGCTGGTCTCCGAGGAAGGCTGAACCGTTGGCCCGACACGGCCGGTCGAACGCCGGGCGTTCCCGCCGTTGGACTCCGGCCGGTCGGATCAAAAGGTTTTAAAGGCAGAGCATCGGAAAGCGGGGCGATGCCCCGCTTTCTTTTCATCCCTCCATCGGCTGCCGGCGGAAGAGATGACATCGGCTGCGGGCGGAAGAGATAAACAGCGGCGCCGCGGCGTTTCCCGGACGGCGACCGCCGTCGGCGGGCTCAGACGGCGGTGTCCCCGGGAATCTCCTCCTCCAGCCTTTCCTGCATCTCCCGCCACCATTCCCGCAGTTTCTCGAGGTCCTCTCTTCCAGGAAATTCCTTCCAGGGGTCGGGCAGGCCGAAGTCCTGGAGATCCGTCTCCCAGTCTTCCGGGCCACGGAAGAACTCGGGCATGGCCGGATTGGGCATCGGGTCGTCCATGAGGTACCACCTACCTCCCTCCCGCTTCATGTCGAAACGCAGGGGCTCCCTGCCCAGGTCCCTCTCCTCCTCCACCCCGAAGAAGGATATGGTTAGGGTCCCGGAGGTGGTGACCACAGAGGCCCAGCCGTCGTACTCATGCTCCAGCCGGAGGGTGACGCCGCGGAAATCCGCTTCCATGATCCGGAAAGCCATTCCCAGCACGTCTCGAGGGTCGAGGCCCAGGTTCTCCATCATGACGTTGTCCCCTGTGGAGAGGCCTTTCTCGGCGAAGCAATCGAGATAGGACTCTACGTCCTTTTCCTCCAGGGCTCGCATGTACTTGCGGGCCAGGGATACCGGGTCCTCGACCCCGCCCTCCCCTCCCCTCCAGAGGGTGAGGTAAAGGGTCAGGACCAAGGCTCCCGCCGCCATCAAGACTGCCCCGGCGACTCCAAGGACCACAGCCAGCCGCTTCCTCCCCCGGGGGGCCGGAACTTTCACCGGCTCAACCTCCGGGGGGCGGGGAGGCGGCGACGGAGCCCTTTCAGCCTCCGTCGCTCCACGCCCATGGTCTTCCGCCGCCTCATCTCCCTCCTTCGGCCTGAGGCCGGCACCGCAGGCCACGCAGAAGGATGCCCCTTCCCGTGCTTCCTTCCCGCAGCGCGGACA
>JACVJH010000232.1 GCA_015711895.1 Candidatus Solincola tengchongensis | reverse complement strand
CTTCGAGAACGAGCCGGCCACGGAGGGCCCGCTGGTGGTCCACCCCAGGGTCATCGCCACCCCGCATCTGGGAGCCTCCACCCAGGAAGCCCAGGACCGCGCCGGGTTCATGATCGCCGAGCAGGTGGCCGCGGCCCTCAAGGGGGAGTTCGTCTCCAACGTGGTCAACCTGCCCGTACCCGCCGAGGTGGACGAGACGGTGCGCCTCTTCGTGCCCCTGGCGGAGAAACTCGGCCTCCTCCTCACCCACCTTGTGGAGGGGCACGTGGACGAGATAGAGCTGGAGTACCTGGGGGAGCTGGCCAACCACGAGACCGGTGTTCTCACCGTGGCCACCCTCAAGGGCTTCTTCGAGAAGATCGTCTTCGAGCCGGTCAACTACGTGAACGCCCCCCTCTTCGCCAAGGAGAAGGGCATAGCCGTTCGGGAGACCAAGTCGGAGCAGACCCGCGATTACGTCAACCTGATAATGGTGCGCGGCCGCCGCGACGAGAGCGAGGTGGCCGTGGGGGGCACGCTGGTAGGCCTTTCCAACGCGGAGCGCTTCGTGCACGTCTACGAATACGACATTGACCTGGGCCCCTCGCGGTACATGGCCTTCTTCCGCTACGCGGACGTTCCGGGGATGATAGGTAAGATAGGGACCATACTGGGGAACAACAACATCAACATCGCCCACATGCAGGTGGGGAGGAAGAAGATCGGCGGGGAGGCGGTGATGGGGATAAACGTTGATGTCCCCATACCCGAGGAGGTCATGGAGGAGATCCGGCGCGTTCCCAAGGTGCGTGATGGAAAGTTCATCCAGTTGTGGTGAGGACGGGGAGGAAGAACAGATGGCCGAGAGAATATACATCTTCGACACCACCCTCAGGGACGGCGAGCAGGCGCCGGGGATCAGCCTCAACCAGCGGGAGAAGGTGGAGATCGCCGAGCAGCTGGCCCGCCTTGAGGTGGACGTCATCGAGGCCGGTTTTCCCGTCTCCAGCCCCAGCGAGTTCGAGGCGGTCAAAGCGGTGGCCAAGACAGTGAAGGGGCCGGTCATCTGCGCCCTTGCCCGCACGGAGCGCAACGACATCGACTGGGCCTGGGAGGCCATCATGTTCGCCGAGAGGCCCCGTATCCACACCTTCATCTCCACCTCCGAGTACCATATGAAGTACCAGCTGAAGAAGACCCCCAAGCAGGTGCTGGAGCTGGCGCGCGACGCGGTGGCCTACGCCCGCAAGTACGTGGAGAACGTGGAGTTCTCGGCCATGGACGCCACGCGCAGCGACCCCAAGTTCCTCTACCAGGTGTACGCCGCGGCCATCAAGGCGGGGGCCACGGTCATCAACATCCCGGACACCGTGGGTTATGCCCTACCCGACGAGTTCGCCGAGCTGGTGAGGGGCATCATGGAGAACGTGCCGGGCATCGAGAACGTCCTGGTCAGCGTGCACTGCCACAACGACCTGGGGCTGGCGGTGGCCAATTCCCTGGCCGCGGCCCGGGTGGGGGCGCGCCAGATAGAGTGCGCGGTGAACGGGCTGGGGGAGCGGGCGGGCAACGCTTCCCTGGAGGAGATCGTCATGATCATCAACACGCGCAAGGATTACGTGGACCTCACCACCGGGGTGAACACGAAGGAGATCTACCAGACCTCACGCCTGGTGTCCATGCTCACCGGGTACAACGTGCAGCCCAACAAGGCCATCGTGGGGGACAACGCCTTCGCCCACGAGTCGGGCATCCACCAAGACGGGGTGCTCAAGCACTGCGTGACCTACGAGATAATGCACCCTGAGGACGTGGGCCTGGTGGAGTCGGAGATCTACCTGGGCAAGCACTCCGGACGGCACGCCCTGAAGGCCAAGCTGGAGGAGATGGGCTTCTACCTGGACGACAAGGGCCTGGAGAGGGCCTTCATCCGCTTCAAGGAGCTGGCGGGGAAGAAGAAGGAGATCACCGTCAAGGACCTGGAGGCCATAGCCCTGGACGAGATTCGCACCCTGGAGGAACTCTTCCAGCTGGAATACATGCAGTCCTCCTCGGGGACGGGGGCCATACCCATCGCCGCCGTGAAGCTGAGCCGCGAGGGGAAGAGCTACGAGGCCACGGCCACCGGGGACGGCCAGGTGGACGCGGTGTGCAAGGCCATCGCCAAGGCCACCAAGGTCAAGGCCAAGCTGGTCTCCTACCAGGTGCAGGCCATCACCAAGGGCCTGGACGCCATGGGGGACGTGACCATAAAACTGGACATCGACGGGCACGAGGTGGTAGGACGGGGTGTGAGCCCGGACATCATCGAGGCCAGCGCCCGCGCCTATATCAACGCCATCAACCGCGGCATCCAGAAGGGCCTCCTGGAGAAGAAGAAGCTGGCCCGCAAGGCCAAGGCCGTCACCCGGGGAAGGGCGGCTGCCGGGAAAGCCGGCTCCTGACCGCTCGAGATCTCGATCCGCGCGAGGGTATCATGGGTCAGACGATCACCGAGAAGATACTTGCCGCCCACGCCGGCCGCGAGGAGGTCCGGCCGGGGGAGTTGCTGAGCGTCAGGGTGGACCTGGCCTTGGCCAATGACATAACCGCCCCCCTGGCCATCGAGGCCTTCCGGAACATGGGCGCGGATAGGGTCTTCCATCCCGGAAGGGTGGTCCTGGTGCCCGACCACTTCACCCCGGCCCGGGACATCGCCGCGGCGCACAACTGCGCCCTCCTGAGGGAGTTCGCCCGCGAGCAAGGGCTGGAGTTCTACTACGAGATAGGCCGGGTGGGCATCGAGCACGTGCTCCTGCCCGAGGAGGGCCTGGTGCTCCCCGGGGACCTGGTGGTGGGGGCTGATTCCCACACCTGCACCTACGGCGCCCTGGGCGCCTTCTCCACCGGGGTCGGCTCCACCGACCTGGCCATGGCCATGGCCCTGGGGGAAGTCTGGCTGCGGGTGCCGGAGAGCATGCTCTTCGAGTACGTCGGGGAGCTGCCGCGGTGGGTGGGGGGGAAGGACCTCATCTTGTACACCATCGGGAATATAGGGGTGGACGGAGCGCGTTACCGGGCCATGGAGTTCACCGGCCCGGCGGTGGAAGCACTTTCCATGGACTCGCGCTTCGCCATGGCCAACATGGCCGTGGAGGCGGGGGCCAAGAACGGCATCTTCCGACCGGACGAGAAGACGCTCTCCTGGCTGGAGGGGAGAGCTAGCCGCCCCTTCCAGGTCCTGGAAAGCGACCCCGATGCCCGTTACGCGGAACGGCTCACCATCGACGTGAGCGGCATGGAACCCCAGGTGGCCCTGCCCCACCTCCCGTCCAACGTGCGGCCGGTGTCCGAGGTGGGGGAGGTGGAGGTGGACCAGGTGGTCATCGGGTCCTGCACCAACGGGAGGCTGGAGGACATGGAGGTGGCCGCCTCCATCCTGCGGGGGCGCAAGGTGCACCCGCGGGTGCGGGCCATCGTCTTCCCGGGGACGCAGGCCGTCCTCCTGGAGATGGTGCGCCGCGGATTGATGGAGGCCTTCTTGGAGGCGGGGGCGGCGGTGAGCACCCCTACCTGCGGGCCCTGCCTGGGAGGGCACATGGGAGTGCTGGCCGAGGGGGAGAGGGCCGTGGCCACCACCAACCGCAACTTCGTGGGGCGCATGGGCCACCCGGGAAGCGAGGTCTATCTCTCCGGTCCGGCGGTGGCCGCGGCCTCGGCGGTGGCGGGGCGTATAGTCCACCCGGAGGAGGTGGCGGGATGAGCGGAGGGATGATCCTGGAGGGCAACGCCTGGCGCTACGGGCGGGACATAGACACCGACGTCATCATCCCCGCCCGGTACCTCACGGCCACCACCGCGGAGGAGCTGGGAGCCCACTGCCTGGAGGACCTGGACCCGGAGTTCGTGCGCAGGGTCCGCCCCGGGGACATCATCGTCGCCGGGGAGAACTTCGGCTCCGGTTCCTCGCGGGAGCACGCTCC
>JACVJH010000231.1 GCA_015711895.1 Candidatus Solincola tengchongensis | reverse complement strand
AGAAGCGCTCTTAACCGGAAGACCTGGTGCCCGGGTCTCGAGGGATCCTGCAGCGGAGAGAGACGCCGTGCGCCATTACGCCGCTGTTCGGACGCGAAGGCGCCTTGAGGACCGGCCCGCCCTTCAATGCCTTCCCGGCCTTTTCACCACCTTGGCCGGGACGCCGTAGGCCAGGGAACCGGCGGGAACGTCGTCCAGGACCAGGGAATGGGCGCCGATGACCGCCCCCGGCCCGATCTCCACATTCCCGAGCACCGTGACCCCGGTGTAGAGGATGGCTCCGTCCCCCACGCGGGGGTACCCCTCCTCGCCGGGGTCGAAGGGGGAAGCGCCCCGGCCGCCGAGGGTCACGTTGTGCCGTATCCATACATCCCGGCCTATCTTCCCTCCCCGCCCGATGGTCACACCCGCAGTGTGCCAGATACGGCATCCAGGGCCGATCTCCGCGCCGGGGTCTATCTCCGCTCCGGTCAGGAAGTAGTTCAGGCGGGCCAGTATCTCCGGAAGGAGCCTCAAGCCGCGCACGTGCAGCCAGCGGTAGAGCCTGTAGAGGAGCAGGGCCTGCACCCCGGGCTTCACCAGGAGGACCCGAACCGCCTGTCTCAGGTCGGCGGGTCCCCGAAGCGTCCCGCCCTCGCTGAAGAGGGCCTTGATGTCTCCGAGCAGCCCTTCCGGTTCCCTGCCCCGGCTCACCGCGTCCACGAGATTTCCGAGCGTTTGAGCCGCATTCCTTGCGAGGTCACGCAACATCCGTACGAGATCCCTTTCCGCTTCACCTGGAGATAGATCCATCTCCCACCTCCACCACCCTCCCGATCTACAAGGAAGAGTTTATCATCCGGCCCGGGACGGCGGACAACGTGTGCGGGGTCGGTAGCCGCGACGGCTGATAGCGGAAACGGTACGGCGTTTGTGCGCGGATGGAGAAAACGGGTGGGATCCGGCCTAAGACGGAGGACGACGTGTGCGGGGTCGGTAGCGGTGACGGATTGCGGTTGAAAAGGCGCGGCTTTTTATGCAGACCGGGAGAAGAGCGTGGACGCCGGAGGCGCCCCGGCGGGCTTCCCGCTTATCGCCAAGCGCGAGAGATGGGCATGAGCAACGGCAAACCAAGCGGGTTGATATCCCGGCCCGCGTGTGAGCCATGAGGTTCGAACATCACAAGGGGATGGCTTTGGAGGAGGAATCATGATATCGCGAAGTCCTCTCTCGAACTCTAAACGAGGCTGTTGAATGAGGTCCCTCATAGGGATTTAAAGACCGATCGGGAAAAAGACCCCCGAGCACATGATGCGTGGCCGGCCGGAAGGTAGGAACCGGCTGGAACCGGCTAAAGCCGGCTTGTATTCATGGGGCTCCGCCCCCCACCTTGGCCTGGCGGCTCATCCCATCCATCCGGGCGTTGACGGGGGACGACGGGAATGTCGTGCGGCGAACGATGTCCGGGACGGCCGGCCTGATCTCATCGTGTAGGATATGAATATACGGCCCTTCATCGCTCCGAGGAGGTTCAAGATGGTCGAATCGGGCTTGCTCTACAGGGAAGAGGACGGGGTGGCCTGGATGGTCATCAGCCGCGAGGAGAGGAGGAACTCGCTCAGCGCGGAGGTGGTGGAGCGGTTCCTGCAATGCCTGGATAGAGCGGAAGAGGACGAACGCATAAGGGCGGTGTGCGTAACGGGTGCCGGGGACAGAGCCTTCTGCTCGGGAGCGGACCTGGGCGCTGGAGGAGGCGGCGAGGGGATGCTGAGCGGTTTCGCAAGACTGATAAAGCGTCTCGCCGCTTACCCCAAACCCACAGTGGCCAGGGTGAACGGCGCCTGCCTGGCGGGCGGTATGGGGGTGATGCTCGCCTGCGACATCGTCATCGCCGCGGAGCACGCGGTTTTCGGGACGCCGGAGGTGAACGTCGGCCTCTTCCCCATGATCGTCGGGGCCTTGATGTTCAGGAACCTCCCGCGGAAGAAGGCCATGGAGATGGCGCTTTTAGGCGGGAGGTTCACCGCCAGGGAGGCTCTGGAGATGGGCTTCGTCAACCGGGTGGCGCCTTCCGAATCCCTGGACCGGGAGGTCGGCGAGGTCCTCAAGACCCTGGTCTCCAGGAGCCCCATAGGTTTGAGGCTGGGGAAGGAGGCTTTCTATGCCGTCATGGACATGCCCTTCGAGCGGGCGGTCGACTTCCTTTCCCAAAAACTGGTGGAGGTGGCGTCGACGGAAGACGCCGTCGAGGGGATAACCGCCTTCCTGCAGAAACGCGACCCGGTGTTCAAGGGGAAGTGAAAGCGTTTGTGGGGTTGCCATGAGGATATGGACAAGCTCGTCCACGGTCTTTTGGGCGGACTCTTACGGAGGTAGAGCATGGGCTTTCACGACAAGATAGTGATCAGCGCGGCGATCACCGGCGTGCTCACCGGCGCGGGCCAGTTCCGTGTGCCGGTCACGCCGCAGGAGATGGCCGAGGCCGCGGAGCAGGCATACAATGCCGGGGCATCGGTGGTGCACTGCCATTTTCGGTCCTCGGACAGGCGCTCCTGGGGGTTCCCCACCTGGGATCTTCGGACGGTGGGGGAGATCATCTCGGCCATAAGGGAGCGCGTGCCCGAGATGATCATCAACATGAGCACCGGTGTCGTCGGCGGCGACATATCCGGACCCGTGGCCTGTCTGGAGGCGTTCAAGCCGGAGATGGCGGCCCTCAACGCCGGTTCGCTGAACTATCTCAAGATTCGCAAGGACGGCTCTTGGGCCTGGCCGCCCATACTCTTCGACAACCCGGTGGAGAAGATAAGGAAGTTCCTCGAGGTGATGCGGGAGAACGACATCGTGCCCGAGTTTGAGTGCTTCGACACCGGGATGGTCCGTTGCGTGGAGATGTTCAGGCGCAACGGCATGTTCGAGGGGCCTCCCCACATATCCCTGGTGATGGGGGTGGAGAGCGGTATGCCGGCGAGGGCCGACCTCCTGCCCATACTGGTGGACGAGATGCCGGTCGACGCCGTGTGGCAGACCATCGCCACCGGCCCGGGGCGGGACAGGATATGGGAAGTCCACCGCCGAGCGGCCGAGCTGGGAGGAAATGTCAGGACCGGCCTGGAGGACACCTTTTATCTCCCCGGCGGCGAACGCGCTCAAGACAACGGCAGGCTCGTCGAGGCCCTGGTGAAGATAGTCAGGGAAGCGGGGCGGGAGGTGGCTTCCCCCTCGGAAGCGCGCGAGATACTGGGCATAAGGCGGGGGAGATGAACATACGCCTTAAGCTCTTGGCGCCTCGGCCCCTAATGCGCTAGTCCGCGTGGGACAGTTGGGCACCGTGGCGGTGCGGAGTGTGGGCATGGAGGGGTGGCGCGAGTATTCCCCCAACGGCCTCGGAAGCGAGGGATTATACCCCGAATCGCGCCTCAGCCTTCCTTCTCCAGGAAGAGTTCCCTGAGCTTGCGCTTCACCACCTTTCCGGTCTCGTTCTTGGGTATGCTCTCCACCATCACCACCCTCTTGGGGATCTTGTACCCGGCTATCTTCCCCCTGCAGAAGGACCTCACTTCATCCAGGGAAAGCTCCCCGCCGTCCGCGGAGACGACCGCCGCCGTCACCGCCTCGCCCCACTGGGGGTCGGGCAGGCCTATGACCGCCACGTCGGCGATCCTTGGATGCTGGTTGAGGACGGTTTCCACCTCCTGGGGGTAGACGTTCTCCCCTCCCGTCTTGATGAGGTCCTTCTTGCGGTCCACGAAGTAAAGGTACCCTTCCTCGTCCAGCTTCCCCAGGTCTCCGGTGTGCAGCCATTCCCCCGTGTACAGGGCCTCGTTGGCTTCCGGGTTCTTCCAGTAACGGGTAGTCATCCTGGAGCGCACCATTATCTCCCCCACCGAGCCCGGGGGAAGGGGGTTGTTGTTCTCGTCCCATATCTCCAGGTCGATTCCCCTCATGGGTTTTCCGCAGGTGTCCGGGTTCTCGAAGGCCACCTCGCCGCTCACCACCGTCACCGGACCCGTGCATTCGGTCTGTCCGTATATTCCCATGAAATCGCATTTCAAAGTGTCGCACAGGACCTTGAGCGCGAGCATCGTCTTACGGCCCATGCCGCCGCCGCTTATGATGAGGCGCAGGGGGGAGAAGTCCAGCCCCTGGTTCACCGCCTTGTCGAAGAGCACCAAGCCCTGTTGAGCGGATACCAGCATGGTGATGGTCACCTTCTTCTCCGCCATGAGCTGCGCTATGTCCTCGATTTTCAGCGCTTCGGGGACCACGTTGGCCCCTCCTTTGTTCATGGTGGCCCGGGACCTTATCATCCCCGCTTGGTGGAAATAGGGCATGATGGCCATGTAGACGTCCTCCTCGGTGACCTGCATCACCTCGGCGGTGAGATCGTCCACGGTGCTCGAGCCTTCCTGGGTCTGGAGGCATCCCTTGGGCCGTCCCGTCGTCCCGCTGGTGTAGATCAAAAGGACGGGGTCCTGGGGAAGGGCGCGGGGAACGTTCCGGACGCGCTTTTTCCCTTCGACCAGTTGATCGGTGGTAAAATCCGCTCCCTCAGCCTGGCCTATTCCCACCACGAACCGGAGGCTCGGACACCTCTTCCGCAACTCGGGGATCGCGCCTGCGTGTTCCCCGTCCACTATCAGCGCGCTTGTCTCGGCATCGTTCATGGCCCAGGACCATTCGGGGACCACATGACGCGTGTTCATCACGTGAAGAATCGAGCCGATCATGGAAGTGGCGAAGTGACAGGCCAGGTAGTCCATGCGATTGTGCGCGAGTATGGATATCCTGTCCCCCTTTTTCAGCCCCAGGGACTGCAGCGCCCCGGCCAGGCGCTCCACGCGGTCGGCGAACCGCTCGAAGGTCACTTCCTCGCTCCCGCTGATGACGCATCTCCGCTGTCCGAACTTCTCCGCGGCCCGGAACAGTTTCTCGTGCAGCGGTATCAACTTCTCCTCCTCCCATGATCACGACGGACGCCGTCATTCCATCATCGTGTTTTGGGATTCCCCCAGGGGCGGGGAATATATAACCAGGAGCTTGAGGCGTGAGGAGACCCCGCCCGGCGTTCCGTGAGGGGTGCCCTTCGGGTAATATATCAGCATGGGACTGGGGGTTTCCAGGATGTAAAGCACTTGTTCGTGATCCCGGTGAAAGTGCCTCTGGGCACCTCCCCCGGCCTCTATGGTACCCTCTATGACCTCAACCGCTTCATCGATGTACAGGCACCTGTTGGTGGTCTCGAAATGACCCGCGGGACGGTAAGGCGGGACGTCCTCGGGCCTCACGACGCGGACGACGGATGCGGGTTCGGCCGGGGAAAGCCCCGTCTCCCGGTTCCGTGCCCGAGGCGCGATGTCCAGAACGGTCAGCCGGTCGGAGAGGATATAGAGTTCCGGACCCCAGTGAAAACCCGCGGGGACGACGATCAGAGAGCCCATGGACACCGGTGGACCCTCTGCCTTTTCCCGCAGGGCGGCCTCCCCTTCCACGACGTACCATAATCTTCCTGTCGGGCTCGGGCCGTAATCCTCCGCCTCGCCTTGCCCCATGATGGTCAGCTGGTCGATCGACAGATGCTCGCCTCGGAGCAGCTCCCTCCTCGTAGTTCTGATACACCCCTCACAAGGCACGCTTTCCACCGCTTCGACCATGACGTAAACCGCCTGCCTTTCCCCGGCTTCCCCATCGTGACTCAACTCGACACCCCCTTCCGGCTCGACGCGTTTCTCTTTCGCTTCGCCCGAAATACCCCTGACTCAGGCGATGTGTCCCTCTCGATTCCATGCGGGCCTTCTCCGAATGGAGATCAAGGCCGCGGTGGTCGTGTCCGTCGTCGGATGTAAACACCCAGCCAATTTTATAACCGAACTCCTTCGCGGCGGCGAGGATCGGCGTTAAGAGGAACCGTCGTCCGGCATCGCGAGGCCGGCATGTCGGTCACATAAACCATCTTGCTGAAATTCAGGCGGGATGCTTTCCTTTCAGAAAAGAAGGCTGCCTTAGCGAAAGGAGCACCCCATGCAAGAGTACCAGATTGAATCGGAAGAGGCAGCCCTCGAGCTCACTGAGAACCTCACGGAGCAGGCCTGGACGGAGATCGATTCGTTGACCCGTAAAAGAGCTGTTCATAACGGACACTTTCTTTTCATGTTTCTACATGACCTTATGGGGACCGGAAGCCGCTGCCTCGAACGGTTGATGCCGTATCTTCGCGGCAGGTACTTCAGGGCTTGAAAAGAGTTGAGGGATGGCACCAGCATCCTGGCAAGGCAAGAGAGGCACACAGGACGAAAGGGCGGCCTCTTTCGCAGTTGACAATGAAGGCCTTAAAAAAGATAATTTTTACCGTCATCCGGTGGGAAGGATGTTTTCAATGTTGGAAAAAGGCTTGAAGAGGGAGAAAAGGAACTTTGCCTGGTGGTGGCGGGCGCACCGTGGCGGTGCCTGCCCGCCCAGAGCGCGTTGAGACACGGGACAGGCATCACGGGCCACGGAGAGAGAAACTCCGTGGCCCTTTTATATAGGATAGGACGCTGTGGGTACATGTGCCGGTCGAGGGCCGAAGTGGCGGGGATGGGCCTCTTGAAGTGCTTTCACAGGAGGAGGAAGGAAGGTGAGAGGATAACCCTGGACGGCTTGGCGTGTCCGCGATGTGTCAGTTTGGTAGGTGAGGAGGAGTGAAGATGAAAGAGCAACCCAAGATAATCCATCTGGGGGAGAAGGACATCCCGGAGGCCTGGTACAACGTACTGCCGGACCTCCCCAAGCCTCTGGAGCCGCCGTTGCACCCGGCCACCAGGCAGCCGGTGGGTCCGGATGATCTGGCTCCCCTTTTCCCCGTGGGCCTCATCGAGCAGGAAGTGAGCCAGGAGCGCTACATCGACATACCGGGCGAGGTGCTGGACGTCTACCGCATCTGGCGTCCCACTCCCTTCATCCGGGCCACCCGGCTGGAGAAGCACCTCCAGACGCCGGCCCGCATCTATTACAAGAACGAGGGTGTAAGCCCGGCGGGGAGCCACAAGCCCAACACCGCCGTGGCCCAGGCCTATTACAACAAGAAGGAGGGAGTGCGCAAGCTCACCACCGAGACGGGAGCTGGGCAGTGGGGGAGCGCCCTGGCCATGGGCTGCAGCTTCTTCGGCCTGGAGCTGCAGGTCTTCATGGTCCGCTCCAGCTACCAGCAGAAGCCCTACCGGCGGGTGCTCATGGAGACCTGGGGGGCCAAGGTGCAGCCCAGCCCCAGCGAGATGACGGAGACGGGCAGGAAAGTGCTGGAAAAGTCGCCCGACACTCCCGGAAGCCTGGGAATCGCCATTTCCGAGGCCATCGAGCTGGCCGTGCAGGGCGACGATGTGAAGTACAGCCTGGGAAGCGTGCTCAACCACGTGCTACTCCACCAGACGGTCATCGGCCTGGAGGCCAAGAAGGCCTTCGAGCTGGTGGACGATTACCCGGACATGGTCATCGGCTGCGTGGGCGGCGGCTCCAACTTCGGGGGGACGGCCCTCCCCTTCGTGGTGGACCGCCTGCAGGGGAAGGACATCCGGCTCATTGCCGTGGAGCCCACCTCCTGCCCCACCCTCACCGGCGGCCGCTTCGAGTACGACTTCGGGGACACGGCGGAGATGACGCCCCTTCTGCTCATGTACACCCTGGGCCATGAGTTCATCCCCCCGCCGTCCCATGCCGGAGGGCTGAGGTACCACGGAGATGCCCCGATCATCAGTCTGCTGGTGAAGGAAGGGGTCATGGAAGCCCGGGCCTACCACCAGGTGGAGGTCTTCGAGGCCGCGGTCACCTTCGCCCGCACCGAGGGGATCATCCCCGCCCCCGAGACGTCTCACGCCATCAAAGCGGTCATCGACGAGGCGGTAAGGTGCCGGGAGAGCGGCGAGTCCAAGTGCATCTTCTTCAACTTCTCCGGGCACGGACTGCTGGACCTGGCGGCTTACGACGAGTACCTGAGCGGGCGCCTGAGCGACGTCTGAGGCGGCGGCGCTCCACTTTGTGGAGGGACGGGCGCAGCGAAGCCGGCGAAGGGCGTTTCAGAGGTTGCCGGGGGAGCCCGGGAGGATCGGCGTCGCAGGAGGGGGGAGGCCAGTGCGGACCATCCCCCCTCCCTCTTCTTCGGGGCCGTAACGCGGTTGGGGCAAAACCGGTCCCATTCATATTGAGGGGCTCCGATATCAGGTAATGCACAAGGGCGTCATCGTTTTGGTTTAAGGCCGTCCGCTCCCCCGCGGTTTTCCCGGTGAAGGCCCCCCGGAACCTATTCCCGTTGCGGCATGACCATGCACGCCGCCACGAGACGCGGAAAAGAAACCCTCATCCCGAGCGATCCCGGGAATCGACGACCGTGCGCTCATCATCCCTCGCGGACACGAACGGGAGCTGCCGCAAGGGTGCGGAGGATGATCCATTCCTCCTGGTGGCCTGCGGGATTGCGAGAAGGGCACAGGATGATTTTGCACCGCTGTCCCTGCGAGGGTTTATAATCAGCCTATGGTCAAGGTTCTTCGAATGACGCTCTGTTTATCGTTCGCTTTGCTGGCGGCAATCCTGCTGACCCCCGGCTGCGGGGGCGGGGGAGGCGTGGAGAAGGAAGAGGCCGAGCTGGCAGAATTTACCGTCCGGGAGATACTCGTGCCCCGTGAGGGGGAACGCAATTTCGTCGCCGTGTGGATGCGGAGATCGAGCGGCACGGGGGACATCTCCGTGGAGGCCTTGGCCCAGCGCATATGGAAATGGGAGGGAGGGGTGCTCTCCGAGATAGACCTGGAGGAATACCGCCGGCTGGTGGGCACTCACGAAGGAGAGCGCAACACCTGGACCTACGGGGAGCATTCGGTGACGGTCATGGAGTACGACCCGGAGAAGGGGGAGGCGGTGGTGGAGGTCGGTTCCCTCTACGGGCCCATGACCGGGGCGGGCATCAGGTATTTCCTGCGCCGCGAGGGAGGCAGGTGGAAAAAGGTCTCCGAGCAGACGGTGTGGATGAGCCGGGCGGGGAGGGTGAGAGGATGCGCGGCTTGAAGGCTCCGGCGTGGACAGCCGTTCTGGCGGTAGTCCTTACCCTGGCGGCGGTGACGGCGGCCGGCTGCGGAAAGCCCGCCTCCCCGGCCCGGAGCGAGGAGGAGAGGGTGGCCGAGGAGGCGCTGCGGGCGGCCATGCGGGGAGATGGCGAGGCCTTCCTGCGCCTGGTGGCGCCATCTTTCCTGGAGGTGGCCAGGGCGGAGATGCCGGAAGCCGACGACGAGACCCTTGGAGCGGTCCTTCTCGCCGGTTTCACTGAGGACGTCCCCTACGGGGGAGTCGAGGAGCCGGTGTTCCAGGTCGATGTGGAGGGGGACCGCGCTGTGGTGCACGTGTGGGGCGTCTTCCTGGACCGGGAGGGGAACAGGATGGACCTCGGTGAGGGAGAGGCCCTGCGCGTGCCGCTGCGGCGGGAGGAAGGGCGCTGGTACGTCGACCTCCTGGACCTTTGAGGACCGCCGCCTTGCCTTCACCCACCGGGAAAAACCCAGGACCTGACGAAGACCGTCTCTTTACTCCGGGACAGAGGGCTGGCGCCGTCGGGGCGGACAAAGGGTTTTCTCCCCCAGCGGCAAAAGGGAGGCTGGTGGAAGGCCGGAGCATGATCGACACTCCTCGCCGGCGGAGAATTTTTATCCAGGGAAAAGGGTGGCTGACGGAGAGCGTGAAGGAGGGCGGTGAAGGCACCGGGCTCCCGGGCGGGGGCGGAATGCGGCCCTATGCCTTCGGGCGAGGCGGCCGGTTCAGGGGACTTAGAAGTTCAGGGCCCGGAAGATGAGGAGGGCGAGGTTCTCCACCACTTCCTCCGGAGAGCCGGATATGAACCCCGCCTGCCTGCCGTAAACGGTGAACCCGATGAGGGTCACCAGGAGCTGGGAGGCGATCCTCGCGTCGAGGTCCTTGCATTTCCCCGCGACCTGCATTTCCAGTAATTTCCTTTCCAGTATCTCGGAGAAGCGGCGGTGGAAGTCGTTGAAGAGCCCACCGAAACGGGCGTTCTCTATAGCCGCCTCCATGTACACGTTGTGCAGGTCGCCGTGGCGGTCGAATATGTCGTGGATGCCGCGGAGGAGGATGCGCACCGCCTGGTAGTCGTCGAAGGCCATGCGCTCCAGGAGCACCCAGGCGGACTCGCTCAACCGCTCCAGCTCCAGGACGAGGTCGGACAGGAGGGCCATGAGCACGTCGTCCTTGCCTTTGAAGTAGTCGTAGAACGTTCCGTGCCCGCACCCCGCCCGCTCGATGATGTCCACCACCTTGGTGTCGTGATAACCCTTTTCGCGGAAGACGCGGTGAGCCGCGTCAAGGAGGTTCTGCCTGGTGACCTGCGATTTCCTGGTCTTTGCGGGTTTCATCTCCCCTCCCGATCCACTTGAGCGCCGCCGCTCCGCTCGCCCGCCGCATGCCTGGAAAGCCTGGAAAATCAGGGATTCGACTCGGTGTCGGTATGAGTATATCACGTCTTGCGAGTCCCTTAACCCCGGTCCGGCTTTCCGGGCCCGCCTTCCCCGCCGTCGGTGACCATTGCCGAAGGCAAATCCATTTCCAATGCCGGAAGACAGCCGTGCTCCGGCTCACTCCGCCGTTGCCGGGCTCGCGTCCGCGGTGCGGATTGCTCGGAGCGCCTTACGGCCTGGTCTCCCAGGTCCGGCGAGGCGCGAGAAGGCGGGTCGTTCCGCCTTTCCGGAGCCAGTCGTACACGGGAGGCGTACCCGGGTCGCTGGCCCGCTCTTCCCTGGGCGTCAATCGGGTGGCGGTGGTTCCGTGCCGAAGAAGCGCCTCACCGCTTCCCCTGCTTCCTCTTTTCCCACCACTTCCACCCTCATCCCGGTGGGGAGGGCGGCGCGGAAGGCGTAGGAGTAGGAGCGTTTGAGAAAACGGGGGTCCAGGACCACCACCACCCCCCGGAACGGCGCATGAGCCTTCCGATGCCCTGGCGGAAGAGGGTCAACGCCAGGGGAAGATAGTAGGAGCGCCATCCGTTCTCGCCCCGGCGTTCGAGGTCCTCCACCCTACCGGCCACCACGGGGTCACCCGGATGGCGGAAGGGCAACTTGGCCATGATCACCGCGGAGAGCGACTCGCCGGGGACGTCCACCCCCTCCCAGAAGGCCTCGGTGGCCAGGAGGACGGAGTCGCGGTCCTCCCGGAACCTCTCCAGCACCAGGGCGTTGGGCAGGTCCCGGCTCTGGGAGAGACAGGCGATCCCCTCGCTTTCCAGGAGCGGACCGAGCCGGCTGCGCAGGTAGGCGATCTGCTGGTGGGAAGTGAGCAGGACCAGGGTACGGCCCCCCACCGCCCGGATCACCTCGCCGCACACCCGGCATATCTCATCCAGGTAAGGGCTGGAGGCCGCGGGGCCCGCAGCGGGCTCGGGTAGGTCGCGGACCGCCAGGAGGAGGGAGCGGCGGGCGTAATCGAAGGGGGAATCCACGGCCAGGAGGCGAACTTCCCGCCCCTCCCCCTCCATCCTGTCCAGGCCGGTCCGGCGAAGGAAGAAGGAGAACCCCTTACGCTCTCCCGTGGTGCGCAGAGAGGCCGAGGTGAAGACCGCGGCATCCAACCGTCGGAAGAGCAGGCCGGCAAGGCTTTCCGCCACGCTTACCGGGGCGCATTTGAGGCGCGGCCCCGAGTCGCTGGCCGCGGCATGGGCGGTCCTTGGAACCTCCGCCCAGCGCAGGTGGCGGGAGAAGTCGTCCGAGCGGGGGGAAAGGAAGAATATGGTCAATGTTTCCAGGCCTTTCCCCGCCCTTTCGGCCAACATCTCGGCACGGCGCAGGGAGAGCACGAGCTCCTGTTCCTCCAAGACGGAGGTGGCGGAGATCCTGTCCCGCAGCCTCAGTGTCGAGGAGGCGAAAGAGCTCAGGAGTCCCGCGAGCTCCTCCGCGTCCCGCCGCGCTGCGTCCCACTGCGGGAGCGAAAGTTCGCCGGCGGTGAGCCTCCTGGCCTCGTCGTCCTCCGGCCATCGCGAAACCCCCGGTGTCCGCTCCAGCGCCTGGGGCACGGAGAGCAGGAAGAGCGACTCCGCCGTATGGCGGGTTCTCTCGGCGAGAGCCAGGTATTCACGCAGTTCCCGGAGACCGGCCTCGTCCTCCAGGCGCTGTTCCCAGAGCGGGGCGAGGCCTCTGGGGCCGGTCCCGTCCTCCAGCAGGCGCAGGCACTCCTCGAGGGAGAAGGAGAGGGTGAAGGCCTGCGTGGCCACCTCCTCCAAGTGGTGGGCCTCGTCGACCACCAGGTGGCGGTAGGGAGGGAGGACGAGGTCCGAGGTCTCTCCTCCGGAAGTGCATATCTGGGAGCGGAGAAGCGCGTGGTTGACCACCACCACCAGGCTGGTGGCGGCCAGGGCGCGAGCACGCTACACAAAGCACCGAAACTGGAAGGGACAGCGGGAGCGGAGGCAGTCCTCGGGCTGTGAAGCCAGCCGTTCAGCGGTCCCCGCCAGGGCCAGCCGGAGGTCGATGGAAATCTCCTCCAGATCGCCGCTGGGGGAACGTGACATCCAGGAGGAAAGGAATGCGTACCCCTCGGCCGGGGTGAGGCCGTACAGGGGCAGCACGGGCTCGCCCCGGGACAGTTGGCCGCACCACTCCGACCACTTTCGCAGGCAGAGGTAGTTCCCCCTCCCTTTGAGGAGGGCGTATTCGAACGTGCCCAGCGCTCGGCTGAGAGTGGGAAGGTCGCGGTGGTAGAGCTGTTCCTGGAGGTTGCGCGTATAGGTGGAGATGATGAGGGGGGAACCGCTGGACCGGGCGTGAAGGACTCCCGGCACCAGGTAGGCAAGGGACTTTCCCACCCCCGTACCCGCCTCCACCACCAGGAAAGCGGAATCCTCGAGGGCCTCCGCCACCGCCCGGGCCATGGCCTCCTGCTGGGGGCGCGACTCGTATGCCGGATGCAGCGAGGACAGCGGTCCCCCGGCGGAGAGGAAATCGACCGCGCGCTCCGCGCCGCTCCCGCAAGCGTCCGTGTCTTCGCCGTTCTCGGGCTCCGGCAGGTCGTCTTCCTGAATGGGAAAAGATTCCATACGCGGCAGGGTTTCCGTCAGGTCGGGGTAGGCATCGGGAACCCCTCTCCCCCCGGGAAGGTGGGAGTGCCAGGGATTGCCTGCCTCCGAGAAAGCGCCTTTCACGGCGGCCCGGAGGCGGGAGGGCGCCTCCCGCCAGGCATCCATGAGGTACTGAAGGAGGCGGCACAAAAGGCGGACTTCCTCCGCCGCCTTCCAGGTGAGGTCCTCGCCGAGGAGGGAGGAGGCCAGGGTCTTCAGGGAGTGGTCTCGGAGGTAGGGGAGGGCCAGCCAGGCTAGTTGCCGGAGCTCCAGCACCTTTTCCGGGGTGGGCGACCCCCCTCCTTCGGAGAGCAGGGCGAGTTCCGCGCCGTCCGCGGCGTAAATCAGGATGGGCCTTTCTCCGGCGAAGCGGAGGAGCGCGGCGGCGGCCTCGCGTGGGGCATGACCTCTCCGGTACTCCCCTTCCTCCCTGCCGGAGCGGCGGCAGAGCCATTCGGGCGGCCTACATCCCGGGTCCACCAGGCAGGAGAAGGCATCGGCCTCCCTTCCATGCACCAGCAACAAGGCGGCCGCCTCGAAGGGGAGGAATTCGCCCGGACCCCTCTCCACGGCGATTACCCGCAAGGCACAGAACTCTCCCGGCACGCCCTTCAAAACCCGTCGCCTCCGACGTCGTACGTTCCGCTGTCGCTCTTTCCGCATCGACCCCTGCGGAGGAGGGTCGCCCATTCCGCCCGGCCCTCAATCCTTATCATAGAATCGGGCACGGGTACGGTGTGAAGTGTAACCGAAGGCGGCGACACCCGGGCGGCTGCGGGATGTCGGGCGCCGTTCCGGGAATCCGGCGTTTTAGTCTATTATTAGTAAAATGGAACGGTTTTCCATGCGTCACGGAAGGGGAGAATTCTGCTCCAGGGAGGGGTGATCATGAAGATAGTCGATGCCGAGGCCTACATCTGCCATTTTCCTCTACGCGAACCCTTTCACCCCAGCTGGATACCCGGCCTGCCCTCCCACGCCAACAGCGCGGTCATCCTCCGCCTGATGACCGACGAGGGCATAGACGGGGTTTGCAGCGGGGTGGCCTTCGCCGGCGAATGGAAGGGTTTTCCTGAGCTGATAAAGGTCTTCCTGGTGGGCAGGGACCCCTTCAGCGTGGAAGACTTCGTGCAGGTTCTCCGTTCGGCCAAGGTCATCGGCTTCCGCGCCTGGTTCGTGGAGATCGCCCTGTGGGATATCATAGGCAAGGCCACCGGTCAACCCGTCTACCGCCTGCTGGGCGGAGCGCGCGACCGGGTGAAGGCCTACGCTTCCACCGGCGAGCTGCGCGACCCGGAGACCCGGGCCCGAGACGCGGTGAGGCTGGTGGAGGAGGGGTTCAGGGCCATCAAGCTGCGCATACGATACGACGACATCCGCAGGGACCTGGCGGTTGTGGAGGCCGTGCGCGTGGCGGTGGGTGACGAGGTGGAGATAATGGTGGATGCCAACCAGGCCTGGCTCATCCACGGCTTCGGGCCCTATCCCAAATGGGATCTGAAGCGGGCCATGACCGTGGCCAGGGAGCTGGAGAAGCTGGGGGTGGCCTGGTTGGAGGAACCTCTGCGCATGCGGGATTACGAGGGACTTGCCACCCTGCGCCGTTTCACCACCGTCCCCATAAGCGGCGGGGAGCTCAACGACGACCTGGACGATTTCCGGGAGCTCATCAACCGGGGCTGCTACGACATCATCCAGCCGGACGTGACCTTCGCCGGAGGGATACTGGCCGGGCGCAAGCTGGCGGCCATGGCCGAGGCCGCCCACATCATCTACAATCCGCATACCTGGACCAACGGCCTGGGGCTGGCCGCCAACCTGCAGCTCATGGGGGCCATTCCCAACTGTACCCACTGCGAGTATCCCTACGACCCACCGGGGTGGACCCCGGAGGGACGGGACGCCATGCTCACCGAGCCCATCCGGATAGACGGGGAAGGCTATGTGAACATTCCTTCCCGGCCCGGCCTGGGAGTGGAGGTGGACTGGGAGAAGGTGCGCGCCCACGGGGAGCGGGTGCTCTGAGGGGCGAAGGAGAAGGACGAACAATAGGGATGAAGTAGAGGTCTTACAGGGAGTCGATGGTAGATGGCGGGAAAAGGCAGGCATGGGCTCATGAAGATGAAGGAGCTGTCCCGGGCCTCGGGGCTCCCGGTGAGCACCATCAAGTTCTACCTGGCCAAGGGCCTGCTCCCGGCGCCCCGGAAGGAGAAGCCCAACGTGGCCTATTACGACCGGGCCTTCCTGGAGCGCCTGATGGTCATAAAGAGCATGCGCTCGGAGGGGTTGTCCATAAGGAGCATAAAGAGCGTCCTGGACCGCTATCCTTTCCGGGATGTGGAAGACTGGAACCGCTTCCGGGAGAGGGTGCGCAAGAAGAGTGCCCGGGAACTTGCGGAGGTAGAGCGGCTGGCAGCCATGAGCGACGAGGAGAGGAGGAAGGAGGAGATCCTCGATGCCGCCTTCCGCGTCTTCTCCTCCCGGGGATACCGCACCGCCACCATGGACGACATAGCCGCCGAGGCGCGGGTGAGCAAGGGCACATGTTACCAGTATTTCCCAAGTAAGGAGGAGATATTCATCGCCACCATGGAGCGCAGCCTCCGGTCGCTGCTCTCCGAAGCGGGGCAAGCCGCGGGCGAGGCGCGAGATGCCCTAACCCGCCTCGGGCTGGAGGGCCTTTCCTTCATCTCCCGCTATCGCGACGTCCAGTTCATGTTCCTGAGCGTGGTCTCCGAGGCCCTGGCCGGGAACCGCCGCCTGAAGGAGAAGGCAGCGGAGGCCTACCGGAGGGTAGCGGAGTTCCTGGCCGAGGACATCCGCCGGGGCATCGAGGAGGGTTCCTTTCGACCCGTGGACCCCCTTAGCGTCTCCTACGCCCTCATCGGTATCGCCGAGATGGCCGGGAACCTCCACCTCCTGGAGAAGGGGTTCGACGTGCCGGCCTTCTTCGTCAAGCTCATGGACTTCATCCAGCACGGCCTCTCCTCCACTCCACAGGAGAGCCCGGGTGGGGACGAAACGGCGGAGTGAGGGGACATAGCTTATCGATATATGTGAAAAATTATTGACTTTTCGTGGAATATAGTTTATCAAGGTTATAATCCGAAAGCTCGGAGGTGGATAGCCCGTAAGGGCTAGCGTGGCAAAGCCGCGAAGAGCGGCTTTTCCATTTCATTGGCGGAAGATCTTGCCGTACCCCTTTATCCTGTTGGTTGCGTAATTTCGATTGTATTTCTCGTCCAATATCGGTAGGATCCTCCTGCAGAAATCCCCCGTTTCGTGATTTGAGATGATTCCATTTTCAAGAAGAACATCTTGCTTGCTTGGATGGGCCAGCAAATCAGCTACTTGCAATCCCGCCACATTGGCGTTCTTTTTCTTCAATTTTATCTCTTTACTAGTTAATAACCGATTAACTTCTTCGGGCGATATATATGACGTTCCATTTTGATAAAAATCACGGTATTCGTTCTTAAGCTGGGAATCCTCTCCTTTCCCCCTCGATTCGGCCATTACGTCACCGGTTCTTTTAAAATAGCTCAAGAAACCGCAATATCTCTCCAGCATTATCTTCAGGCAATAATGGTATGGATTCCATGCGCGATCACCATATGCGGCGAAATGATTACCTTTATCGATTACAACAGTAATAATTACAAAATCGGTCTTTCTGAAGAACTTGACGAGGTCGTCGTCAAAAGCAACCCGCCTTTTATCGTCCTGAAGCACCTTGAAAGGCCCCCTGTGATTAATGATGTCCTCTCGGTGTAGTATCACTGGCTCGTCGGGATCACCCATGTTGAAATGCCTCCGCTTAAGGGAGTCGAGTTCTGGAATCAGCGTGTCGCGCACATATAAAAGGTCGAAGATGCAGCCTGTCAATCCAAGGTATCTTCTGCGAGCAGTACGTAAATCATTATAGGTATGATCCCCAGACTCGTCGATATAAAGGCGAAATTTTATCTCTCCCATGGGTATTTTCCATGTCTTTTTATTGAATATCTTTGATGGAACACTTTTCGTCAGTTGCCAGCTGCTTCAACAATGTTCTTCAACCTTTTCGGGTTTAAGGCATTTTTTTCTATTTAGAATTATAATTTAATAAATGCAGACCCAGTCTTATGTCTCATGATTTTGCCCTTCGAATTTATAGGAGATGATGGGTCTGTATAAAGGTGTATAATTTGTTGGCCAGTATAGGGCAAGATTATTGGCCCTCCAGCTTCTCCAGGAGTTCCTTCTTGGCCCTCTGGAATTCCTCCTCGGTGAGGGCGCCGCTGCGCCGTAGCTCGTCCAGCTTGCGCAGGCCCTCCACCAGCTCCAGGTCCATGGCGGCGGAAGCTTCCCTGACCGCTCCCTCTGTGGTGAGCGGAAGGCCCACGACGGTTGGGGGGGAGGCGGTGGGCGCTCCGGCCGCCCTACGTTGCAGGAAGGCGTTCCTCCGCTCAAGTATCAGGGCTCGCACTTCACGCGGGTTTCCTATATTGGTGAAAGGCTGCTGTCCGAACTCCCCCGCCGACTCGATGACCAGGTCCCCGTAGTTGAAGATCCTCTCCCACACGTTCTGGCTCCCGCTGATGTCGTTCACCTGGTCCAGGGGTATGACCTTGAACTGCTTGTTGAGCACCCCGGAGCTAAGGATCAACTTGCGGTCGGTGAGGATGAAGTGGGTGAAATACCAGCGCAGGAGGGGGAGGAGCAGCCAGCCCACCATGACCACCGCGAAGACCGCCCAGGCCACCAGGGTCCACAGCTCGGCGAAGCCTCGGCTGTTGCGGAACCACATGAGAGCCGACCATCCGCCGAGAGTGAGCAGGGCGCCCGTCGCGGGCAGGAAGTATTTCTTATCCGGCTGGCCGCGTTGCCTCAGGAGGGGTCGCAGGGCGAAGAAGAAGACCGACAGCAGAGCCATCAGCCCGATGAGTGCGATGTAGCCCCAGTTGGTTTCCCCGGGGACGGACGAGGGTCCCGGCTTGAACCTGGTGAGCAGGAGAACCAGGGCGACCACTCCGGCGATTCCGGCCAGGAAGTTCCTCCATATCTCCCACAGGGAGTGTCGGCGGTCGAAGACCGCCTCCTCCCCGCTCGCCAGCATCTCCGACGCCCTCTCACCCATCTTCTATCTCCT
>JACVJH010000230.1 GCA_015711895.1 Candidatus Solincola tengchongensis | reverse complement strand
GCCGGGGTGCGGAAGAGTTGGAGGAAGGCGATGAGCCCGGCCAGCGCGGCGAGGAGGACGACGAATCCCCACTTCACGGCGTTGCCCGCCATGTTTACCCTCCGCTCCCTCTCTTCGGGATCGCGTGTCGATTCCATGTTGGCCGCCTTCCTCACCTGCGTGGGACCTGGGTGCGTTTTGCCATATACACATTATCCTCACCGGCGGGCGCAAATGCCACGGGAGCGAACCGTCATCGCCATTATCATCGGCATCCTTCTGGAGCCCGCCGTGTCCTTCATGGTGCGCCATCGGTTCCCGCGCTGGCTGGCCACCCCCATCACCATGGTCGTCACGTCGTGGTGGTGGCGGGGCTGGTTACGGTCATCCTCTACGGCATCTCCACCCAGGCCGAGGCCATAGGCGCGCAGGTGGAGAGGGCCGTGGAGAGGATTCGGGGCTGGATGGACAATCTCAAGGTGAGTGGCGGTTTTGCCCGTTGGGCACAGGAACAGATAGAGAGGGCCTGGCCTACCGTCACCAGTGGCATCGCCATGAGCTGACCGGGGGCGTGCACGGCTTCACTTCTTTCCTGGTGGGGTCGTCATCGGCTTTTCATCCCCATGTTCATCCTCGCCGACGACGGGACCATCAAGAGACGGGGTCGCCGGGCATCCGGGCGTGAAGCGGGAGACCGGCGAGATGATGTTGAACGAGGCATATTCCTCCATCCGCGGCTATTTCAAGGGCACGACCATCATCGCCGCCTTCGATACCGCCCTTAAGGTGGCGGTGCGCTCATCCTCCGCCTCCCCCTCGTGGGGCCCATATGCCCGGTCAGCTTCGTCACCTGTTACATACCCTCTTTCGGCGGGTACCTGGGAGGGGCCTTCACGGTGATCATCGCCTTGGCGGCAAAGGGGCTGACGGCGGGGCTGGTGATGCTGGAGCTGGCGATACTCATCCATACCGTGCTCCAGAACCCGGTGCAGGCGGTGGCCTACGGCAAGACCCTCAACCTGCATCCCCTTTCTCGCCCTCCTGGGTGCCGTCTTCGGCGGCATATTCGGGGCCATCATCGCCGTGCCGCTGACGGCCGTCTCCATCAAGGTGGCCGGCGAACTCAGGCGAACGCGAGCGGGGAAGGGCTCCTCGGCCGATGATCTTCCAGAGGACCGCCACGGGCCTGGATGACGGGGTTTCTCCCCCCGCCTCCACGATCGAGGATGGACATCCGCCGCGCTGGAAGAGGCACTTTCCTTTGGACATGCCCTGGGCCGGACGGCGGAGGTCACACGGCATCTGGAAAGCGGCCCCTTGCACGTGAGAACCCGTCCATCATCGGCCCGGGAAAGACGGACCGCAGGCCCCAATCCCCTTCCCGGAATGCTCTCCTTCCCCGATTTGGCCAAGCGGACACACCACCTTGATACCGATAGGTCAATACCGATACGCATATGGATCGGACAGGAGGTCTTCGGCCCCTTCGATCTCTTGGGAAAGCCGCATGGGGTCTTTCCTACTTCTCGGAGAAAAGGAAAACCATAGGTTCATTATATGGGCTGTCCGACAGAATGGGTGAGATCTTGGGCACTTATCTCAAGCTCTCCCCGGGAGGGAATACGGAGTCGCCTGTAGCCTCTCCTTTGCCTGGGTAATGGAAAGGTAATCCATATGCCATTCCTACCGGGCTGATGGAATATAAGGTTTCTGTTCGCATCCTCATAGGGAGGAAGGAGGGACCCATTTCTCCTTACCCGGAGTTGCGGGAGGCTCTTAGGTCACTCCTTAACCCTAGCCGGGATAGGTTATAGGATAGGAAAAAGGGGGTAATGTCGTGACCTCCCGAGAAGATGCGGGAAAGCGGACGTCGTTCCGAGGCGGATAACGCGGACGTTAAAGACATGGAAGGCTATACCGACGGAAGGAGCGCTCGAGGTCCAGGGGATAAGGCCTGCGCGTTGTGCGGGGCCGTATCGCCCCACGTGTCCGCTTCTCTCCGCCTGTGCCCTTCCTGTGCCCTGCGAGGGGGCGAGGAGGTGGAGGGATTCGTCCGCGAGGCGCACGAGCGGACCCGGGCCCCCTTCGGGCTGCCGACGCTTCCGCCCCGCGCCGAGGGGGGCAAGTCCTGCCGCCTGTGCGGCAACCGTTGCCGGATGGGGGAGGGGGTGAAGGGGTTCTGTGGGCTGCGTATGGTAAAGAATGGTAAACTGGTCCACCTCTCGGGAACCGCGCGCCAGGGCGTCCTGGAATATTATTACGACCCCCTGCCCACCAACTGCGTTGCCGACTGGGTGTGCGCCGGGAGCGCCGAAAGGGGGCGCTTCAACCTGGCCGTGTTCCTGGGCGCCTGCTCCTTCGACTGCCTCTTCTGCCAGAACTCCCAGTACCGCCTCCTTACCGCGCGCCTGGCGCCGGCCTGCACACCGCAGGAGCTGGCCCGGGCCGCCGACGAGAGGACCGCGTGCATCTGTTATTTCGGCGGTGACCCATCTCCCCAGATGCCCTTCGCCCTGCGGGCCTCCGAGCTGGCCCTGGAGATGAGGGGAGGCGGGGTGCGCATCTGTTGGGAGACCAACGGAAGCATGCATCGGGGGCTCCTGCGGCGCGCCCTGGAGCTCTCGCTGGGGAGCGGCGGGTGCGTGAAGTTCGACCTCAAGGCCTTCACCCCGGCCCTCCACCGCGCCCTCTGCGGCACGGACAACAGGCAGACTCTGGATAATTTTGCCTACGCGGCCTCGCGCCTCTCGGAACGCCCGGACCCCCCTCCGCTCATCGCCAGCACCCTCCTGGTCCCCGGTTACGTAGAGGCTGAGGAGGTGGGGCGCATCGCCTCCTTCATCGCCTCCCTGGACCCGGGCATCCCCTATTCGCTTTTGGCTTTCCACCCCCAGCACGCCATGCGGGATATGCCCGTGACCTCGCGCCGCCAGGCGGAGGAATGCCTGGCCGCCGCCCGCGAGGCCGGCCTAACCCGCCTGCACCTGGGGAACGTGCACCTCCTGCACTGACCCGCTCTTAAGGGACTCCCGGGGCATGAGCACCGCTCCCGGTTCGTCTCGGATATGAGAAGTTCCCTCCACTCCTGGGAGCCTCAAAAGCGAGGAGATCGTGAAGGATGTGAGAGGAGGGTATCGTACGGTGTGAGAGGAGGGTAGCGCTCGGTCTGGACCGCGGCACAGATAGGAGCGGAAAATGGCCTTGGAACCTCGTTTATCCTCGAACACAACGGCGCACATCGCCTGGTGGAACTCGAACGCGGGCATGGAACGGTGGAAAGGGATGGCGACATCGCCTTTCAGCGGGATGCCCGGGTCGCCGCATCATGTCCTCGCGTAGCCTGCACCGGTTCATGCGTGCGTCGGTGATGAAGACGGAACCCCCTCCCGCACGGCCGCCGCCGGCCGAATCCCTCCAAGCCGCCGGCGCCTCGCGAGCGGTGGGGTGGGTCTCGCCTCGCCTCTCGTACAGCCCAGGGACCTCGGGGCGGCAATGGACATTCAAAATGTCGACGTTGATGTGTAAACTGGCTATGTATCACAGGTGGCGCATAGCGAGGAGCGTTGGTCGTGGACAGGAGGTCGGGATACGGGGGCGGGCGCGCGAGGACCGCCGCCGGACGCGCTTACCCGGGAGGGAGGAGACCCGGCAGGAGGAGGATGAGCAGGAAACGGGCCTTTGCCCTACTGCGCACCTTCACCATCCTGGTGGTCCTGATAGTGGTGGTCCTCGCCCTCTCCCACGCCGGGCCCTTCAGCTGCGGGGGCTCGAAGGAGGGGGCCGTGGAGGTGGGTGCGGAGGGCGCTGCCGGGGCCGGCGAGGAGCAGACCCCACGCCGGCCCAACCTGAAGGAGTCCAATACCGAGCCTCCCACCATCGCCATTGTCGTGGACGACACCGGCTCCTCGTCGGACACCCTCGACCTGTGGCTGAAGATAGACGCCCCGTTGACCTTTTCCGTTTTCCCCTACTGCACCGACCTCAACTGGATGGTGGAGAAACTCTACGACGAGGGCTACGAGATAATGCTGCACATGCCCACGGAGAACCAGCCCCCCAACAGCTATTCCGGGTACGGACAGCTATCCGTGGGGATGACCCGGGAGCAAGCCTTCTCCGCCCTGGACAAGGCGCTGGCCAGCATCCCCCACGCGGAGGGCATCAACAACCACCAAGGCGGTAAGGGATGCAACGACCTGCAACTCATGACCTACATGTGCGAGTGGGCGAAGGAGAGGGGGCTGTATGTTGTGGACAGCAACGCCTCCACGCACAGTATGGTCTCGGAGGCGGCGGTCAGCCTGGGCATGCCGAGGCGGCGAAACCAGGTCTTCATCGACAACAGCCGGGACCCGGAGAGCCTGCGCACCATGATGCGCAGGCTGGCGGACGTGGCGCGCCAGAACGGGACGGCCATCGGCATCTGCCACTTCAACCATCCCAACGTGCCCAAGGTGGTGGGGGAGATGATAGAGGTCCTCCGCGCCGAGGGCTTCCACTTCGCCTTCGTCCGCGACGTGAGTAACTGATGAGTCCTTTTCCGGTGAACGGTTACCCATACCATGTGCCTGTCTAGGTTACCCGTGTCTGTTTGGGCTCGAGGGTGTTTGGGATTTGGTTTCCGATGCATGAAGGCTGAAATATATGGGGGTACACATGCGTCGTTGCCAAAGACCGAAGGGATCCACTTGGATTTCCCGGCCGTAAGCATGATGCAGTCACCTATCAGGATGCCTACCTATGTTCCTCGGTAGGCGGTCCTTTTCTCATGACTCGGTGTGCTTTTCCGTCTTACGTTCGTCCCTTTCAAATCGCGACGGGCAGAAGCCGCACGGGAGCTCCAGGCCGTGGCGCTCGAGCAGGGCCTCGTCTGAGAGGACGTCGAAGACCTCGCCGTCGGCCACCACCTTTCCGGCGTCCATGATCACCACGCGCTCGCAGTTCTCGAAGACGAAGGGCAGGTCGTGGGTGACCACTATCTTCGTCACCCGCATCCCTTGAAGGAGCTCGGAGAGCTCCCGCCGGGCGCGCGGGTCGAGGTTGCTGGAAGGTTCATCCAGCACCAGGAGGTCGGGGTTCATGGAGAGCACGGTGGCGATGGCGGCGCGCTTCTTCTGTCCGAAACTCAGGTGGAAGGCGGATTTCCTCTCCAGTCCCGAGAGGCCCACCTCCCGAAGGGCCCGTCCCACCGCTTCCGCCACCTCCTCCCGTGAGAGCCCCATGTTGAGGGGCCCGAAGGCCACGTCGTCGAAGACAGTGGGGGAGAAGAGCTGGTCGTCGGGATCCTGGAAGACCAGCCCCACCCGGCGCCGTATCTCCCGGAGGTTCTCCTTGACCACCGGGAGCCCGAATATCTTCACCTCGCCGCGGCCCTCGAGAATGCCGTTCAAGTGCAGGAGAAGGGTGGACTTCCCGGCCCCGTTGGGGCCCACGATACCCACCGATTCACCCTCCTCCACCAGCAGGTCCACGCCGCGCAGCGCGGGGGTGCCGTCGGGATAGGCGTAATAGAGCCCCTTGATCTCCACCGCCGGTCTGTGATGCATCCTCGTTCCCTCTTTCCTCTCTTTTCCTCACGATCCTACCGTGTTCTCGATGATACTCACGTCAACGCTTCGCCGGTCGATACCGGATCTCCAACTCCCGGAAGCCCGTGCCCTGAGCGCGAGACCTTTATCCTGCCCCGGCTCCGAACCCTTCAAGAGAGCAGCCTGGCGGCCAGGGGGAAGAGGGCCACCAGGGCCGCGAACCCCGCCTCCAGGATGCCGAGCTCATACGCATAAAACGTGCGCACCCCACCGCCGCCGTAACCGCGGGCCAGCATGGCGGCGTACACCCTCTCCCCGCGCTCGTAGGAACGCAGGAAGAGCGCCGCGATCATGTGCCCGACGACCTTAGCCTGCCACAGCCACTTCCCGCTCCAGCCCCGGGAGTCGCGGGCCCTCCGCATGCGCTGCGCCTCGTCCACCAATACGAAGATGTAGCGGTAGGTGAAGCTGAGCAGGGAGGTGAAAAGGCGTGGGACCCGCATCTTCTCCATGGCCCCCAGAAGGTCGGAGAAGGGGGTGGTGGAGGAGAGGATTATCACCGCCAGCACGCTCACTGTGGATTTGGCGGCCACATTCCAGAGGATCAGAAGCCCGTGACCGGAAATCCTCACCGGGCCGAGGTTGTAACTCCCCCCGCCCTTGCTGAAGAAGGGGATGAAAGCCGCCACCACCATTATGAAGGGGAGCACCACGAGGAGACGCTTGAGCACATGCTTCCACGGGAGGCGGGAGAGCACGATAAGGGCCGCTTCCAATCCCAGGTAGGCGACAAAGGCCGCGTAGAGGCGGGGAGGAGTGGTCACGCAAACCACGACGAGGGTCGCGAAGCCCACCAACTTGGCCCGCGGGTCCAGCCGGTGCACCGGACTCTCCAGGTGGCTGTAGCGGTCCAGGAAAGCGTGTTTCATCCGTTCACCACTCAAACTCGTGAACCCCGCCCACTCGCGGTTCCCGTCGCATCGCTTACCTCCTCCAAAGCCGTATCCTCTCCTCGCGGGACCACTGCGGTGCCGGGCGGGTTCCCGCTCCGGTCCTCGAGCCTGCGGCTTTCGGGGATCCCCGAATTTCCTGGTCTCCCAGTATCCCCTCTCCTCCAGGCCTCCATCTGTTCGACCCTCCCTGTGAGAGGGGCTTTAAAGCACGTTTTAACCCCACCCGTTCCTTATAATGCGCTTTTTCTACCGGAAATCGTATCTGGTCCCGTGCGGTCGCTAGATCTGTCCCGCGCGGTCACGAGACACCAACTGCCCCTTTCCGGTCTCTTTTCTTGAGGACCAGCGCCAGTCCCCAGGCGATGAGGAACACGGCCGCCGTCCCTACCAGGCCGGCAAGGGCTGTGGCCAGCTTTGTAGGCTCCTCCACCACCTCACCGCTCTCCTCATCCACAGCTTTCTCGGTCAGGCCGGGAACGGCGTAGTCAGGGATGGGGGCGCTGTCCCAGGCAGGCTCGGTTTCCTCCGCCTTTTCTATAAATCCCTTTTCCTCGGCCACCTTCTCCAGCCCGTCCGGGGCTGATGAGGCCCAGGGGCTGACCAGGAGGGCCAGGGCCGCGGAGACCAGGAACCCGGCGAGGATGAAAAGGTAGATTCCCTTCTTGCGCGCTTCCATCACCGGCTCACCTCCGAATCGACGGGCACGGCCGAAGGGCCGGGCAAGTCATAGGTCCGCACAAGGTCGGGGCGGACGGCCAGCACGACGCTGAGCACCAGGGCGGTGATGACCGCCTCTCCCACGCCGATGACGGCGTGTATCCCCAGCATGGCCGGAAGGGCCACGCTCAGGGGTGAGGTCCCGGAGAGGGCCAGCTCCACGGCGCATGCGCCGGAGGCCAGCACAACGGAAAGCCAGGCGCCTAGCCCCGCGGCGGCCAGGAAATAAGGGCGTCTTCTGGGGAGCACGGCCTTCAGGCCCCTGAACAGGAAATAGGTGGCCACGGTGCCGATGACCGCCATGTTGAAGACGTTGGCCCCCAGGGCGGTCAGGCCCCCGTCGGCGAAGCCCAGGCACTGCACCAGCAATACCAGTGTCAGCACCAGACCCCCCAACCAGGGTCCCAGGAGAACCGCAGCCAGCATCCCGCCCAGAAAATGGCCGCTGGTCCCCCCGGCTACCGGGAAGTTGAGCATCTGGGCGGCGAAGATGAAAGCGGCGCCGAGGGCCAGAAGGGGGACCGACTTCTCGTCCAGCTCCTCGCGGGCCCTGTACAGGCCGTATCCCACCACCCCCGCGGCGGCAGCCCCGGTGGCCACGCTCACTCCCGCGTTCAGGAAACCGTCCGGGATGTGCATAATCCACCTCCTCGTAAAAAGAAAACCACGGACCTTCCGGGGATACATCCCCCCGGGAACCTCCGTGGCTCCCAAAACGACGTTCTTTTTGTTCAGCCGGCCTTCTTGGCCGATATCCAAACATATTATACCCGCGCCGCGCATTATTCAACATATATGAATCATCCGTTCGCTTGAGGACAAAGTCATGGTGATTCATGTCCAAAACCACTATGATGGTCTCATGGTCGGTCTTCGGATAAGGAGGTAATCATGGCTTTCTGTAGTAGATGCGGGGCGGAGCTGGAGCCCGGCAGCGCCTTTTGCAAGGCCTGCGGCGCTCCTGTGGAGGGCGCGGCCCCTCAAGCTCCGGAAGCGCCCCAAGAGCCTGGTCCTGAGCGGGCCTTCCAGGCTCCACCTCCGCCTCCCCCCGGGGTGCCAGGGGCGGCGGCATCCCCACCCGGGCAGGCATTCCAGGCACCCCCTCCAGGGCCCACGCCTCCCCAGCAACCGCCGGGGGAAACCGCATTTCAGGCTCCCACCTACGGGGCTCCGGCGGCACCCTACGGACCACCCGCCGCAAAGAAGGGTGGAGGCAAGTTCCTGCTCTTTGGCATCCTCGGCCTTCTGGTCGTAGGCATCGCCGTGGTCCTGGTGCTGGGTTTCGCCGTGGGGCCCAAGTGGTTCGTCGGTGGGGGAGAGGGGCCGGAAAAGACGGTGGAGAAGTTCTTCCAGGCCATGGAGAAGGGCGACGCCAAGATGATGGTCAGCCTCATCGAGCCCACGCAGCTCAAGAGGTTGAACAAGCAGATAGAGAAGATCGG
>JACVJH010000229.1 GCA_015711895.1 Candidatus Solincola tengchongensis | reverse complement strand
GGGGAACGTGGAGGTGGCCCATCTGGAAGAGTTGCTGGAGTACTGCCGCGACCTCTACCAGAGGTGCCGCGGCCCGGCCACCGAGAAGTACCGCATCCTGGGGACTCCGGCCAACGTCCTGGTGCACAACCGACTGGGATGCCTCCCTTCCTATAATTTCCAGAAAGGCACCTTCGAGCAGGCGGAGGCCGTATCCGGGGAGACCATGCTCAAGACCATGGTCAAGAAGATCGTGGCCTGCCCCGCCTGCCCCATCGCCTGCGACCACATCAACCTGGTCAAGGAAGGGCCCTGGGCGGGGACGGTGGCCTCCATGGACTACGAATCCCTGGAGCTATTGGGCCCCAACTGCGGGGTGGCGGACCTAAACGCCATCACCAAGGCGGTGGAGCTCTGCGACACCCTGGGGGTGGACACCATATCCGCCGGGGTCACCGTGAGCTGGGCCATGGAGGCCTACGAGAAGGGGCTCTTGACCGGCGAGGACGTGGACGGGCTGGACCTCCGCTTCGGCAACGGCGAGGCCATGGTGGAGGCGGTGCGACGCCTCTGCCTGCGCGAGGGGAGGCTGGGGGAGCTCCTGGCCGACGGGGCGGCCCGCGCCGCGGAGAAGGTGGGCAAGGACTCCCACAAGTTCGCCATGGTGAACAAGAAGTTGGAGTGGGGAGCCTACTCCCTGCGCTCCCTGCAGACGGCCACCCTGGGCTTCGCTACCAGCTTGCGCGGCGCCTGCTACCTGCGCTCCGGCTCCTACCAGGTGGACGTCAAGGGGCAGGTGGACCGCTATCACCTGGACCGCTCCCGCGGCAAGATCGTCTTCGACGGTGAGAACCTCTATGCCATCATCGACTCCCTGATCATCTGCAAGTTCACCCGGGGCATCTACAAGGACAACGACGAGCTGGCCAAGGTCATCCGCCTAGTGACCGGGTTCGACATGGATGCCGAGGAGATGATCAAAGCCGGGGAACGCATCCACAACGTGGCCAAGCTGTTCAACGTGCGCTTCGGAGCTTCGCGCAAGGACGACTACCCGCCGCCGCGGGCCTTCGAGGAGAAGATGTATGACGACGTGAACAACGGGGCCATAATAGACCGCGCGGAGTACGAGGAGGCCCTCTCCGGCTATTACGAGTGCCGGGGATGGAACGAGGAGGGCATTCCCACCAAGGCCAAGCTGGAGGAGCTGGGCCTGGACACTACCCTGGGGGTGTGAGCCGTGGAAGAGGCCAAGAGGATCATCGTCTGCGACACGGACAAGTGCACCGGCTGCGAGATCTGCGAGTACGTGTGCTCGGTCTTCAAGGAGAGGACCATCAACTGGAACAAGGCGCGCATCCGCCACATCCGCATCGAGCCCACCTTCGACATCGCCATCGCCTGCCGCAAGTGCGAGACGCCCCTGTGCGTCAAGGCCTGCCCGCGGGAGGCCATCCTGGAGCAGCCCGACGGGTCGATCCGTATCGAGAAGGACAAATGCAACGGGTGCGGTTGGTGCATCGAGGCCTGCAACTTCGGCGCACTCAAGCTGGACTGGGACCGCAAATGCGTCTTCGCCTGCGACTTCTGCGCCGACCTGGACCAGCCCAAGTGCGTGGAACTCTGTCCCTTCCAGGCCCTGGAGTACACCACCCTGGACCAGGTGGGGCTTGAGGCCGGGAAGAAGGCCTTCCTGCGCATCATCGAGGAACTGGAGTAGGCGGGGCATGAGGCGCCCCATCCACCGCCGCCGATCCGCGCTCCGGGCGAGCCCTGAGAGGGCGGACCGGTCCGCAGCATCTTCTCCGGGTTGTCCTTGGTCACGATGTTTCAACGGTTTTGAGGTATTTCGCTCCGCCTCGCCGCACGGGTTCATCGAAATAAAAGCATGTCCCTGACCGGCCCGGATTTTGGCCTCAGACGATGCTCGCTGCCGCTGGCTGCGCTTCTTTCGAGGGTTCGGGGTCATGGTGATCCCGAGGCGGGTTTCCTAGGGTGTGGGTTTTTTTGAGCGCCGAGTCCTGGACATGCTTTGCTCATCAGGGATGTCCCGACGGCCGGAAAGGCGTGAGTCAACCTGTCCGCACAGGCAGAGAGGGCGGACCAGGCGGGTCCAGAAAGGGGTGGCCCATGTGCCCTCGGTTCCGAGAGATGCTCTACCGTTTCAACAGGCGCTTTTCGGGTTGAAAAAGGTCGAGCACCCCCTGATCTCATGGTTGGCGGAGTGATATCATGAATCGGGTCGTATTGAATAGAGGAAGTGGGATGGATTAAGCGGTAGATATTTGACGAGGCATGTGGATCTCGCCTCGACGAGAGGGTCTAGGCGCCTCTTCCGGGAGCGAGTCGCGACGGCGGGGAAGCGGGGCAGGGCATGGTCAGAGGGAGAGAGCTGGCTTATCTTGAGGAGACCGGTGAGGAGATCCAGGCGCTGTGGGTGCGCGGGCCCATGGTCGCCGTCCTCTCGGCGCTTCTGACCTGCGCTGGAACCCTGAACGTGGCCGCGTTCCTGAGCGACAACCTTCGGGGCCTGGTTGGAAGACTGGGAATATTTGCCATTCCTTTAGGCGCTCCCTCACGGCCTTTCCTGCTTCTGTCGGGGCTCTGGTTCCTTTTCCTGGCCTATCAGATATGGCTGAAGAAGAAGGCCGCCCGTTATGTCTTGATGGGATGGCTGCTGTTGAAAGCCGCCTTCTCCTTCGCTTTTCACCGTCAGGTGATGGTACCCTTTCTAACCCTGGCCTTCCTCCCCCCACTCTGGGCCTTCCGCGGGGAATTCATCGTCGAACCCGATTCGAGAGCCTCCCGCCGGTTGAGAACATTGGCCCTCCTCTTCCTGGCCGCCTTCCTGATCCTGGCGGGGGCCGGTTTCTGGATACTGCGGCGGGATCCGAACCTGCAGGGGAACGTTTCCGCCTTCTTCCGCTACCTCGCCGGAACGGTTTCGGCCGGCTTTCAGACCGGCGCGCGCGGCGGGGCGGCCCTTCTGGGACGTCTATCCACCACTCTCTTCTATATCGGGTTCCTGTGGTGCGCGGCGCTCCTCTTTCGGCCCCACGGGGAACCGTCGCCTCCTTCGGAGGAAGAGTGGAGGAGAGCGCGCCGGCTGGTGGAACGATACGGGTCGGACGGCATCGCCTATTTCAACCTGCGGAAGGACAAGAATCTCTTCTTCCTTGACGGGAGGTCTTTTCTGGCCTACCGCTGCTGGGGTGGGACGGTCCTGGTGACGGGGGATCCGGTGGGTCAGCCGGGAAGCGCCGCGGAGACAATGGTCCGTTTCCGGAACTTCTGCTTCTCCAGGGGATGGCGCCTGGCCTGCCTGGGGGCCGGCCCCGGACACCTGGAGGTGTACGAGGGCATGGGGCTGAGAAGTCTGTGTTACGGCGAGGAGGCCGTGGTTGAATTGGGAGATTTTACCTTAGAGGGCAGGAAGCACAAGTCGCTGCGCCACGCGGTCCGCAAGTGGGAGAGGATGGGAACCCGTATGGAGTTCATGTTCAACGCCGGTATCCCCTCCCACTTGAGGCACGAGCTGCAGGACATATCCAGATCCTGGCGGGGAAACAACCCCGAGACCGGGTTCTCCATGGGCTTGGGAAGGCTGCTGCATTCCGAGGATCCCGATTGCCTTCTGGCCGTGGCTTACGACCGGGACGAGAGGCCCATAGGCTTCGCTTACCTGGTCCCCATATATCCACGTTTGGGATACTCGCTGGACATCACCCGCATCGACCGCAACGCCCCCAACGGCCTCAACGATTTCATCTTCGCTAAAACGGCCCTCTTTCTCAAGGAGCGGGGCTACCGCCTTCTCTCCCTGCACTTCGCCGCTTTCTCCACCCATTACCGTAAGGACCGCGAGGGAGGTGGCAGCTCCGTGGTGCGGGGGTTGTGCCGCCTGGCGGACCTCGTCCTCCCGGTGATGTCCCTTTACGAGTACGACCGCAAGTTCCAGCCCCGCTGGCAGCCGCGCTACCTCTTATTCGAGAGCTACCTCGATCTGCCTCGTGTGGGGCTGGCCGCCATACGCGCCGAGTCCTTCCATCGACTAGCCAGACGGGCGAGAAAGCCTATGCGACGATTCGTCGAAGGCCGGATGCGATGAGCGAGGTCCTTCCCGAGCCTCTCCCACTAGCCGGTGAGGGTTGACGTTCCCGTCTCCCTCGGGTGTATCCCCGCCTCTCTCGCTATGGAGACCCCCTCTCCCATGTCCATGAGCCTCGGTGGGACTCGATCACGGGGAGAGGGGAGCGTGTTCATGCCTAATAACGGAACCCGGCCCCCAGGGCTATGAGGTTCATTACCACGGGGACGGCGTAGATCCCGCCCATGAAGAGCAGCTTGTTCCGCAGCGACTTCATGTCCAGCATGAGGTTGACGGCCGCGAACCAGTAGAAGTAGCCCAGGAGGAAGATGAGCCAGATGCCGGCGAAGCTGCGGTTCCACCAGGGATACTCCCATACCAGCAGGTCCCCCAGGTTGAGGAGCACCTCTATGAAGACGCAGAAGGCGGCGAAGAAGAGGGCGAAGAACCAGCGGTTGGGAATTCCCAGTATCTTCCTCTCCCGGTCTGGGAGAAGGGAGTGGTAGTACACCAGCCCCAGGAGGAGGAAGGTGAAGATGATCTCCAGGTTCCAGCCTATGGTCACCCGGAAGGCGGTGTCCCCGGGCGTGGTCCACACCGCGGAGCGCTTGGTGAAGTGGAACACCCACCCGTTCCAGGTCTCGTTGAAGAAGTCACAGCCGAAGACCACCAGGGCCGCCAGGAGGGGGTCCCAGTTCCCCGTCTCCCGCGAGCGCAGGACCTGACGGGCATAGACATAGGCCACCAGCGCCAAGAGGGGAACGGCGTACCATTTCAGGGTGTGCAGATCCCGCAGACCCTCCAGCGCCCTCCGCGAAGCATCGGTGAGTTCCGGATACATGGCTCCCTCCCGATTGTCCACTAGGCCTTTGAGCTACCGCCTTTTTCCACCTATTCATTTCTCCGTAGCGCGGTTTCGCCCTTCCCTTCCGGCCCCCGGCTTCCTTCCCCGACTCCAGAGGACGCTCGCCGGTATCTTCGCGGGGGTTCGTCTCACCCTTCCGCACCCCGGCGTCTTTCCGCCCCCATTGTTTCCCCGCGAGAGAGAGGAACTCCTCGCCCAGGCGCGGGAGGTAGGGAATGGTATCCGCGGGATGTTTAGACCTTCCCCACCAGGGAGAGGAAGTTCCCCGCGAAGACCAGCTCCCGTTCCGCCTCGGATAAGGGAAGGGCTTCCACCCAGCCCTTTATCCACCCGTAGTCGTAGTCCTCCCCGGGAGCCTGCTCGCCGTAAGGGCCGTCCGTCCCGTAGAGGCATTTTCCGGGGCCGAGGAATTGCACGGCTCTCCGCACCAGCCCCGGGTTCAGGTAAGGACTGGAGAGGTCCACGTAGAGCCCCTCCCTGTCCCGTATGTAGCCCCAGAGCTCCCGGTAGTAGGGGATGCCGGCGTGGGCGTAGATGATCTTGAGCCCGGGGAATCTCTCCGGCAGCAGGCGGTAATCGCCGCTTCCGCGCCGCGACCCCAGGTGCACGAGGAGGGGACGGCCGTTCTCCCGGCACCAGGAGGCCACGGGCAAAAGCCTCTCCACCGGGTAGCGGTGCCAGAAGGGATGCGCCTTCACCCCCACCATCCCCGGCCGACCGGCCCACCTCTCTATCTCCTTTACCGGGTCGGGATCGACGGCCGGGTTGACGAATATCCATCCCAGGAACCTCTCCGGGTGGCGCTCCACGAGCTCCGCCACCGTGGCGTTGTCCGGGCGCTCGATGACCCGGTACTTCTCGTGCAGGATGTGGAAGTACCCCCGGCTGTCGATGAGCAGGGCGTCGTAGAGGAACCTCCCGAGGGGGTTGGCGTGCACCAGGCAGGCCCGCAGGAAGGAATTGGAATATCCCTTGATCCTGCCGCGCAGGGAGAAGGGTTCCACCATGGTGGGGACGAGGCAAGCCCTGTCTATCCCGTGGCGGTCCATGGCGGCGAGCATCCTCTCCGCGGGGAACATCCTGGGCTCGTAATGGATGTGGCAGTCGACGATCATGAAGACCCCCTCGTGTTTCAGCGGAAACATTCCTCCAGGAAGGACCCGAGGTCCCGGTTGACCTCCTCCGGGCACTCCAGCATGGTGTCGTGGCCGCGCTCCTCGTAGACCTTGAGCCTGGCTCCGGGGATCATCGCCGAGGTGCGCTCGCTGGACCTCCGCGCCGTGAGCCGGTCCACGCTCCCCACCAGGACGAGCACGGGCACCTCTATCCTGGAAAGGCTTTCCGGGTCCACATGGTAGTCAAGGCAG
>JACVJH010000228.1 GCA_015711895.1 Candidatus Solincola tengchongensis | reverse complement strand
GGCCACCTTCGACACCTTCGTGCTCATAATGAACCCCAACGGAGCCACGGCGAGGGTGGAGGTGACCTTCCAGGGAGAGGACGGCGAGAACCGGGTCTTCACCTACCAGGTGGGGGCCTACAGCCGTTTCACGGTGCCGGTCCGCGAGACGGTGGGGAAGGGGAGTTTCTCCGTGCACGTGAGTAGCGACCTCCCGGTCCTCGCGGAGCGGGCCATGTACTTCAATTACCAGGGGAAGAAAGGGGGGTCGGATTCCATCGGCGCCCCCAGCCCCTCCAACAGCTGGTTCTTCGCCGAGGGCTACACCGGAGGGACCTTCGACACCTGGATCCTCCTCCAGAACCCCAACGAGAGCGGGGCCGCGGTGACCCTCAACTTCATGCGCCCCGACGGACGGGTGGTCACCCACCAGGTGAACGTGCCCGCCCGCCGTCGCTACACGGTGCACGTGGACGAGATACCCGGCCTGGAGTCCACCGACGTCTCCACCCAGGTCGCCTCAGACCTCCCCATCGTCGCCGAGCGGGCCATGTACTTCAACTACGCCGGCCGCACGGGCGGGCACAACACCATCGGCGCCCAGTCCCTGCGCGACGAGTGGTACCTGGCCGAGGGTTACACGGGCGGGTCCTTCGACCTCTACGTGCTCCTGGTCAACCCTCACGAAAGCGAGTCCACGGTCACCCTGAGCTTCATGCGACCGGGCGGTCAGCGCGTGGAGCGCACGGTCAAGCTGGCGCCACACGCTCGCCGCACGGTGCACGTGGACGAGATACCCGGCCTGGAGTCCACCGACGTCTCCACCCAGGTGAAGGCCTCGCTCCCCGTGGTAGCGGAGCTGGCCGAGTACTTCAACTTCGGCGGCATCACCGACGGCAACAGTTCCGTGGGAGCCGCCCAGCCCTCCACGGACTGGTTCTTCGCCGAGGGCTGCGTGCTTTGACCGGTTGAGGGTTTCATATAAGAGGGGCCGTCCGGTCTCCGGGCGGCCCCGCTCTGTCGGACCTGCTCCACCCCTTCCTGCAAGAGGTTGCCCGACGGGGTGGAACCCGGGAGGTTCACGGAAGGGGGCCCTACAGGGTCGTAGGGGACGGACCGTCTTCCTTTACAGTGCACGGGCACCGTGTTATTTTATAAAACCGTGTTAAAATGACCCTGGAGGTTGGATGTCATGTACGCAGTCATAGAGACGGGCGGGAAGCAGTACCGGGTGGAGAGCGGCTCGGTGATCCGGGTGGAGAAGCTTGACGTCCCGGTGGGCGAGAAGATCGTCTTCGAGCGCGTGATCATGGCCGGAGGGGAGGGCAAGGTATTGGTAGGCCCGGAGGCCGGCAAGGTCAAAGTGGAGGGCACCGTGCTGGGGCATGGCAAGGGAAGAAAGGTAGTGGTCTTCAAGTACCGCCCCAAGAAGGGATACCACCGCAAGCGCGGGCACCGGCAGCTCTTCACCGAGGTCCGTGTGGAGAGCATAAGCGGCGTTCCGGGCGCGGAGGTCGCCGCCAGGGGGAGCCGCAAGAAGAAGACGAGCTCCGAAGGGAGTGATTGAGCATGTCGAGCAAGAAAGGCGTAGGTAGCTCCCGCAACGGAAGGGACAGCCGGTCCAAGAGGTTGGGCGTGAAGAGTTTCGGGGGGCAGTTCGTGACCGGGGGGTCCATACTGGTGCGGCAGAGAGGGACCAAGATAAAACCCGGCGAGAACGTGGGTCTGGGGAAGGATTATACCCTCTTCGCCAAGATCGACGGGTACGTGAGGTATCACCGTTCTGGAGACCGCCATTTCGTGAGCGTCATGCCCGCGGAGGAATCCTGAGCAACGCGCGGAAGCCCTCCAAGGGACGCTGGTTACGAAGACCCCGGGCATCCGGGGATTTTCATTTTCCGCTGTCCCCGGTAAGGGAAAGACGATGAGAGACAACGGCCGGATGAGGATCGTCATGGAGGGGCGAGGAGTTGTTCATTGACGAGGCTGAGATTCACGTGCGTGGCGGCGACGGCGGCGACGGCTGCGTCAGTTTTCACCGCGAAAAGTACCGCCCGCTCGGAGGTCCTGACGGGGGAGACGGAGGCCGGGGGGGATCGGTCATCCTCCGCGCCTCGGACAGCGTGAACACCCTGGTGGAATTCACGCGACGGACTCATTTCCGCGCCGGCAGGGGCGGTAACGGTTCGAGCAACAACCGGCACGGTGGGGATGGGAAGGACTTGGTCATCGACGTGCCGGTAGGTACCCAGGTCCGCGATGGGGAAGGGCGCCTCCTGGCCGACCTTTCCCGCCCCGGGCAGGAGGTGGTGGTGGCCAGGGGAGGGCGGGGCGGTCGCGGCAACGCCTCCTTCGCCACCCCGGCGCGGAGGGCCCCCGACTTCGCGGAGAAGGGGGAAAAGGGGGAAGAGAGGAGGATAAGGCTGGAGTTGAAGCTCCTCGCCGACGTGGGCGTGGTGGGCCTGCCCAACGCAGGGAAGTCCACGCTCATCTCCCGCGTCTCGGCCGCCAGGCCGAAGGTCGCCGACTATCCCTTCACCACCCTGGAGCCGGCCCTGGGGACCGTTCGCTTGGACGAGGAGCGCAGCTTCGTCATCGCCGACCTCCCGGGCCTCATCCGCGGGGCCCACGAGGGTAGGGGCCTCGGGTTGAGGTTCCTCCGCCACGTGGAGCGGACCGCGGTGCTGCTGCACCTGGTGGACGTCTCCGCCGCGGCCCTTGAGCCTCCGGGCCGCGCCCTGGAGGCGGTGCTGGAGGAACTGGAGGCCTACAGCCCGCGCCTCCTGCGGAGGCCGCAGCTCCTGGCGGCCAATAAGATGGACGTGGTGCACGAACCTTTTCTGGAGGAGGCGCGTGCGGAGGCGGAAAGGCGTAAATGGAAGTTCTTTCCAATATCCGCCGTCACCGGCCAGGGGGTGGTGGAGCTGATGCGCTTCCTGGGCGGGCTGGTGGAGGAGTACAGGGGCAGGGGAGAGTATCCGGAGAGCGAGGAGCGTGTGGTCTATACCTTCGATCCCCGGAGGGAGAAGGGCTTCCGCGTGGTGCGCGAGGAGGGTTATTACCGCGTGCTGGGAGAGTCCGTGGAGGGGCTGGTGAGGAGGCTGGACCTGGAGAAACCGCAGGCCCTGGCCTATGTGCAGTCCCGGCTGCGGAGGATGGGGGTGGAGGAGGAACTCCTGCGCCAGGGGGCCAGGGAAGGAGACGCGGTGGTCATCGGCGATTATGTCTTCGATTTCCTCCCCGAGACATGAGCCGGGAACCCGTACGGGGAGCGGCCCACGCTGCCCCGGCCCCTCCCTGCGTTTATGAGTTGCCCATTGCCGGCGCAGGGCAGATCCTGCGCAGCAGGGGCGGGGAGCAAGGCGAGGGATGCCCGGCCACCGGGACGGGTGTGTTAACCTAATCCTGAGGCAGCACGGTCGCCTTTCCCGCCGCGTCTCGCCGGGCGGAGCGCCGACCCGGAAAAGGAGGTGCGGGGAGAGAGCCCGAAGACGGGGTATGCCGGAGTGACGGAGATGGGTGAGAGGAAGCTTCCCGAGGTGAAGACCCTGGTGGTCAAGGTGGGGACTTACACCCTCAGCGACCAGCGGGGCCGCCTCGACAGGGAACAGGTACGGAGCCTCGTGGACCAGATCGCCATGGTTCGCGCCCGCGTTCCCCGGGTGGTGCTCGTCTCCTCGGGTGCCATCGCCGCCGGCGTGGAGCTCATGGGCCTGTCGGAAAGGCCCCGCGACATCCCTACCCTGCAGGCGGCTTCCTCGGTGGGGCAGGGCCTTCTGGTGCGCACCTACGCCGACCTCTTCGCCGCTCACGGGATACTGGTGGGTCAGGTCCTTTTCACCCAGTACGATTTCGCCCACCGCCGCCAGTATCTGAACGCCAGGAACACCTTCCGGAAGCTTCTGGAACACGGCGTGCTGCCGCTGGTCAACGAGAACGACACGGTGGCCGTGGAGGAGATACGATTCGGGGACAACGACCGCCTCGCCGCCCTGGTGGCGGTGCTCACGGGAGCCAACCTCCTGGTGATGCTCTCCGACGTGGAGGGCCTGTACAGCGGGGACCCACGCCGGGATCGGGAGGCCCGCCTCATCCACGAGGTGAAGGAGGTCACGCCGGAGCTCACCCGGGTGGCGGGAAGGGCGGGCGGAGAGCATTCCTCGGGGGGGATGCGCGCCA
>MU158625.1:7275-19229 GCA_015711895.1 Candidatus Solincola tengchongensis | reverse complement strand
GTAGCCAGCGCGCGACACACCGAGCACGCCGGCCAGGCGGGAGACCGAATGGTGCGTCTCCTCTTCTCAGGTCAAAGGAAGCCTCACTTTCGCAGGTCCTGCTCCTTCGTGGAGATTCCTAATCCCTGTGTCGGGAGTTCGATTCTCCCCAGGGGCTCCATTGAGATATCGGTTTGGAGGCCCTGCTCAGGGCCTGTTTTCTTAACCCTGGGTTCCGGGAGAGCGAACTTCCCAGACAGCCGTGTATAGCAAAAGGTGAGGTCGACACCCGTTGTCGAGCCCCGTCCTTTTTCGCCGGGTTATTGGGGTGGAGAAAGTCGTCGGTTCGAGCGTCTTTTTATGATGTGCGATAAAGACACCTTCATCGGAGAGCGGTAGATCTTGCATCAGTTCGCGGGATCGACCCACGGATCCCTCGGGAAACGGAAAACCACCGGGGTACACGAAATTCCGAGATGTTTAATCACGGATCTTGCAAGAATAGGTGGGTTTGAGGCGAACCTACACGACTCTCGTTGACAGCGGGTCGGAATAGGAATATGGATGACCGTATGGCGCGTATAAGGCTTCAAGCCGGGGGGGTCTTTTAGGGGAGGGAGGAATCATGGGAGCCAACCCTGTGGTCGTGGTGGGAGCGGGTTGCGCCGGGCTGTCCGCCACCTATGCGCTTAAAAAAGCCGGGGTGGATGTCCTCACCCTGGAGGCCGCCGAACGTCCCGGCGGACGGTGCTGGAGCATGAGAAAGGACGGGTTCCTGCTCCCCATCGGAGCCGGTTTCACGGAGATGAGGTGGGCCACCACCACCCAGAGGCTCATCAGGGAGCTGCACTTGTCGAGTCAGGCCCACCTCGCCGAAAGCCTCCGGGTGGCCTTCTGGAGGGATGGGAAGAGATATTACCTGTTAAAGGGCACTCCCGGGATGATGGTCAAATCCTTCCCGGAAATCCTCCGTTTCCGGGGCTGGCCACTCAAGGCCTATCCCCAGTTCTTGAGGCTGGCACTGTCCATGTACAGGTACATGCGCAGGCTCGATCCCCAGGCCAGGGATTTCGAGCCTCTGCTGGAGCTGGGTGACGTGAGCTGCGCCGAGTTCGCGCTGGAGCACGGCGGCCGTGAGATCCTGGATTATTTCATCTCACCGGTATTGGGTACCATGGTCTTGGCCCGTCCCGAGGAGGTCACCATCGCCCATCTCATCGCCCTGGGGTTCCTCATGGGCGGGATATGCCTCATGGAGAACACCATGGGGTCGATAAACCAGGCATTGTACGAAAGGGTCAAGGAGAACGTCCGTCTGTCCACCCCGGTCACGCGGGTGGTCGTCGAGAACAGGCGGGTGAGGGGCGTGGAGACCGCGGACGGGTTCATCGAAACGGACCGCGTGATCTGCGCCACCGATGCCGTCGTGGCGCGACGAATCATGCCCGATTTGCCCGACACCATTCGCAAACCCCTGGAGACCTGCAGGTACAGCTCGACATACAGTTATATCTTCGGCCTGGAGCGTAAGATAACTCCCGAATACCTGGTGGCCACCTTCATCCCGGGGCATGAGAAGTCCATCCTGACCGCCATTTTCGAGACCGCCGGCGGACCCATGAGGACGGCGCCGGAGGGTGCGGGTCTCATGTACTGCTTCACGGCCGGTTGGCACGACGGGGAATTGGGCGAGCTCGCGGAGGGAGAACGCCGCCGGCGGGTCATCCGGGAGGTCCAGAAATACTGGCCGGAATTCCCCGACGAACCTTTGTTCACCGAGTGCATACGGTACGACCGGGCCATCAACCTGGAGTCCCCCGGCCAGTTCCCTGCCATTCACCATCTCATGCGCCATCATTACCGGGATGTGAAGGGCCTCTATCTAGCCGGAGAGTACCTGTTCCTCATCGCCTGCACGGAGGGCGCCTTTTCCACCGGCGAGCAAGCGGCTCGCATGGTTTTGGAGGACCTGTGAGACCGGCTTGGCCTCGGTTGGGAGAATCATCCCCGTCCCGGATGACGGTGGGGGCCCGAGAAACAGGTGAAGAAGGATGGTGTAGAATCTTCTTGGATGCTGTCCTCCGCCTGCTCCAGCTCCTCCAAGCGAGAAACAGGTGAAGAAGGATGGTGTAGAATCTTCTCCAGCGGACCGAACGCGAGGTAACGGCATCGGAGGATTGATATGAGTGCCGATCCCAAAGTCGAGCTATTGAGGCTGAGACCCCATCACATGTTCTGCAGCCGCTTCCTGCCCCTGGACGACCTGGGAAGGGGGACCGCCTTCGGCGCCGCAATGCAGAAGGTCAGGAAACTGGCCGAGGACGACGCCGAGACCAGGGTGGTGGTGACGGAGGGGCCGGACCAGCTGTGCGTGCACTGCACGGAGTACAGGAACGGCCGTTGCGAGAGCCAGCTCGGGGACGAGGAGAAGGTCAGGAAATGGGACGCGAGGATCCTCGAGGGGCTGGGAGTCTCTTACGGCGATGAGATGAAGGTCGTGGACCTCATGAGGTTGATCCGCGAGAAAGCGCCCCTCCACTTCTGCCTCACCCGCTGCCCCTGGAAAGCCTTCTGCGCGGCGGTGGGCCCCGAGGCCTCCACTTCTCGAGGGCTGGAGTAAGTCTTCCACTGGCCTTTTCAATATGTGGCCATAAAAATGCGTCTAATGCGGTTGAAGCACATTGAATGAGGTGGATTTTTTCGCTCTTTTCCGGCCCGTGGTCCCAAGGAAGCCTTTATTCGATCGAGACCCACGGGATGGAGTGGATACTTATTTCTTCTCCACCCCTGGGTTCAAGGAAGCAGTTCGATTATCGCTTGGGCGAATTGCCCGGCGGACTCCGGGCCGTTTCCGGTTACCAGCCTGCCGTCGATCTCCACCCCAACTCCCGTGTACGTGGCTCCGCCCTCCGTGAGCTCCCGGGAAGCGGAAGGGTAGACCGTGGCGCGCTTGCCGTCCAGCAGTCCGGCCCGGGCCAGGATCACCGGGGCCAGGCAGATGGCCGCCAGCACTTTTCCCCGCTCCGCTGCTTCCCTGGCCAGTCGATGGGCATCTGCGTCCCCGTAGAGGGAAGGGGTTCCTTCGCCGCCGATGAATACCACCGCGGCGTAGTCCGCCGCGACGGCTTCAGCCAGGGAAAGGTCCACGTCCACGAAGGCACCGGACGTCCCCGTGGCTTTGCCCCTCTGGAGGGAGGCCGTCACCACTTCGTAACCGGCGGCGGTGAGGGCTTTGCGCACGGCATCGTACTCGATGTCCTGAAAACCCCGCTGGGCGATGGCCAGGAGCACCTTCCCCTTGACTGCGCCCTCTTCGCCCGCCGCTCCTTCTCCCGTTTCCACCCGGGCGGGGCCCTCCTCATCGGTGGCCTTCAGGCTCCCGCCTCCCCGGCAGGAAAGGACGGCGAGGGAGAGCGCCACGGCCAGCAGGATAAAGAGCAGGGATTTGACCTTGGTGGACATTTCCAGCTCCTTCCATATCCGTATGTTTGTTCTGGCCATCGTCAAGCCTCGATGTGGACTTTGAGCAAGCGGATCTCTCGCGCACCGTGTAACGCACTTGATTGCAGGCCTGCGGATACCATGAGATAGATTCCTAAGAAGGCACGAACGGGTCCTGGCCCTTTCCTCCATAAGAGGTGCCGCAGTTTCTGCAATACCACTTGTGGTCCCTTTCGTCTCCGTAACACAGACAACCTCCGAGTAAGATCATCCCCTCCTCCGCGCGCCTTTCGGCTTCTCTTGTCGGATAACCGTACACTATAGGCATGGAATCCGACGAACCGCAGTTGGGGCAGACGCGTTCTCTTTTCATGCCCCACCTCCCGTTTCGTTTATGCGAGCACTTTCGCAGACGTCGTCGTTGCCAATTCCCGTCGGTCGGAATATCCTCGATCGGAAGTCTCAACATCCTCCTATGAAGTATCCGCACGTTCGCGTCTTCGAGGAATACCGGAGCCATCCGGCGGCCATCTTTGTCAAGCTCTTAGCGCGCCCACTCCGGCTGTTCCTGTTGCCCCAAAGGTGGATTCCATTGTCCATCCGAGTGCCTCTTTTCTTTATCTTTTATTATATTCCCCGATGATGCCGCTCGGCTTTTTCCCGTTCCGCCGGGCGACAAGGTACGGTTGCCGCCCGGGAAAGCCGGGCACATCATCCCGCGTGGACGTCGGTGAGCGGTCATCCGATGGCCGATGGGCCGCGGTTACGTCCTCACCCCCGGAGTCGCCGTTCCTCGCGGGAAGTGGCGGCATTCCCTCCGGCGCCTCCCCTCTGGAAACCACGCTTTCCGCTTGAAGTGATCCATCGCATGAGGCCGGCCTGCGTCCTTTAAAGGATTGCGGTAGGGGTGGCGATAAGATAATCGTCTCGGCTCATGGTGCAAGATCGTAGGGCATCGTGGCGAGATGTGCCGCGGTTGGCTCGAGAGAAGGAGGTGGACAATGCCCAGGATAAACGAAGAGGACATGCGGGAGAAGGTCACCCCTCTCCTGGAACCGGGGGAGCAGGTGGTGACCATGGGATGGGCCTCGGAGAAGGGCTTCAAATATTACTATGTGGCCCTCACCGACCGGCGGCTGCTGCTGGTGAGGCTTTCCGCGATGAACAAGGTCAAGGGTGAGGAATCAATCCCCCTCACGGAGCTGGAGGCGGCCTCGGTCCACAAGGGGTACAAGTACGCTCCTCTGGACATGAAACTCCTATCTAGCCTGGCGGAGACCTCCCTCTACATCCGGACCAGGGACGGGAAGAAGCGCGCCCTCAGGTTCCCGCTCATCGCCGGGCTGAAGAACAAGGAGGTACCGGTCCAGATAATGGAAACCCTCAAGCTTCCCGGTTGATCGCGGGGAGCTTTCGCCGAGGTTGCCAACCGTCGTTTTTATAAGCTCGAGGAGGGAAAGACGGGCTTTCCCTCCTCGAGTCCGTGTAACCCGGGACTCCTCGAGTCGATAGAACCCGGACGGTTCAAATCCCCAGTTTTTTCCGCATGGCCTCGATGTGGGAGAGCATCCCCTCCGCCGCCTCCACCGGGTCCTTCTCCAGATGGAGCTGGCCGCCGGTGAGGTCACGGCATCCGGAGGTGAGGAGCTCGACCAGCTTCGGCCCCCCGGTCACCGTGGGCACCGGGTTCACGTAGATGTAGAGTCCCAGGGCCAGGGCGAAGATGGCGTCGATGGTGGCCTTCTGCTCCATGTATTCGGGCGCGGCGGCCACCACCGGGAGGTCGGGGATGGGGACCCCACCCAAAGCGGAGGACACGGCGGCCAGGAGGTCCGCCAGCCGGCCGGTGTCCGTGCAGGTCCCGTAGCTCAGGACCGGTGGCACTCCCAGCCTGGCGCACAGGGCCTTGAGGCCCGGGCCGGCGAGCTCCGCGGCCTCCGGCAGGCACAGCCCGGCAACCTGCATGGCCGCGTTGCCGCAGCCCATGGAGAGGACGAGGATGTCCCTCTTGATGAGCTCCCTGGCCACGGCCACGCTGTGCACGTCCTGCCCGCTGTCCCGCAGGGTGGTGCAGGAGACCAGCCCGGCCACCCCCCTGATGGTCCCCTCCTTGAGGGCCTCGAGCAACGGGTCCAGGGTGCCTCCCAGCGCTTCCAGGATGCTCTCCGTGGAGAAGCCCACCACCGCCTCGCCCACCGGTTGCCCGGTGAAGGGCTCCACCGCTCCACGGCGTACCTTGAAGTTCTCGATGGCCATCTCCAGGAGGCGCGCCGCCTGCTCCTCCGCCTTCTCGGGCTCGTAGTCCAGCCGCTCCTCTATCCCCTCGAAGGCCACCAGGTCGCTCACCGGGATGAGTTTGAAGCGGTAGCGCTCGGCATAGATGGGGTCGATGGGCATGGAGCAGTTCATGTCCACGGCGAAGAGGTCCACGCAACCCGAGGAGAGCACCGCTTCCTGCATTATCCAGTTGCCGGTGAAACCGTGGAAGGCCTCATCTATGGACCAGCGCTGGATCATCTCCTGGCCGGTCTCGATGCTGGCGATGACCCGCAGGCCCTTCGCGCCCGCGGCACGCGCCTTCTCCTGCCATTCCGGGCGGCGGGCCAGCTGGACCATGGCGAATCCCAGAAACGGCTCGTGCCCGTTGGGAAGGGCGTTCACGTAGTCCGGGTCCAGCACACCAAGGTTGACCCGCATGGGGTGGGGGCGGGGAATGCCGAAGAGCACGTCCTGACAGTACTCGTTGACCAGCTGGCTCTGGTAGGCCATGGCTATGCCCATGCGCATGGCTTTGAGGGCCAGGCTGGCGTAATAGCCGTCCACGTTTGTCAGGCAGGAACTGGTAACCCGCATCATCTCACCGTATATGCCGCCGGGGAAGATGCCCAGTTTTTTCCATGCCTCTCTGCGCTCCTCCGGGGCCATGGCCTCCACGACGAGGCTGGGCTGGTCCGCCTTGCGGTTGAAATCTCCGCCTCGCAGAAATCGCAGAGGCGCAAGGCAATCTCGGCGTCGCTCCCGGAGAGGCCCAATCCCAGGCGGGAGGCGAAGTCGCGCAATTTGCCCGGCTCGGCGATGGAAAAAGGCGTCTTCCCCAGAGCTGTGGCCCGGAGGGTCTTCAGGGTCTGCTCGGTATGGTAATGGTAGGTGGAGGCCCCCAGGACGTTGCGCAGGGCCATCATGCGCATGGCCATCCCGTCGGCGGTTATGCCGCACACCCCGCGTTTGTCTTTCTCGGCGTCCGCCCGGCAGGGGCCGTTGGAGCACAGGTCGCAGCGCACGCCCCCCATGCAGAACGGGCACCTCTTGTCCGGGTCCCCTCCCAGCCCCTGGGCCTCGTAACGGTCCCAGATGTTGGTTATCCCATCCTCCTTCAGGCGCCGGTAGGCGCGCCTGACCGATTCGTGGTAAGAGATGCGGTCGCCTTCCATTCTTCACCTCCAGGGACTCGTAAGCCCTTTCCTTCCGACTATGGGGATTAAGGCTCTTTGTCTTCCCGCTCGAAGGGCCTTAAGAACCCTTCCTGCACCTGTTTCAGGTTCTCGCGGTTCTTTCCCCACCCGCTCTCGGGGCGGGTTAAGTCCGCCCTCGATCCACGGGATCTTGACGTGAGTTATTATTCCCTTTCCACGTTAATCCTATCCGTTGCCTGTGGGCTTGTTCCTCTCCGGTGACGTTTCCATCCTTTACCAAGGGGCTGGTTCCCAACCGGCGATATTCTTACCTGTTTCCTGCGGGGTGCGGCATAGACCGAAGGTATGCAGCCTCCAGGAGCTCGTGCTATAGACGGAGGCCTTGCTTGTTGGTCGTCGCGCTGACGCCACCCCGCCGGGATGCGAGGTGACCGGCCCACTGCAAACCCCGCATCCTACGGAGGCTGCACCTCCGATCTCCCCCATCCCTTGGCCGCATGGCTTACCCTTCCATCCTGTGGCCCGGAGAGAGGGTATTGGCAACTCCGATCCGTCCCATATCGGAGGCTTATGTGACCTGGGGAAAAAGCGGTTAAGTCTCCCTTAGAGTATCCTGGTCTCCTCATGGGGGCGGGGGACCTTCACCACCAGGATGCGCAGGTCGCCATGCCCATCGTTCGTCCAGCGGTGGGGCACGCGGGCCGGGCTCTCCACCAGCGTGTCTTTGACCACGCGACGCGTTTCCTCGCCGATCTCCACCGTCCCCTCGCCTTCCAGGACGTAGAAGAAGACGTCCACGGGGGTGACGTGCCGTTTGAGGCTCTCGCCCGGCCCGAGCAGGATGTGCACCACCTGCGCGTGCTCCGTGTCGTAGATCCTCGAGGCCTTCACGCCATGGGGATTGGGCAACGGGGGAGCGTTAAGGGCATCCACGGTCTTCACTGCCTTCACCTCCTAAAGATATGCTCGCCTGTGGCTCCTTATCTCGTATGGCTCGCTTGGCACGAATCGCGTTAAGATTATGTAATATTAATATATATGTCAATGACATATATATTATAATCTTGAGTAGAATGCGGTTATGAGGGTGGGAGAGAGTACCGTGTGGATGCGCAGGCCGGTTACGCCATGCGGAGGCCGTCTGCAGATGGAGGAGCGTTGGCCCTCGACGTTCATGCGCTAGTTTTAAATCTTGTGCGCATTATGGAGACAGAAAGAGGGGAGAGCGCTTCGACGGCCTGGTCCTCTGTCGTCCTGCGGAGGGCGATCTGCAAGGGCGAGGAAAGGAGAAGGAGTGGGAGCGGGCGGTAAGAAGAGAGGCGACATACTGGAAGACGTAGGGGTTTACATGCGGGAAGGGCCCGGCAAACGTTTCATCGAGCCCCGCCTGCTTTTTCTGCTGCGCTCCGCACCGGCTCACGGATACGAGCTCATCCGGCGCATGGAGGAGGTCCCCCTGCCGGGCCCACTGCCCGATACCGGCGCCGTCTACCGCGCCTTGCGCCGGATGGAGGAGGAAGGGCTGGTCTCCTCGCGCTGGGCGGACGCCGCTGCGGGCCCGCGGAGGAAGGTCTACCGCATCACCCCGCGGGGAAGGAGGAGGCTGCAGGTGTGGGCGGAGGCCATCCGGGGAAGGGTGATGCTCCTCCAGCGCTTCCTGGAGCTGTGCTCCTCCGGGGAAGAGAGGGGATGAGGCCGCTCCCGTTTTCCTTTCGTATCCGTCCCTGCCGGGAGAGCAGGAATCGGCCGCGAGGCACTGCGGCTCGTTACCCTCAGAGATCCCTTCACGTGACGATGCCGCGGTTTTCTGGCCTTGAAGGATCCCGGACCACGCGGTGGCCGTGAGGCGCTGTAAGGAACCGCCATTTCGAGCACCGTTACCGGGCCGCTCCCCGGAGTGAGCAGGCGACCTGCCCCACAGGTGCCGGTGATTGCCGTGGCGGTACATTTGCATTGGCCTGCACGAGAAGCGCGAATCTACATACTGGCAAGCGCGTCAACGCGCATTCACTTCTTTACTAGCGATTGGAACACGGCCTTTGAGGATGAAGTTATCAGTTGTGAAGTCTGGAGGTCGTTTCGTTCTCGGAACAAGAAGAGCCTGTTTCATCTACCCCGCCAGGGGGAGGCGGCACTCCAGGCGAATCTCCCGGCCCTTCCATGCAGCGAGATAGGGAATGACCTCCACGCCCGATTCGGCGGCGCGGCGGAGAACGGCGGAGAACAGGGGGTCGGTCTCCGCATTGGCGGCGAAGGACCTTGCCCCGGGGTGCTTGACCACGAAGACGGCGCAGGCGCGGTATCCCTCCTGAACGGCGTGTACGAGCTCCTCGAGATGCCGGACTCCCCTTGTCGTGGGCGCGTCGGGGAAGAGGGCCACGCCCTTTAACGCCAGGGTGCATCCCTTGACCTCCACGAGGCAGGGTGGCCCTTCGCCTATGAGCAGGAAATCCAGGACGCTGTTCCCGTAATGATACTCCGGGAGGATCTCCTTAATACCGGAAAATTCTTCCAAGTGACCCTCCCGCAGCGCCTCGGCGAAGAGGAGGTTGGGCAGGCGGGAGTCGATGTTCACCCACCCGTCCGGGCATTCCACGCCGATAAGGTCCCAGGCGGTGCGCCGCTTCGGCCGGGCCGCCGGCCGCAGACGTACACGAACTCCGGGGAACAGGAGCTCCCTCAACCGTCCGGGGTCGGGAACGTGGGCCTCCGCACGTCCGCCGTCCACTTCCACCACGGCCAGGAAGCGGTTGGGCCTCTCCCGGAAAAAGCCTTCCTTCCAAGCGCCGATGTCCATGGATAGAAGAATACCCTGGAATCTTCCGAATCTCTATGACCCTCCTACTTGATCCTCAGGGCGGTTTGAACACGCCCCCTCCTTCCGCATCGTTCCAGCTCCTGATAGTCGTTCTCCTACTTGATCCTCAGGGCGGTTTGAACACGCCCGGGTGCGGTTGTTCTTGCAGTGGCGCGAGAAAGCGCTTTTCCGAAGCCGGTGGTTAACGTTCCGTGCGGTTTAAAGGTAGGGCAGGAAGAAGCGGAAGACGGAGCCACCTCCCGGGCGCGGTTCGTGCCAGAGGCGGCCGCCGTGGGCCTCGGCGATGGAGCGGGCCAGGTAGAGCCCCAGCCCCAGGCCCTGCGAGTGGTAGAGGGCCTGCTCCTCCTGGTAGAAGCGCTCGAAGATGCGTTCCCGGTTCTCCTCCCGCACCCCCTTTCCCCGGTCCAGGACGGAGAGGAGGACGCCGACGGGGTCAGCTTCCACCTCCAGCTCCACCTCCGTGTCCTGAGGCGAGAACTTGACCGCGTTTTCCAGGAGGACGACTAGGAGCTCGTGGATGCGGAGGGGATCGAGGGAGCACGTCCCCATCTCTCCCTTGACTTTCAGGCGGAACTCTCTCTCCGGGAATCGCGCCTCCATCTCCTTGAGCGCTTTCCTGGCCAGTTCCACAACGTCCTGCCTGCTCCGCCTGAGCGGGAAGCGGTCCCGCTCCAGGAGCGAGGTGTGGACCAGACCGTTGACGATCTCCGCCAGTCGTTCCGTGGAGGAGATGAGGGCCTCGACTATCTCCCGGTATTCCTCGTCAAGGTCCCCTTCGTGCTCTTTTAGAAGCTGCGAGTAACCGCTTAACAGCGCGGTGGGATGACGAAGCTCATGGGAGGCGATGTCCACGAACTCGCGCAGCCCTTCCTCGTAGCTCCAGCGCTCCTCCTCGATGGCGATGGCCCTTCCCAGCATGATGAGGACATCGATGTCCGCGGCGGTGAAGCTCCGCTCCTCGGTGAAGAAGAAACAAAGGCACCCCGAGGGCTTGCCCTTGACCTGGACGGGACAGGTCAGGATTTCCTTTGGTTTGAGGGATAGGAAATCGGGATCCGCCTCCGCCATGGCGAGGTCCAGGTCCTTGCTGGAGGCCGGGGTGCTGACCCCGCGCTGCAGGAGCCGGTAGCACAGGTGATTCTCCGGATCCTCACTGACCTGGAAGCCCTCCCCCGGCCTCTCCGAGGTGAAGGCCTCGAACCTCCCGCGCCGCACCCTTCCATAGCGGGCGAGCCGGGCGTTGAGCATCTCCCGGCCGGCAAGCACTATGTTGGATATATTTACCAGTGGGTCATAGCCCAGGCCGAGAAGGGTCCTGTTCAGTGCCTCCAGCCTGCTGCGGGCGAGCTTACTCTCCGTTACATCCCTGGTGATTCCGATGAAACCGGTTGGCCTGCCCCGGGCGTCACGGAGGAGGGAAGCGCTTATCTCCACCCAGCGGCGCACGCCGTCCTTCCTCACCAGGATGTACTCGTCGCGCCGGAACCCTTCTTCTCCCACCGGTGTGCGCATGGATTCCGCGGCCCTGGCGTGGTCCTCGAGGGCGATGAACTCGAGGACGTTGCGGCCCACCACCTCCTCAACCCCGCGGCACCCGAGGATCTCCAGAGCTGCGCGGTTGGCTGTGATTATGCTCCCCTCGAGGTCGGTGACCACGATGCCGTCGGGGGAGGTCTCCACCAGCGAGCGGTAGCGCTCCTCGCTCTCCCGCAGCCTCATCTCCGCCTCATGGCGCTCGGTGACGTCTCGGGCGTTGACCACGATGCCCCGCACCGCGGGGTCGTCCAGGAGGTTGCAGGCCACCGCCTCCTGCCAGCGGTAGGTGCCGTCCCTGTGGCGCCAGCGGTATTCCGCCGTTTCCGTCACGCCGTTGCTTTCCAGCTGTGCGGTGAAACGCTCCACAAGTCGGGGTACGTCGTCGGGATGGATGAAGTCCAGGCCGCTCTTCCCGGCCACTTCCTCCAGGGTGTAACCGGATATCCTTTGGACCGAGGGGCTGAGGTAGCGTATTTTAAGGTCCTCGTCCAGTACGGCGATGAGGTCATGGGTGTTCTCGATGAGGGCCCGAAAGTACCTCTCGCTGTGCTCCAGACGCTGCATGGCCTCCTCGAGCTCCCGCGTCCTTTCCCGCACGGTCTCCTCAAGGGTGCGGCGGTAAGCTTCCAGCTCCTCCTCCATGCGCCTCTGCTCGGTAACGTCGTGGGCGATGTTCATGATCTCCAGCACTTCCCCGCGCTCGTCGACCAGTGGAACCCCTATGACATGGGCGACGATCACCGAGCCGTCCCTGCGGCCGAACCGCA
>MU158625.1:0-7265 GCA_015711895.1 Candidatus Solincola tengchongensis | reverse complement strand
CTGCCGTATGGCTGCCGCCACCCGGGGGTAGTCGTCGGGGTGCAGGACCCCGAGCTCGAGCACGTTGCGGCCCAGCAGTTCCTCCTCCGGGTACCCGAGTAGGTCGGAGACCACCCTGTTCACGCTGGTGAGGATGAGGTTCCGGTCGTAGGAGAAGACGGCGAATCGCGCGTTGTCGTGGAGGATGCGCAGGCGTTCGCGGGCCTCGCGCAGGGATTCCGCCACCTGGTGCTGTTCGGTGACGTCACGGCTCACGGCGAGGTAGTATTTTTCGCCCCCGTGGGTGAATGAGGTGAGGGAGACCTCGGCGACGAAGGGGGTCCCGTCTTTCCTTCGAGAGGGGAAGCGGTGTGTCCTCCCGAGCACATCCTCTCCGGCGCCGGAAACCATGGCTCGGAAAGCCTGACGGAAGGTCTCACGGCGGTCCTCGGGCACCATGAGCTCGGCCATCTCCGCGCCGCGGGCCGCTCCCGGTGGGAAGCCCCAGAGCTCCTCGGCAGCCGGGTTGAGATAGACGATGCGGCCCTCGCGGTCCACGCAGACAACGGCTTCCGTCACCGCTTCCAGGATGCCCAGGGCCGCTTCACGCGCGGGGAAGGCGATTTCCTCCCTCTTTTCCCGGGCGCCGCGTCCGGCTTCTTCCGGATTCTGGGACCCGGTCCCGGATTCGCCGGCGGACCCTTGGTCTCCGCCGTTCCTCTCGGTCTTCCCTTTGTCGCTCAAACTCTCCTCCTGACGTTTGAGGCTCCTAACTCTTTTATACCCGAATCCTGACCCGTGAATCCTCGATACCCGTGAGGATCGCTGCGGTATTGACCGGCCACGCGGAGCAATGAGCGGAAGGCGGCCGGAAGGCTGAAGGACGTGGTCATGGCCCGGTTGTAGAATAGGGGCATGTCACGGTGGACCCTCATGTCCTGGAACGTCAACGGTCTGCGCGCCGCCCACGCCAAGGGCTTCCTGGACTGGTTCCTGGAGGCGCGTCCGGACGTGCTCTGCCTGCAGGAGACGCGAGCCCACGAGGACCAGCTCCCCCGCGAGCTGCGCGAGGTGGAAGGCTACCGCGCCTGGTTCTCCGCGCCCCGCCGCCGGGGTTACAGCGGGGTGGCCATCTATTCCCGGCCCGAGCCGCTGGCGGTCCGCGGGGGCATGGGAGAGCCGCGCTTCGACGAAGAGGGCCGCTTGCTGGCCGCCGATTACGGCGATTTCCTCCTTTTCAACGTCTATTTCCCAAACGGGAAGCAATCCCGGGAGAGGCTGGCCTACAAGCTCGATTTCTACGAGGCTTTCCTGGATCACGTGGAGGCGCTGCGGGCGAGGGGCAGGAGCATCGTCGTCTGCGGGGATTTCAACACCGCCCACAAGGAGATCGACCTGGCCCGGCCGAAGGAGAACAGCGGGGTCTCCGGGTTCCTTCCCGAGGAGCGGGCCTGGATGGACCGCCTGGTGGAGAGGGGATACCTGGATACCTTCCGCCTCTTCAACCGGGAGCCCGGTCATTATACCTGGTGGGACCAGAAGAGCGGGGCACGGGACAGGAACGTGGGCTGGCGCATCGATTACTTCTTCGTCAGCCGGGACCTTCGAGAGGCGGTGAGAGAGGCCTTCATCCTCCCCGAGGTGAGGGGCTCGGATCACTGTCCCGTGGGAGTGGTGCTGGAATGGTGACCAGGGAGGGGAAGGAGCAAAAAGGAAAGACAAGGTAAAGCAAAAAGGAAAGACAAGGTAAGGAAAGAAATGGAAAGGAAGGGAAGGGTGAGTAAGGCAAGGAAGGGAAGGGCAAGGAAGGGTTAGCAAAGGTAAGGCAAGACGGGAAAGGTAAGGTAAGACGGGGAGGAACCTTGGTCGAGGACATAGAGGACGTGAGCGTCAATTACGAGGAAGACGGGGTGCAGGTGGTCCAGGAACTGGACAAGGAGATAATCTCCCGCGGGACCTGGGCCACGGTCATCTTCCGCTACCGCCAGTGGGAGAGGTCGCGGGAAGGATACGGCCCGGACCGTTTCACCCTCCGCAGATACCGGAGGGTGGGAGGGGAGTACCGGCAGCAGGCCAAGTTCAACATCTCCAGTGTGGAGCAGGCCAGAAGGATCGTGGAGGTGCTCAGCCGCTGGATCGCCGATGCGGAAGAGGCCGGTCCGGTGTCGGAGGAGGAAGGGGAGGACGCCTGAAGGGCGATCCGGGAGGCATGACCGGGTCGGCCTGCGCGGTTCGCGGTAAGCCTCAGCCTCCAGCCTCCACTTTCCTCATCCAGCCCAGGATGTCCGGATATACTTCTTCCCGCACCCGTTTCCCCATCACCAGGTCGGTGTGGCCGTACTCCGGGTAACAGCGGTACTCTCTGATGGCGCTGGACACCGCCTCGTAACCTTGCAGGCGGAGGTTCTCGGCTCCGGCGAAGTCCCGGGTCCCGGTGACGAAGAACAGCGGCGCGGTGACGCGTCGCATGCCCGCGGTGTAATTCCATGTCCCATCATATGACCTGAAGTCGGGGTCCAGGCCCAGGCGCACTATCTGGATGGTCATGCGGGCGGTGACCTTGTCGGATGCCCACTTGAGCAGGCTGTAACCGACGTCCGGGTCCACGTTCTTCACGTTGTACAGGGCGCGGGCCACAGGCCCGTGGGCGGCCAGCAGCTTTCCCAGCTTGGGGTCCGCGGCGCAGAGGCTCCCCAAGCGGCCGAAGTCGATGCATGGCGAGGAGCGGTCCACCCGCTCCAGGTAGCGGATGAGTGCCCTGGTGTTGACGCGGAAGGCCGGGAGACGGGAGAGGAGGGCTATCCAATCGCCGCCCCCCTGGTGGAGCCCGGGAGGGCTGCCGATGGCAATTCCTCCCAGCAGAGAACCGTTGCGCTCCGCGGCGAGGTCGGCGTCGGCACGGAAGGCCTCGCCGGGGCCGGCGTCCATGCTCGCCCCCTGCAGGTACATATAGAGCACCATCCCACCCATGCTGTGCCCTATCCAGAAGGGCTTCCTCCCCGTGGCCTCTATCACTCCGCGGATGAACGCCTCGGCGTCGAAGGCCGCCAGATGGTCCACGGAGTGCCGCCAGTGCGGTGCCTCGCATCGGTAGGGTTGCCGGCCGCATCCCCGGAAGCTGGAGATCCACACGTCATACCCATTTTCGGCCAGGAAGACGGCCAGGTTCTGGCGGCGGTGGGGGAGGTCGAACTCCAGGCCGTTTCCCGTGAACCCGTGAGCCAGGATCACCGGCTGCCCGCCCTCATTGACGTACCTCTTCAGGCGCAGCACGGCCCCGTCCCGGGTGTGGAAGGTCTCCAGGCGGGATTCCAGCCCCGCATCGTAATCCCTTTCCTCCTCCGGTGGGGACATCCTGGCGAAGGAGGTCAGGCCCAACGCTCCCGCGGAGCATCCCAGGAGCAGGAGACCGCGTTTCAGTGTTTGCCCTCCCTTCATGCAAGAACCCCCCTTCCTCGCTTTCTAAACCCATCAGCACGGATCTGAGCCCCGTTTCAACCGGCGAACCGGTAGGCCGTCCCTGTGCGAAGCCTCCTTCCCGGACGCCGGAAGCCGCTCCTGGGGATATGGCCTCATTCCTTGCGGGCGAAGGGTATGCCGTCCCCGATCTGTCTAATATCAGCCCCATGTCTCCCCTTTGCCGCAGTCCGTAATATAATACACTACCCATACGCCACCACGCCGCTCGTCTGAATGCGATCGCGTCCCGGACGCCGCAAGGGCTTGTCCAGACGGCGATTTGCGGAGGGGTCTTTCCTCCGCCGCCCGGTCCAGGCCACCTCGGCTGGCCTCTTTTCCTGCCTCCAGAGGGAGCTTCTCCCGCGGGCCTGAGCCGGTCCGATGCCTTGCCGGCCGTGGAGGTCAAGAGTTCCTCTCCTCCCTTCGCCCCGCCGGACCTTCTTTGGCGCAAAGCGGCCCGCGACGCCTTTCCCCTTCCCGGGACGGAACTCGCACCATGACTTTACGGTTGGAGGTTATGGGTCACCTTTCCCTTCGCCATCCCTACCTGATTCGGTGAAAAGACGGTATCCGGCGCTCATCCCCAACGTTCTTCACGGAATGAGCCGCCTCTCCCCAAGGTCCAATTGTCGCTTGGATATCGAGCGCGACGCTATCCGGTCGGCAGGCCGTGTCATGCATGGGAAGCCCACCGGCTTACCCTCCGGCGGGCTTCGGACAAAGCCGGGATGTTTATATGGTAAATTGGAGTGGATGACCCTACGTCATTTGGCCGGCCGGAGCGCCGGGAAACAGGGTGCAGCACGGCTCAGTGAATCTTCGCGACGGGGTGTAAGGGATGAAAGGCCTGGATTACGACGTGGTGGTGGTCGGGGGAGGGCCGGCCGGGGCGTCAGCCGCCAGGGCGGCGACGGAGGGCGGCCTGCGCACCCTGCTGGTGGAGAAGAAGAGGATGCCGAGGCCCAAGCCCTGCTCAGGCTATATCTTCACTGAGGCGCGGGAGTTCCTTGACCGCCACTTCGGCCCTGTCCCGGATGAGGTCCGTGCCCAACCGCTGCATATCCGCGCGGAACGCCTTCATTACGGCGGGGGCAGGTGGGTGGACGTGCGGGTGCCGGGCCTGAATGTCTGGCGCGACAGGTTCGACGCCTGGTTGTGCGCGGAGTCGGGGGCGGAGATATGGGAAGGCACCAGGCTCGTGGACTTCGCGGAGTGGGGCGACAGGGTGGAGGTATTTCTGGAAAGAAATGGTAAGCCCGTCTCTTTGAGGGCAGGGGTACTCATCGCCGCCGACGGTGGCCTCTCCCGCGTGGCCGGGAGGTTGGACCCCGACTTCGCCGTGGGGGTTCCGGAGATCGTCACCCGCCACGAGTATCATCGCTGCCGCGTGGAGCTCGAACCGGACGTGTTCCACGTCTTCCTGGACGCCGATTACGGGGTCTATCCGGCGGTCTACGCCAAGGACGACCTGGTGGTGGTGGACACCTCGGTGCGGCGAGGGCGCAAACTGCGCCCGGCCCGCGAGGCCTTCCACGCCATGTTGCGGAGGGAATACGGCTTCGCCGGAGGGAGTCCGTTCATGGACATGGGCTGCCGGGTCATCTTTCCCGCCGCGCGCAACCGCTTCTGCCTGGGGACTCACCGGGTGCTGGTGGCAGGAGAGGCGGCGGGGTTCATGAACGCCCTGGGGGAGGGCATATCCTCCGCCCTTGCCACCGGTTACCTGGCGGGGACTGCTGTCCGCGAGGGGAGGGGTACGCCGGGAGAGGTCTACCGCGAGCTGGTGCGGCCGGAGCGGGAGAGGACGGCGCGGGAGTGGTCGCTCCTCGCCCTTCTGGCGGGCAAGGGACGGCCGGAGTTCCGCAGCGCCCTGGCCGGCCTGTCGCCCATGGAGATCTTGCGCCTGCTCCGCGCCGTTCTGGCCTGGCAGCGGCGCGGCGGCGTGGCCCCCGGTTTCCAGAGGGAATTCCTGGAAGTGGCCGTGCGGCGCATCCTCAACGGCAGCTACCACTTCCGTTCCTGAGCCCCAAGCGCCTCCGCAGTGACCGCGCGCTCGAGGCTCACCCTTCGTCAAAGGTTCTCGCTTCACGTTCTTCGACATGCAGCGGGGATCGCCCGGTAACCTTCGTTTTGGCGGCCCAAAGCGCGGGAGGAACCCTCGCTTCGCGAGCTTTCCTTCCCGGCCCCATGAAGGGCCTACGGCGTCGCCGCAGGGCTGCGGTCTGAGCCCATTCCCCTCCGCTCAATGACGGCGTCTCCGACTTCCTCAAGGGAAGCATCCAGGGGAAGGAAGTGGTTATCTTTGCGGCCCGGTCTCCCACGCCAGCGACCCCTTCCCCCCATCCGCTCATCTACGTCATATCCTCCTTCCCCGAATGAAGTATTCACGGAAGAGAAGCGGAGTATTCATTTTCGACCCGACGGCCTGCTCCGCCCGTTTCCTTTCCAGTCATAGGGAGGGAGGACCGGTCCAGAGGACGCCTCAGGAGGTGAGGGAAGATTGAGTCATACATCTACATCCGGTCCAAACAGAAAGCCCCGGTGCCACCCGGTCATCCTGCTCAACAGAGGAGCGAGTTGCCACACCTGGATGTCGTTTAGAAGGTCTTCATATTCGCCCTACAAGTGATCCGGGCCAAACATTAGTGCGAGGTACCACGCGCTCATCCGGACTGGACGGGTGATTTGACGGGGACCAAGGTTGACAGGGGCCAAGGGACTACGGTTCTCGCTGTTCTCTCGACTTGACATCCATGCAATCTGCTTTTAATTTACTAAACGTTAAGTAAAATATTATTTTGCGAAAGGGCAGGACCCACGGCGGCAGGAACGGCGCAAAAAGAGGACGGGGGAGGATCATGGACAGCAGCCTTTTCTTCACCGAGGAACACGAGATGCTGCGGCGCAGCGTGCGGGAGTTCGTGGAGAGGGAGCTGGTTCCCCACGCCGACGAGTGGGAGGCGGAGGGGATGTTCCCGGACTGGGTATTCCGGCGGCTGGGGGAGCTCGGCTTCTTGGGGTTACATTTCCCGGAAGAATACAGCGGAGGCGGTGGGGACTATTTCACAAACATCGTCCTCATGGAGGAGCTGGCCAAGTGCGGCTCCTTCGGGGTCAATACTGGGGTGGCGGTGCAGATAGGCATGGCCACACCCCCCATCCTGGCCTTCGGGACCGAGGAACAGAAGCGGAGGTACCTTGTGCCGGCCATACGCGGAGAGAAGATAGCCTGCCTGGGGATAACCGAGCCGCAGGCCGGCTCGGACGTGGCCGCCGTGAAGACCTTCGCGGAGAGGGTGCCCGGCGGGTGGAAGGTCAACGGCAACAAGATCTTCATAACCAACGGATATAGGGCGGACTTCATGACCCTCCTGGCACGCACGGACCGGGAGAAGAAAGGCTACAAAGGCATGAGCCTCTTCCTCGTGGACTCGGACACCCCGGGCTACATCGTGTCGCGGAAACTGGAGAAGGTGGGACAGTGGTCCTCGGACACGGCGGAGATATTCTTCCAGGATATGGTAATCCCTGAGGATGCCCTGCTGGGCGAGGAGGGAAGGGGCTTCTACAACATCATGTGGGAACTGCAGGGGGAGCGGCTCATTGTGGCCGTGGCGGTCATCGCCATCGCCGAGGTCATCCTGCAACAGGCCGTCGAGTACGTACGGGAGCGGACGCAGTTCGGGAGACCCATAGTCAGGAACCAGGCCATAGCCCACCGGGTGGCCGACCTGGCCACGGAGCTGGAGGCGGCCAAGTCCCTAACCTACATCACCGCCTGGAGGTACGACCGCGGCGAGTACCCGGTGAAAGAGATCTCCATGGCC
>MU158624.1:923-12075 GCA_015711895.1 Candidatus Solincola tengchongensis | reverse complement strand
TGCCGATCCTGTACAACCGCCGGGGCATCGTTGGGGTTGGCCAGGGTGAGATACTCCTCGAACCCCTCGCCGGTGTACCCCTCGGCGAAGTACCACTTCGTGGACGGGGCGTCGGCGCCCACCACGCAGTGGCCGCCGGTCCAGCCGCGGTCGGCCGTTCCCCGGTAATCGAAGTACATGGGGCGCTCGGCCACCAGGGGCTTGTCGGAGACGACCTTCACGGAGACCTCCATGCCCTCCCCCACGTCGCCGTTCACGTAAACCGTGCTCCTCGTGCCCGCAGGGACCTCGAAGGCCCTGGTTTCCGGGGGCCGGTCCCCGTTGAAGACGTAAGTCAGGTTCACCCAGGCATCATCGTCAGGCGTCGTTCCGGGATTGGCCAGGCATAGGAACTCGTCGAACCCGTCGCCGGTGTAACCCTCGGCGAAGTACCAGTCGAATTCCGTGGGGACGTACTCCTGATAGGCGTAGAGCCTGCCGTCGGCGGTGGTGTACACAACGCCGTCGACAACCACCGGATCCCCGCCTCCCTTCGCGGTCACGTACCAAAGCTCGCTTCCCGTCAGGGGATCCAGAGCTGCCAGCCCCTTGTTGTGCGCCCAGGCCGCTGTGTCGAAGCTCCCCGCGTAGAGGTAACCGGTGTCCGGCGAGAGCGAGCAGTTACCGTTGTATGCTCCCCAGTTGGGGTTGTCCCATATGAGGCTCCCCGTGGTCATGTCGTAGGCGTAGAAGTGATTCCCGCCCACGGAGTAGTCGTTGCCGCAGAAATACACCGTCTCGCTGTTCTCGTCCACCAGTGCGGTTCCGGAGGAGCCCCACACGTCGGCGCTCCAGAGCAGGGAGGCGGAATCCCCCTTGTCCTCCAGGCAATAGAACTTGCTCTGCGGCCCCCCGTAGGCGAAATCGCTGAAGAAGAGCGTCCTCTGATGCACGGCTATGCCCGCGGCCACGTCGTAGGTGGTCTTGTACTCCCATTTCTTGACCGGGGTCGTTCCGGACACGTCGATGCAGTGCACCTTGCCGTTCACGGGAGAACCGAAAGCGGTGTGCTGGGGGAGGTAGAGGCGGTCATTCGCGTCGTCCACGCCGGGGGTGCCGATGGCCGAGGTGTTGGAGTCCAGGTAATACCTCCAGAGGATGGTCCCGTTTTCCGCGTCCAGGCCCACATAGGCCCCGTAGATATAATCCCCGACCACCACCACCTTCGTCCCCTGGGAGTTGGTGTACATCACAGGGTCGGTGATGATGACCGAGCTGCCCTTGGTGCCGCCGGTCGGGGTGATGGGGCCGTACCATACCTTGCTCCCCGTCGCGGCGTTCAGGCAGAACATGTACTCCCCGCAGCCTATGTACACCTTACCGGAGTCAACTAGGGGGCGCGCCTTGGATCCCATGCCACCGGCCCATGGAAGCGGCCGTTCCCAGATGAGCTGCCCGTTGCTGGCGTTCAGGGCCACGATCTTGCTCTCCGCCCCCGGAGGCGTCCAGGGATCCTCCCCGGCAAAGAGATAGGCAACACCGTTAACTATGGTGGGGGCGGTGCCGTCCTTTACATCGTAGTCCTCGCTTTCGAAGAGAAGGGCGCCGGGCTGGGCGTTCGCCTTATCAATTCGCAAACCGACCTTCGAGGTAACGAGGAAAGAGAAACTGAAGAGGAGCAGGAAGACCGCGGCGGCAATGCCGGTTATGATCCTTGACGGCGAAAAACGTTCCCGTTTCCCACCGCGAAATGCCGGCCTCCACCTCGATTTTGCCTCTGTTCCGCCAAAGCTGGTATACATTTCCACCTCCATCGTCGACTCCATCCGGAACTTTTCAAGTGAGCGGCGCATCCGACATCGCGCTCTCCTTGCGGCGCTTACTCACTTTCACTTCGTGCTCGTTAAACACTGTGCTCCCTCCATCCGCCACGGACAAAAAATCTCCTCTCTCGCTTCGAGAGAGGAGATGGCACTTCCGTCAGATCTCTCTAAGGCGGAGAGCTCACTGACCCATGCCGGGCAGGTCTTCTGACTTCCGGATCTTCGCTCCGCCCCCCCTTCCCGGCTTTCGGCCAGTGGGATTCCTGGGGCTTCGCTCCCCGGTCACAGCGGCGCTACCGTGTCGGATTCTCACCGACTTCCCTTTTAATCTCGCGAACCCGGCCGGCGTGTTATATGATTGTCAACAATCTACGGACCAATATTAGCATCGTCGTCAACCTTTAAGCAAACTTTCGAGGTCCATCCAGCTCGAATATCAGCCCGACCATCCTCTTCTTTATCTCTTCTACCCCCTTCTCTTCCGCGTCCTGACTTAGCATGATTTGCTCAGCAAGAGAGATCTCCCATTTCTTCCTCGTGTTTATTGCCTGCATATCCAGGATGACAGGGTGATTTCTCTACATTCTCGAACCCTAAAGGCGGCTGCCTAAAAGACATGGCATGAAAGCTTTCTCCCGGTCCGGCCCTCTTCGCGCCTGGAAGTCGAGGGGGCATCCATACCCTCGAAAGGGAACTCTTTTAAGGCCGAGTTCAGTCCGCTTAAGCGAAAGACCATACCCTTGACATGTGCTGGTTGACTCGTGTTATCTTCTTCTCCGGGAAACCCAAGGTGGCGGGAAGCCATCGGAAACAGGACGAAAAGCCTTAGCAGGCGGAAACCTCGAATTTAGTGACCACGAAGGTCGAGGGCCTTCGTGGTTTCTTTTTCGGTCACAAGAACAGCATATCATGCCAAGGGAGGTGAGGGGAGCGCATGGAAACCATAGAGATCCCACCGGAAACGGCATTTTCCGCCCGTGAAACAGCCCGTGAAATAAACGCCATGCGAAAGCTCCTTCCCGACAAAACCGTTGGCCGGCGCTTTGACAAGCCACACGAGGTCGCCGGGGGCCAGGTCCTCATCATAACGGAGACGGACCAGAGGTACGGGGACAACCTCCACGGGCGGCACGCAAGAACCTCGGGAGAGAAGACGAAAGGGTTTCTCCCTGAGGATAATACTTCGACACCCATCGAACGGGCGTCGCCTGCCGAGGTCGCTCCGGCAGCTTCCTCGCAAGCCAGTTTAAGGCCCCGTGAAGGGCTCCCCGGCCTTCTTATCGACGAGGCCGGGACACGGGCCGAGACGCATGCGCTCCTTATACGGGAGTTCTTCAATCGTCGAGCCGCAGACTGGGATCTCACCCAGGATCACGCGACCACAGAACGCAGCCGCGGTCTAGTTCTTTCGCTGGGGATAGAGCGCGGTTCAAGCGTGCTGGACGCGGGCTGCGGCACCGGGATCCTCCTGCCTTATCTGTTGGAAGCGGTGGGAGACGAGGGTAGCGTGTGCGCTTTGGACGTGGCCGAGGAGATGCTGAAGACGGCCCGCGCCAAGCTGCAGCGGCCCAATCTGCAGTACCTGCATGCGGACATCGTCGCGATGCCCTTCCTGGAGGAGAGCTTTGACTTGGTGATCTGCCATAACTGCTTCCCCCACGTGGCGGACAAGGAGGGGGCGATCGGCGAGATGTACCGAGTACTCCGGGCGGGTGGACGCGTGGTCATCTCCCATACCGAGGGGCGGGAAGCGGTGAACGCCCGCCACCTGCACCTGGGAGGAGCGGTGGGCGGCGACCTCCTGCCCGAGGAGGCGACCATGCGGCGGTGGCTCCAGGAGGCGGGATTCGAGGTACTGGAGTTCCGCGACGGCGAGGAAGGTTATCTCCTCGAGGCGCGCAAGCCGGAGGGAGCGGCTTCACGAACGGCGAGGAAGTGGGGTGAGCGCGGAGGTTCCTCGCAGTAAGGACGCCTTGAGCACATGGAATGAGAAATTCGTTCCCGGCCCCCCGATCGACTTCTCAGAGAACGCGGGCTGCGCAATGGCGCGGCAGTGGAAACCGGGTCTGAAAGCAGCCGAGGTCATGCGAAAAAGGTATCGCGGTGGGGTCCGGTCCCAAACGCTCAACACATGGCGCGCTATAAAAGGAGAATCCATGCAAGCCAAGGGGCCGGAAAAGAGGTCCGGCCCGAACCGGGAGGTGAGAGCATTGCCCAAAGTGCTGGTCTCAGGAAGGGGAGGAAGCGGGAAGAGCACCCTGGTGAGTCTTATGTCCAGGAGCCTCTCGAAACGAGGCCCTGTACTGGTCGTGGACGCAGATGAGTCCAACCTCGGACTTCCCTCCATGCTTGGCGTCGACCCGCCCACCCGTTCGGTTATGGACTGGCTGGGCGGAAAGGGTGCGGTACGAGAAAAACTGTTCGCCGCCCTGCGTGGAGTAGGCCGGGAAAGCCCGTGTTTCTTCGAATCGCCGGTGACCCTGATCTCTCTTCCTCGGGATTGCCTTTCATCTTATGGCAACATTTACCTGGTCAGAATCGGGAAGATAGAGCACAGCATGGAGGGCTGCGCCTGCCCCATGGGCGCGCTGGCCCGCGGCTTCCTCAAAAGCCTGTTGGTGGATTCCAGCGAATGGGTTCTCGTGGACACCGAGGCGGGAATCGAGCATTTCGGCCGTGGCATCCTCGAAGGAGTGGATACCGTGCTCCTAGTGGTGGACCCCTCGCGGGAGGCGGTGATCCTGGCCGAAAAGGCGGCGCGCTTATGCCGTGAGGCGGACAAGCCCTTCCTCGTGGTGGCCAACAGAGTAGACACCGGCTCGGAGCCCATTCTCCAGAACATGCTCCTCTCCGCCGGTTTGCGCACCGCCGCCTCGTTCCCCTATTCGCCGGACATCGCTCAGTCCAACCTGGAGGGATCCCACCTGGGAGAGTTGGGAGAGGAGGAGACGCTCCGGGAGCTGATCTCCAAAATGGAGGCTGTCGCTACCCGATGATGCCATATGAACCTGAAACCAGGCTCAACTCCGAAAACCGGTGAGACGTGGAGGACCGCTGGCTTCCAGGGACAAATCTGGAAGACCGGGATGAATAGCCGCATACGACCAAAATGCGCTCGTCCGCGGGAGGGGCAACCACATAAAGCCGCTAAGTACTCAACGGTGAAAACAACCAGGCCGGCAGGCCACCCGCGTGCAAATGGAGATGCGAGGTACGGACCAGAGGTTCAAGACAAACGGTCAAAGGAGGGCATGAAAATGAAAAGCAGAACCATTGCTCTGGCTGTAGCAACGCTTTTGTTGGTTCTAGCCCTTTACTCGGCGGGATGCGGCGGAAATGGACCCGCGACTACCGATGCGGGCACCAGGACTTTCACCGACCTCGCGGGTAGGAGCGTGGAGGTGAGCGTTCCGGCGGAGAGGGTGGCAGCCATCGGTCCCGGCGCGCTGCGTCTAGTCTGCTATTGCGGGGCCGCGGGGCAGGTGGTGGGCATCGAGAACATGGAAAAGCAATGGAGCACAGGAAGGCCATACATCATGGCCCATCCGGAACTTCTGGAGTTGCCGGTAATCGGACAGGGCGGGGCTGATTCGTCTCCCGACCCCGAGAAGCTGATAGACGTGGACCCGGATGTCATCTTCGTGGCCTACCTGGCGGATGCGGCCAAGGCGGACGAACTGCAGCGACAAACGGGGATCCCGGTGGTGGTCCTGAGCTACGGGAAGCTGGGTACCTTCGACGAGGAACTCTTGGAATCCATCCGGCTGGTGGGCGAGATCACCGGAAATCGAGAACGTGCAGAAAAGGTGGTGGACTTCATCGAGGGATGCCAGGACGACCTGCGCGCGCGAACGGAAAACATCCCCGCAGACGGGAAGCCGAGGGTTTACGTGGGCGGCATCGGGTTCAAGGGGACACACGGCATAGAGAGCACCCAGGCCGGCTTCCCTCCCCTTACTGCCATAGGCGCGGTCAACGTGGCCGACGAGACGGGGCAGAAGGGAAGCGTGATGATCGACAAGGAGAAGCTTTTGGCCTGGGATCCGGACATAATCTTCATCGACGAGGGCGGCATTGCCATGGTCAAGGAAGACTACGGCAAGAACCCGGGTTACTACCAGACCCTGCGCGCCTTCCGAGAGGGCCGGATTTACGGTTACCTTCCGTATAACTACTACACCACCAACGTGGACACGGCCCTCGCGGACGCCTATTACATGGGAAAGGTCATCTTCCCCAGCGCATTCGAGGACGTGAGCCCGGAGGAAAAAGCTGACGAGATATACGAATTCCTGCTGGGTAGACCACTTTATGAGGATATGGCCCGGGAATTCGGCGGCTTCGTTCCTGTGAGACTCGGCGGGTGAGCCGGAGCCACTCCAATAAGGCGAGGTGTGTGGGGAGATCATAACCGGAAAGGGCACGAAGTGAGGTGACGGCGCGGCATGGAGGAAAACGTCGCCGTCTCGGCGACCGACGCCTACCGGGTATACGCGAGGAGGAAGACTCTCGTCATCACGCTGCTGGCGCTGGGCGTGGCGGGGCTCGCCGTGCTTGCCATGGGTCTCGGCTCGGCGGGCCTCTCCCCTCTGCAGGTCATACGCGCCATCCTGGGCAGGGCCGACGCGACCGTCTCCCGCATAGTGCTCCACATACGCCTGCCGCGCGTCCTCGCCGCCCTCCTGGCCGGCGCGGCCCTGTCCCTCTCCGGCTGCGTGATGCAGAACCTTTTGGTCAATCCCCTGGCCTCCGATTACACCCTGGGCATATCCCAGGGAGCCGCCTTCGGGGCTGCGGTGGCCATCGTGGCCTTTGGGGCAGGCTCTACGCAGAGCACCACTGTGGACGCGGTGTGGATCAACAATCCTTACGTGGTCACCCTCTTCGCCTTCCTGGGGGCCATCCTCACCACCCTTATCGTCCTGGGCATGGCCCGGGCAAGGGGAATGACCCCGGAGGCCATGATCCTCGCCGGTATCGCCATGGGCGCTCTCTTCTCCGCCGGGACCATAGTCACCCAGTATTTCGCCAGCGATGTGCAGGTCGCCTCCATAGTCTTCTGGACCTTCGGGGACCTGGGCAGGTCTTCATGGAAGGAATTGGCAATCATCGCCGGCGTGACTCTCCCCGTGAGCGCCTTCTTCGTCGCTCAACGCTGGAGCCTCAACGCCATGGCCACCGGGGATGAAACCGCCAGGACTCTGGGGGTGAACGTGACCCGCCTCCGTCTGTCGGGAATGTTCCTGGCCGCGCTGCTTGCCGCGGTGTGCGTTGCCTTCCTGGGGATCATCGCCTTCGTGGGCCTGGTGGCGCCCCACCTCATGCGCCGCCTCATCGGGGGCGACTACCGTTTCCTCGTTCCGGGTTCGGCGGTGGCGGGAGCGTTCCTCCTCCTGGCCGCGGACACGGTGGGGCGCAACGTCGTCGCTCCGGTGGTCCTTCCCGTGGGAGCCATAACCTCCTTCATGGGCGCGCCCCTCTTCATCTACCTGCTGGTGCGGGGATATCGGAGGTGAGAGGCGGTTATGGGATTACGAAGTCGACTGGCGGCAAAGAGTGTCGGCGGATTCCCACATGACATGATGAAAGAGGGAATATCTACCGCTCCCGGATGCCGGCGGCAGGACAAGGCGGCCGCGGAATGGTGCGGCTCGCCGTCTCCGCAGACTGAGACGGGGACCAGCACCACGCATGGCGGACCGACCTTGGAGGTGGATGGGCTCTCGTTCTCTTACCCCCAGGCGGATGTCCTCCGCCGGGTGAGCTTCACCTTACGGGATGGAGAGGTATGTTCTGTGCTGGGCAACAACGGAGCGGGAAAGAGCACTCTGCTGAAATGCCTGCTCCGCCTGCTCAAACCCCGAGAGGGAGTCGTGATCTTGGACGGGGAGCCACTGCACCGGCTCAGGAATTCGGAGCTGGCCAGGAAAGCAAGCTATGTTCCGCAGCGTTCCGACGGATACCACAGGCTGACGGTCTTCGACGCCGTCCTCCTGGGAAGGAAACCGCACGTTCGCTGGGGGGTGGAAGCGAAGGACCTGCAGGCGGTGGACGCAGTCCTCCACCGCCTGGACCTCGCCCACCTCTCACTCCGCTACACGGACGAGCTCAGCGGTGGAGAGCTGCAAAAAGTGATCATCGCTCGCGCCCTGGCCCAGGAACCCCGGGTCCTGCTCCTGGACGAGCCGACCAACAACCTGGACCTCCGCAACCAGACGGAGGTCATGGAGATCCTGCGAGCGGAGGCCGACCACCGCGGCATATCCGTCCTGGTGGCCATCCACGACCTCAACCTGGCCCTGCGTTATTCGGACCGATTCATCGTCCTCAAGGAAGGTTCCGTGCTGAGATGGGGGGGGCCGGAGGTCATCGACCCGGACACCATACGGGAGGCGTACGGGGTGGAAGCGAGGGTGGAAAGGATCGGGGGTCGTACCATAGTCATACCCGAGGGTTGCTGCTGCAGGTAAGGGTGCCGGGACGAGAGGAATGGGATGGGTCCGGCATGGCCTTGAGTCCCGCCGCAAGACAAGCCATCCAGGATAGGGGCTATGGACACCGCACGAACTTATGGTGATATGACGAGGTGAAGGATATGGAAGAGGCGGATATGCTCTTGAGGCCTATCGGCGTAGTCCATTCGCCTTACCTGGAAATGGACCAGGCCCCCTTCCAGGGGCGCATGTCCTCGGCCGAGAGCGTGGTGGAGGTCTTCGAGGAATACGTGGACGGCCTAAAGGACGTCGAGGCCGCAAGCCACCTTTACATCCTCTATTGGGCTCACCGCGCCTCCCGTGAGATCCTCCAGAGCGTCACCCCCTGGGGCCCCGAGGCGCGGGGGGTGTTTGCCTGCCGCTCGCCCTCCCGGCCCAACCCGATCAACCTCTGCGTGGTGGAGCTTGTGCGCCGGGAGGACAACAGGTTGACGGTACGCGGCCTGGATGCCCTGGAGGGAAGCTTGGTGGTGGACATCAAGCCCTACAGCGGGTACATCGACGCGGTACCGGAGGCGCGCATTGCCTGGTTCGAGGCCTCCTTCCGACGACGGTTGGAATAATGCCCGCCCCATCCGTTACGGGAGACCTTCGACCTCTCACATTATGTTTTGGGCCAGGCCCACCATAAAGGCCAAGGTTGTAAAGCCGGCAAGAGATCCGGCATCTCCCAAAAACGCGCTCGTCTTCTATTTCCTCTCCGCCAGCCCGCTCCGATCGTTAAGGGGTCGTTTTCCCCGGAGCTTCTCCCTTGAATTCCGTATCGGCGCAGGGAAAAGGCGATCAGCCGAAGGCCTCCAAGGTCGCTCCCCGTAAAAGAACGTTGTGTAAGATTGTAATCCTCCGCCGCTTACACAAGGGCTGTCTCCGGACCCCTGAACGGTTCGGACATCTGAATCTCACGCCACCCACGGGCGGTGATGAGGAAAAGTAGGGACTCCTCGGGAACGTTCAATTCCGCGGCTTTGCGGCCCGCTTCCAATGAGAAAAGCAAAATAGGGAGATGATAAAATGTATGTATGTATGTGTCGGAGGTATGGCGATGATACCTGATAGGAAATTACTGCTAAAAAGATACGAGAAAATGCAAAGTGAGCTAACCCGGGCAGTAAGAGTATTGCAAGAGATGGGAGCCGAGATGATCGTGCTCATCGGCTCGATGGTCAAAGGTCCGGCCAATCCTTTTGGTGACATCGATCTTGTGGTGGTGATGCGCACGGAAAAACGATTTCTCGACCGCCTGCAAGAAGTGTACGGCAGAATCCAGCCCAGAGTGGCCATGGACATACTGGTATACACGCCGGAGGAGTTCGAGGAATTGAGGGACTCGAGCCCATTCCTCTCCCACGCGCTGAAAGGAGGAAGGGTCCTTTATGCCGCTTGATCCGGAGAGGGAATACCGGCGCTGGCTGGAACAGGCGCGTTCCGACCTGGACGACGCCGAGTTCAGCGCAAACGGCGGGAGGTTCAATTTGGCCTGTTTCCTCGCCCAGCAGGCGGCGGAAAAAGCGCTGAAGGCATATTTATATCTCGTGGGGAATCAGGTCGTTTGGGGACATTCGGTGGCCGAGCTTGTGGACGACGCCAAGCAATACGATCCCATGTTCAGGGACTTAAGGGAAAAGGGGGCTTTCCTGGACCATTTTTGCCTTCCCACACGTTACCCAAACGGTCTGCCCGGCGGCATCCCCAGGGATGCCTTCACCGCCAAGGACGCCGGCGAGGCCACGTCCGCGGCGCGCGAGATAATAGACTTCGTCTCCGCAAGAGGCAAACCCTGAATCCGCCTACAACCCGCCTTACATTCCATATTATACCATTCAAACAACAGCACGGTTCTTATATGCGATTGCTTTATTGCTCATATGCTCATGCCAGCCTGGAAGTAAAAACGCCGCGTCTTTCGGGCCGATTTCCTTAAGACTTCGCCTGCCGGTTTCCTACACGGAACGCTCGTCGCCTCAACTTACTTGTCGCTTTTCGCCCTAAAAGGTATTGGACATGACGTTCATTGGCGGCGAGAACTTGTGGCTTGTAGCGGTGCCCTCGCTGTGTAGCTTCGATTTACCGTTGTCGCATTACTTATCCCGTCTTCGATTCTTGTCCATCGCAGCCGATAACCTTGAGAGTCCAGGACCCGGGGATTAACGAGCCTTTACTGCCTATGCCCGCTTTCTACCGCCTTTTCTTTTTGTTCCTTCAGCGCCTTATCGTGTGCTTCCCTTATGCGTGTCTTTGCTTCCATCGTTCCCCGGTCAAGGCCGACCTTATGGCCTCCTTCTGGGAGTATGCCATCCCCATTCCCTTTCCGTCCCTCCCGCTCTCAAACTTTCACATCCTCTCCTCAGGTTGACCCGCCGCCTCTCTTTTCCGGGTACAGTCTCGAAAGAGTCACGGGCACAGGAAGGGGAACGCCATGCATGGTACGCAGTCTACCGTGCCTTCACGTTCCCGCTCCATTTCAGGTCCCGCGAGGCTTATGCCCCGCCTTATGGCGCATAGCCTATGGGGTCGTGAGCCCATAAGGAGGAGAGGCCGCATTTGGCCCCTCCTTTATACTCTTCCCTGCCCCGCCGTTCCGCCCTCTTCCGGCTTGCGGACCTCCTTTCCTCAAGGGTTGTGCCCGATGGAGTCGTGGGCCCGGGAGAAGGAGGGCGGAGATGGCCCGCGGTCCTCCCTCGCTCCCCTGTTCCCTTACATCCTCCTGTTCTTCACGACAAATAGGCTCCCTCCTCATGGGGTGTACCCGATGGAGTCGTGGGCCCAGGACATGTTGGGGCCGTACATGGCCCGCTCGCAGACCACGGGTTTCGTGGAGGTCACCTTGGTGGAGACGTCCCCGGTGTCCGGGACCAG
>MU158624.1:501-913 GCA_015711895.1 Candidatus Solincola tengchongensis | reverse complement strand
GTCTGGAAGGTGAGCTTTATGTGGGCCTCCTCGGATCCCGGGTTCTGGACCAGGACGTAGGTCTGCATGCCGTGGGCCGTGCAGCCCTCGGCGAGGTACCAGGTCTCCTGGGGGGAGGTCACCCCGATGGAGTCGTGGGCCCAGGACATGTTGGGGCCGTACATGGCCCGCTCGCAGACCACGGGTTTCGTGGAGGTCACCTTGGTGGAGACGTCCCCGGTGTCCGGGACCAGGGCGTTCAGAAGGAAGGTGGTCCTCCTTCCCGCGGGAAGGTCCACCTCCGGGCCCTGCACCTCGCCTGAGCCGGTCTGGAAGGTGAGCTTTATGTGGGCGGTCTCTCCTCCCGGGTTCTGGACTAGGACGTAGGTCTGCATGCCGTGGGCCGTGCAGCCCTCGGCGAGGTACCAGGTGT
>MU158624.1:0-491 GCA_015711895.1 Candidatus Solincola tengchongensis | reverse complement strand
ACTGGTAGGGGTTTTGCGTTGAGACCGGGTTCCCTCCCTCCGTCCAGCGCACGAAGTGGTAGCCCGCTGCCGGCGTGGCGGTGAGGGTGACCTGGGAGCCGTGGTTGTAGTTGCCCGCCCCGGTGACCGTTCCTGACCCCTGGGGGGAGACGGAGCAGGAGATGGTGTAGGTGTTGATGGCGAACTCGGCCACCAGGGTCCTGTCGGATTCGGCCGTGAACTGGTAGGGGTTGGAAGTGGATACCTGGACTCCGTTCTCCGTCCAGCGGACGAAGTGGTAGCCGGGGTTGGCGACGGCGGTGAGGGTGACCTGAGAGCCCTCGTCGTAGGTCCCGGCCCCGGTGACATTCCCCGCCCCCGCGGGGGAAACGGAGCAGGAGACGTTGTAGGTGCGCACGAACTCGGCCGCCAGCTCCCGGTCGGATTGGGCGGTGAACTGGTAGGGGTTTTGCGTGGAGACCTGGTTCCCGTTCTCCGTCCAGCGCACGAAA
>JACVJH010000222.1 GCA_015711895.1 Candidatus Solincola tengchongensis | reverse complement strand
TTTCGGCCTCCCGGAGGATCCCGCCTGGTCGGGCCGGCCGGAGACCGAGGAGGGCCTCTACGAATCCATGGAGTTCGGGGATTTCCGCGAGCACTGGCAACAGAGCATCGACCTTGCCCCCAGGGCCATGGTGATACTCCGTCATACCTGTTTCTCCGGTGGCCTGGAGGCCGCGGACATGCAGAGCGGAGCCCCCCTCCTTTCCGATGCGGAGGTGCTCAGGAGGATAAACGAGTACTCCTACACCTTCCTCCACCCTCGAACCGGCATAGTCTCCTATACAGCGTCCGCGAACTACAATTTCACGCCTTCCTACCTGCGGACCGTCTTCCGGGAACACGGGATGGCGGTGGGGGAGCTCACCGTGCCGGACCTTAGCGCCGAATATACTCAGGGAAGCGGGTACCGTCTTCTCTCAGGTGCCCACTATTACCTGGGTCCGTCGGGGTATACATTTCGCAAGAACCGCATGCCGGGGAGCACCAATTCGCAGGTATGGGGCCAGACGGCCTGGGCCGGGGACCCGAAAGCCAGTGCTTCCTGGATATTCGGCCGGGTGCCGGGAGACGAGAACGGCGATGGCGACAACACCGACCTGGGTGAACCCTGCTTTCCGCACGACAGCCGGGACGTGTTCCTGGCCGAGGACACGACCTACAACTTCTTCCCCTTCTTCTGTGTGGCCAATCCCGGGCAGGCTGATACCTGGGCCAGGATAACCTTCCTCGACGAGAAGGGCGAGTTCCTCACCGTATACCGGGAGATGCCCGCTCTTTCTCGCATAACCCTGGACTGCAACGCCGACCGCTACCTCAGGAACAAGAACCTCGCCGTGCGCGTGGAATCGGTGGACGGCGCCCCGCTGCTAGCCGAGCGGCCCATGTATTTCCGCTATTCCGGATGGATGGACGGGGGCTCGGACTCCTTCGGGGTCACGGAGCCCGCCAAATCCTGGTATTTCGCGGAGGGCTACGCCTCGGATCGCTTGCCCTTCCATGAATATATCTGCGTGGGGAACTTCAACTCATGGGACGTCAGGGTGACGTTGAACCTCCTTGGAAACGAAGGCCAGGCCCTCAGCCGGGCGTTCGTACTCCCCGCCATGACGCGCCGTACATTTCTCCTCAACAGTTACCTCCAGGGAGAGGTATCGGCGGCCCTGGAGGCCGACGCTCCCGTGGTGGCCGAGCGCTCCATGTACTTCCGATACACGGCGGTAAAGGGATCGTTCGCCGCCGACGGTGGTCATACCAAGGCCGGATTGACCTCGCTCTCCGATACCTGGTATTTCGCGGAAGGCCACGTGAGCGACCGGTTCGAGGAATGGTTGTGTATGGCCAACCCGGATGGGGAGAAGGCCGAGGCCTACGTCTACCTCTTCACCCCGGAGGGAAGAAAAGGCCCCTGGCACGTCGTGATCCCGGCCCGGAGCCGTTCAACGCTCATGGTGAACCAGTGCCTGGGCACCCTCGCCCCCACCGACGTCTCCGCCGTGGTGACGGCGGACAGACCCATAGCTTGCGAAAGGGCCATGTATTTCCTGTTCAACGGGGCCTGGGACGACGGACACGTTTCCCCTGGTTCCCCCGCACCTGCCAGTGTTTGGCAGTTCGCGGAGGGATCCGCTTATCAGGGTATCCAGGAATACCTGCTGGTCATGAACCCCGGTGATGATGAGGCCTTCCTGGACTTCACCTTTATCCTGGGACCCGGGGAGGGTACCCGGAATACCCATCTCCGCCTGGGAGGGCAGAGCAGGTTGAGCCTGAACGTCAACGCCGAGCTCTCCTCGCTGGGCTCGCCCTCCCAGGTAGCGGTGATCCTCTCCTCGAGCCGGCCGGTGGTGGCGGAGAGGGCTATGTATTTCGACATGGGAAGGGGTGGAGAGGGTAGGGAGCCTATACGCGGCGGCCACGTCTCCCCAGGAGTGACCGGGGGAAGCCCGCGCTGGTATTTCTCCGAGGCCTACACAGGACGCTGAGTGGGGCGGCATGGCGGTCCTCAACGGTAATGAAAGGGCCGCGCGACCATCTTCTTAAATTCTTCTCATGCGGTAAAGGCGGTCCGCTCCCAATAGGTAGATCAGGGTTTCCTTCACCGGCTCCCCGAGCATCCTCTCCCACACCTCGGCGTAGAGGCGCAGCTGGGGAAGGTATCTCGCCGCATGGCCCGCCGGATCACCCTTCCCTCCCCGGTAGGTCTTGTACTCCACGAGGACCCAACCGTCCTCTTCGAGAAAGGCCAGGTCCACCGCGCCGCGTACAAGGGTGGGGACTTCCCCGCTATTTTCCAGGAAATGGAACGGTACTTCCGTCAGACACTGGGAGGCTGCGTTTGCCCTCTCCCACAGCGTTGACCGCATGGCCTGACGCACCAGGCTGGCGGAGTCTTCCGCAAGCGCGGGGTCCAGCCCTCTTTCCTCAAGGAAAGGAATGGCAAGGGCTTCCAGTCGTGCTTCCGGGTTCTCCATGGCCGCCTGGAGGAGAAGGTGCACTACCTCTCCAAAATCGGGATCAACTACGTCCTCCGATTCCCTACTCCGCTCCGAGGCTGTCGCCCCAGGAACAGAGTCAGCGTACCCAAGTTCAGCAGACAGTGACGTGGCCGTGGTTGGGCCCCGGCCATCATTCCCTCGCTCCCCATACCCCTCTATGTAGGAGATGGGTATCTCTTCCAGTGTGTAGCCAGCGGTTGCGCGGAGCGGCGCTTCCTCACCGTCACTGGGGGCCAGCGCCAGCCTCTTCGCCGCCACCACTTTATAGGAGGGACGCAGGACCGTTATTTTCCTGGAGGTTGCCTCGCTCGCCCACTCCTCGAAAGAGCGGTAATCCGGCTCCGGATAGGATTTGCCCCCTCCGGTCGAGGGAGCGATCTCGGGAAGCTCGGGAGCGTCCTTCAGGTGAGTCGAGAAGAAGCGCCATGGATGGTTGCGGTCGTTTTGTTCCTTCACCGTGACCACGCAGGCTGCGGAGGCGCGTGTGGCGGCGACGTACATAAGGCGCAGGTACTCCGCTTCAAGGAAGGCGCGTTCCCGTTGTGAGATGTCTTCCCACCCCGCAGGATGGGCCAACAGCATCCGGCCGTAAGTGGAGGTCTCCTTGTGGACCGCGAGGTATCCGCGGTTGGCCGGAGGGACGCGCACTACGTGTATCTCCGGGTCGTGGTTCCCGGTGCCGCTCACACCAGCCAGGAATACCACCGGGGCTTCCAGCCCTTTGGCCCTGTGGAGGTTCATCACCCGGACCGCGGGCGGGTCCTCGGAGAGGGCGGATACGCCGTCGTAGCTCTCACGGTTCTCCGCCAGGCGCTCCAGGTGCTCGAGAAGCTGGGAGCCGGTCAGGATTTCCCTGCCGGCATCGCGAATTATCTCCAGGGCCTTGGCCAGGCTGCCCGCCTGCATATCACCGCCGGGCCTTAGGGCTGCGGCCAGCATGAGCCCCAGGTCGTGGACCATCCGTTCCAGGGCGGAGAGGAGGGGCATGTCTTGGAACCACTGCCGGTATTCCTGCAGGCGCCTGAAGGCATCGGCGACGGCTTCGCCCGTTTCCGGCGGAAGGCCCGAGGGAGGGCTCTCCCGGTAGTCGAAGACTCCGCCGGCCTTCTTGAAGGCATAGAGTTCGGCGTCGCTGAGGCCGAACAGCTCGCTCCGCAGCAGAGCGACCAGGGCAAGGGGGTCGTAAGGGCGCAGAACGGCTTTGAGGCACCGGTGAAGGAGCCGCAGCTCGGGGACCAGGTTAAGAGACTGCCCACCGCTGGTCCGGCAGGGGATGCCATAGTCGTGCAGCCTTTCGGCGAAGACGGCCAGGTCGTCCTTGCGGTAGGTGAGGATGAGGAAGTCGGACGGTTCGGCCACTTCGCTCTTGCCCGGGATATCGCTTCCGGGACCGCGGTGGAGGATAAGCCCCCCGGAACAGGCATCCCTTATGAAACTGGCGATGCGGTCCGCCATGTAAGTCAGAGCTTGGTCGTTTCTCGAGCGTTCCGCGGGCACCGTGAGGCGGTAAACACCGCAGAAGCCGTCTCCCCGACATATTGTGTGCGAGGATACCAGACTCACGTAAGCCGGCGAGAACTCGTTGGCCTGCGCCGGAAACCTCAGGCGGGTGGAATCCGGGTCGCCGCCATCCCTATTCGGCGAGAAAACCCGGTTGACCCATTCCACCACTTCGGGCGGGGAACGGAAATTACTGGTCAGGTTAAGGACCACTCCACCGTGCTTCTGCAAGATGCCCTTCACCTCGTTGTAAATGGTGATGTCGGCGCGGCGGAAACGGTAGATGGATTGCTTGGGGTCTCCCACAAGGAAAAGGGATCCCGGGCGGGGAATGCATTGCCGCCAGTCTCTCTCGGCGGGATCGGAGGAAGTGAGCAGGAAGATCGCCTCCGCCTGGACCGGGTCGGTGTCCTGAAACTCGTCCACCAGGATATGGGTATAACGAGCCTGGAGGTCCCTCCTGGCCTCCGCATCCTCCCGCAGCAAGCGGGCAGCGGAGAGGAGCAGGTCCTGGAAGTTGAGCACCCCGCGTTCCCGGCGCAGGCGATCATAGGCCTCCATCGCCGATCTGAAGACCTCCAGGCACAGCGCGTAGCGCATCTCGCGCCACCGCGCCAGGGCAGGCTGCGCTACCTCGCGGCGGAACCGCTCCCAGCGGGCTTTTTCCTCCTTGGCGGTTTCCCCGCTCAACCCCCTCCCCTTTGTCCAGACCGACTGGACAATGCTGACCCCTCGGTCGAAGAACTCAAGCGCCTCCATGAGCTCGGCGGTCTTATCCAGGCTGAGATGAGAGACCGCGCGGGATGCGCGGCGGAGTTCGGGAATCAGCCTGTCGTTGCCCGGTTCGGAGGGCAGGCGAGGAGCAAGCTCCGTGATATGGCGGACGTAATCTTCCAATTCCCGGCGTGCCGTCTCGAAGAGGCGGTCCGCCGCCGGGAAGGTGGGTGTAGGCCATTCCTCGACATCGGGAAAATCGGCAAATCGCTGGAACTGTCTCTCCAGATCCGAGAGCCGCAAGCCCATTTCGCGGAGTCGTCCCAGCAGGTTACCCGGGTCGTCGAGAAAAAGGCGGGCGCAGAAGAGCCCCCAGGCCTCCTCGCGGAGGAGAGAGTCCTCAAGGTCGTCGACCTCCCGGAAGGAGAGACCGACACCCGCCTCCAGAGGCCTTTCGCGGAGGATGCGGGCACAGAAGGAATGGATGGTCCCGATGAAACACTGTTCCACGTTTTCCAGGGCTCTTTCCAGGTTCTCCCTCTCCTTTCCCCGCGCCTCGCGGTGAGCTTCCTCGAGAGACGACCTGAAGCGGTTGCGTATCTCGGAGGCCGCCTTGCGGGTGAAGGTGATGGCCGCCATATGCCTTATATGGCTGCAGGCGCCACTGCGGAGGAGGGCGAGCATCCGCCCTATCATGGCCGTGGTCTTCCCGGTCCCCGCCGCCGCCTCCACCATGATGTTGCGATCCAATAAGGAGACGATGAAGTCACGCTCTCGGGAGTCGGGGAGCGCCGTGGAGCCGATCGGACCTTCCGGAAAGTTCGCGTTCATAGTCTTTCCTCCGCGTACCCTCTGAGGCGGCGCAGGGGTTCGAGGGCTGCGTTAGCGGCGCAGGCCAGCTTTCTGGAAGAGGACTCCGCCACTTCGCCGGGATCGCCGAAAGCCTCCCGGTAATCGCTGAAGGAGAGGTCGGAAGTATCGTCGCTGGGGAGAAAACATCCCGAAGCGATCCCCAAGCAGATGTCGCGCAGGATGCGCTCTCCCTCCCTCAGGGTCCGGGAATCCCAGAAGATCCTCTCGCCATGTTCCCGTACGCCGGGAAAGAAGAACTCGAACCCCGCCACCTCTGCGCCTGGATGTTCCTTGCGCAGGCAGCTCTCCGCCATCACCACATAGAGATAGTTCTGAACGTTCCGTCCACCCCGGAAGGGGTTCCCGCTCTCGTATCTCCGGCTGGAGCCCGTCTTGTAGTCGCATACCAGAAAGGCTTGGGAGCCATGGCTCGTAAGGAGGTCGATGCGGTCAATCCTCCCCCTCACCCGCACCTTTCCGCTGCCGGTAAGCTCTATTTCAAGCGGTTCCTGGAGATCGACGGGATTTCCAGGCCCTTCCCCTTCCATGCCCACCGAGACCTCGAAGTAGAAGGGCCTCCTATCCCGGCAGGATAGCTCCTCCTCGTGGAGGAAGATGTAGGCCGTCCTGGCCAGTTCCGCCATCTCCTCCTGGAGGACGGAAGGCGAAGGAGGGGGAACGACCTCGCGCCAGAACTCGAACTCCTCTTCCAGCATGCCCTGGAGCACCCCCCAGTGTTCGCCGGTGGAGGGGAGCTCCTCCCTCTCGCGGAGATACCGGTGGAAACGGTGGAAGAGGGAATGCAGGAGGCTCCCCTTCTGCAGCGGGTCGAGCCAAGAACGGGGGTCGTGGAGGTGTTCCCGAAAAGGCTCTATCCCCAGCACATAGCGCAGAAAGTATTCCAGAGGGTTCTTTCCATATGTTTCCAGACGATTCGCGGAGAGCACCGGCCCCTCACCCGATGCGGGGTCGAGATCCCGACCCGCCTCGGGGACGTAGCCGTCGTAAGGGGTGAAGGAATCCCCGGAGCGAGCCCGGGTTGCCGTGAGCCCACGGGCAAGATGGGGGTATAGAGGCGCCAGGAAGGCTTGGGGGTCTGAGGACAGCCCACCCCTCCCAAGGGTGCTCATCCACCACTCATCGGGGCTTAGGGCCTCACCCGGTTCCGCGGCGGCGAAGGAAGCGGGAGCCGGGAGGTTTCGTAGGAATTCCTCCAGGGTCGGAGCGGGCCGACCGGAGATCAGGCGGAAAGCGGAGAGGAGCGCCTGGGAAGGGAACATCTCCCTATCCTCCCGCAGGTGGTAGTGGGAATAGGAGAGGGTGACCCTCCCTCTTAGGCCTGCGAAAAGCTCGGAGAGCCCAGCCACCGATGCGGACAGCCGGTCGAAAGAGGTGGCAAGGTCCGGGGAGAGGCGCCTTCTCTCCTCATCCGCAAGGAGGGGGTCCTGGAGCCCGGTGCCCGGGAAACGGCCGTCGTCCAGGCCCACTATGAAGGTCCACGGCCGGCCGGAATGGCCGCCGCCGGAAAGGGGTGCGACGTGCAGACGCCCAGGCCTCGGCCCCTCTCCGAGGACTCTCGAGGTCATGACGGTAACCTCCAGCCAGTCCAGCACCGGGAAAGGAACCAGGGAGCTTTCCTCCAGCCAACCTTGGAGTTCTTCCAGGCGGCGGAGGAGCAGGTGGAGAGCGTACTGGTCAGCTTTACCACGGACATGCACCCGCTCACTGAGGTACCTGCGTGCCCCCTCCAACAACCTCAACGTGTCGGAGAGGTCCCGTGGCAAGTCGTTCAGAAGTTCCGAGCAGAATGCGCGCAGTTCCTCGAGTTCCTCTTTCCGGAAAACCGCCCCCGGCTTTAAGGGGATTTCATCGTTTTCCCCACGGAGCTTGTGCCCACCAGCCCGGATCCCGTGGCGGATTACCGCCTTGAAGGCGGCTTCATAGTTGTCCCTTCCGCACCCGACAGGGAGGAGGCGCAGACGGGAGGCCGGCCGTGAGGGTTCCGTGCCGCCCCCAAAGGTACGGCCGGTGGCGAGCAAGCCGTCATCCACCATATCCGCCAGCACTCGCTGCGAGAAATCCTCCCTTATCCATTGGATCCATCCCAGAAAAGCCCTTCCCGGCGCGGTGAGACGCAGGGGTATTCCCTCGGCGAAGGTGACGGGAGGATCGTCGCGGTTTTCCGGAAAAAGGAGGAGGCACAGCTCGTAAAGGCGGGGGACGTAGGCCTCGTAGTCGGTATAGAGGACCTCCACGCGGTCCAGGGGTATCCTCTTTCCCAGGCAACGCCTGAGAACCTCGCGAACCTCGTTGGTCTCCCCGGTGGCCCTGAATATCTCAACCGTCCCGTCCCCCGCCGGGGAGGGCGCTTCCGCGGGCCGGTTTATCCAGCGCAGGAGGTAGGCGTCGCCCCCCCAACCATGTTCGCTGCCGGTGTCGTCCTTGAGGACCTCCTTCCTGTCCTCCGGAAGGAGTTCCCAGAGCTTCCGCTCCAGTCCCCTCAATCCGGAGAGCATGCTTTGGGGTACGGCTACACGCAGTCCCTCTCGCAGAGATGCCCGTCTGGCGCGGAGGGCCTTCAGGGCCAGCCTCAGGGAGCCGGCATAATCCACCAGTCGGCGTTGGTCGAGCGAATCCCGTAGGTCGCGCAAGAGGGAGCCGAGCCACCGGGCCCTGGGAGAGTGTGGAAAGATGTCCGATTCGAGGTCTTCGGCCTCGAGGCCTGCGAGCCTCAGGTCAAGAAGGGTTGAGGTCACCGCCTTCACAAGGTCGGGCCGGACTCCCTCCGCGGGTACGCATCCGCCAGGCGCTGCGGAGGCGGTTAAAAGCTCTCCCACGAGCAACTCGAGCCTTAGGCCTTGGACGTATCGCAGCCCGAGTCTCTCCATGTCCTCGAAGGCCAACTCCAGAGCCAGGGAGGGGAAGGTGCGGAGGCGGAGATTGAAGACCGGAGCGCCGCCGAGGGAGACGTTTTCCAGCCACTGGTAACCCGTGCGGTAATTGGGGACCATGAGCCATTTCTCCTCCACCGGGAAACGGTTGCAGAAGTCGGTTATGCTCAGCACCAGGCGGTTGGGGCGATTCACGCAATCTCCCGGCAATGAACCTCACTCCTCCGCAGGACTCGATACCCCTGGACTTTCCAGGACATAAGGATAGACGGCGCCGACGACAAGGGATGTCTGCGACCCCCAGTCAAGGATCGCGTGGCTGGCCGAGCCCGATATATAAGCGGCGCGGTGGTACGCATTCTCGCCGGGAGTTAAGCCTGATCGCGGGGGACCATGACACCTGCCGCAGCGGATGCGCGGATATGTTCACAGGCTTTTCGCGTAAGCCCCGCAAAGCCCGCAAAGACAGGATGAGGGCACCTCTTCATTAAACGCGGGTTAAGGCGAGCGGTGAGGGGGTATGAAGATGATTTAAAAAGGTGGCCCAGTCTTGCTGAGAACAACAGGCAAGTCAGATGAAGGAAATAAGAGCGAATGATCATGATGCCATGTGGTTCCGTTGCGCTGGAAAAGACAGGCACATCGGAGAAGGCTGGGGGCGATCCATGTCCAGTGTGGTTATCGAGGTCGCAAAGGGTATATTGTTTGCAGAAGGTAAGTCTACGTTATGAGGGAATTTATGGATGGCCTCCACCGCTTCGATGAAACGCCGAAGGGTCGGCGATAAAGCGGAGGTCGACCGGCAGGCGAGCGCGGGGACATCGCCGTGAAGGCGTGATGGGGGATGGGGTTGCGGTGTGAAGACGGGGGCGAGATTTCGTGAAATGAAATGATAGGCGAGGAAGCATATCGGGAACTGGTGGACGCGCTTGGGGAGGAGTACGTCTCCCGCGATCCGGCGGTGCTGGACGGATACGCTTTCCAACCCACCTTCAACGACGAGCTCTCCCTGTGGGTTCCCCGGCCGGAGGCCGTTGTCCTTCCGGGGTGCACGGCTGAAGTGCAAGAGGTGGTGAGGATATGCAACCGTCACCGCCTGAAGTTCAAGGCCTTTTCCACCGGCTGGGGCGCCTGGGCCGGACCGTCCGGGGAAGGCGTGGTCCAGGTGGACCTGCGGCGCATGGACCGTATCCTGGACATCGACGAGAAGAACATGCTCGTGGTGGTCGAACCTTATGCCTGTGGAGGCCAGGTCAGGGCAGAGGTCATGAAAAGGGGGCTCAACGTGCACATGATTGCCGCCGGGGCGGGGGTCTCACCCCTGGCCAGCGCCTGCGCGGCTTTCGGGCCGGGCACCGACGGGACCTACAGCCCGCGGAACCTCATGGGCGTGGAATGGGTGCTCCCCAACGGGGATGTGCTCAGGCTGGGGTCCCTCGGCTCCGGCTGTGGGTGGTTCTGCGCCGACGGCCCGGGACCCTCGCTGCGGGGGGTGATGAGGGGCAAGGCGGGAGCGCTTTCCGGCAATGGCATCTTCACCGCCTGCGCCCTGAAGCTCTTTCCCTGGCCGGGACCGCCCCAACCGGCGCCGGAAGGCCTCTTCTACGACCTGGAGATGGAGATGCCCGAGGGCATAAGGCTTTACTACCTGCTCTTCCCGGATTACCTCTCCTTCGGGGAGGCCTTTTACGCCCTGGCCCGGGAGGGCGTGGACTACAACATGCAGAAGGCCGCCGTGGGGGTGGTGCCCATGATACTCTTCCCCCACCTCAACCGCCTGCTGGAGTGGAGCCGCGGCATCCGAAGAACCCTCCAGGTCCTGCGGCATGGCATAATGCTGGTGGTGGCCGCGCATTCGGCTGCGGAGCTGGAGTTCAAGCGGGCGGTCGTGGAAACGGTCACCCTTCGGCATTTGGGCATAGCCCTTGACCTCAGCGACACCCCTGTGGGACCCTCTTTCACCTGGTGCATCTTGAGCGGGGCGGTCCCGGGTATGGCCTTCCGGCCCGGAGGACAGATGCAGTCCGGGCTGGGCCCCAACGACGCCTGGGACACCGCGGTGGCCTGGGACCGGGCGGGGGAGTCCATCAAGAGAAAATGGATATCCAGGGGAGGTTGCGTCGACGACGGCGGCGACGCCTGCGTGGACATGGCCTGGGAGGGTGGGGCCATCGCGCACAGCGAGGAACTCTGGTATTACGACCCCAGGGACGTGAGGCACCAGGAGGCGGTGAAGGGGCTGGTGATGGACTTTTTTCTCCAGGCCCTGAAGGCATGTTGCGATCAGCCGTGGAATATATTTCCACAGCAGCGCAGGATCGTCGGTCCCCTCCAGGGGGATTTCAACCGCTGGCAGAGGGAGATATGCCGCCTGCTCGATCCAAGGGGCGCAGCGGACAGCCATCTCTATGTGGGGGAAGCGGACCTGGACCTCCGGGGCCTCGAGGAGGGGACGAGGGCGGAGCTGAAAAGACTCGTGTCGGAGCTCGACTGGAGGGCGAAGGAGAACTCGGATGAAGAAGTATGACCTCATCGTGGTAGGGGCGGGCCCTGGAGGTTGCACGGCCGCCTTGACGGCGGCGGAAGCCGGGCTCAAGACGCTGCTCCTGGAAAGGGCCGTGGTCCCGGGAGAGAAGAACGCCTCCGGTTTCGCGCTTTCCAGCAAGGCCTGGAGGGATTTCCCGTTCATAAGGGAAATGGAACTTCCTTCCATGCGTTACTGCAGGCAGTGCGTGGCCCACTTCCTCTCGCCGCCCCCGGAGATGGAGGAGAGGTTCACCATCGCCTCTGGACCCTCCCGGCGCATGTCCTACCCTGAGGCCCGCGACTTCTTCACCGTGGGCATGCTGCGCCGCGAATTCGACCCTTACCTGGCGGACCTTGCGGTGCGGGCGGGTGCCGAGATGCGGACCGGGTCACTGGTCACCGGGCTGGTGCGGGAAAACGGGAAAGTAGCGGGTGTGCTCTTGGAGGGAGGCGAAGAATACCGGGCTCCGCTGACCATCGGGGCGGACGGCGTCCTCTCCCCGGTGGCCCGCATGGCCGGGTTGCGGGAGAGGTGGAGGCCTGACCAGGTAACCAGCGTGTGCATCGTGGATTTCTCCGCTCCCCGCGAGAGGATGGACTGCGTGATACACGAGGCCGGATTTCAGGCCTTTTTCGGCCCGGGCCTGGGGGGCAATTTCCTGATAGCCTACGCGGACGGCGTGCATCTGGGAGGTCCCGGGGTGACCAACAGCCTTATCTCCAGGGCGCTGCGCAAGCGCGCCAAGCCCGCTCGTGAGCTTCTGGACACCCTCCTCGCGCCCCCCGTGCAGCGCCTGCTCAGGGCGCTGGAGGCGGAACCACGTGAATGGCAGGCCCACTGCCTTACCTGGATGGAGAGCATCCCGGAGGAGATATCCTGCGCGGGGCTCATGCTGGTGGGAGACGCAGCGGGGTTGACCGAGCCGCTTTATGCGGAGGGAGTGTGGCAGGCCATGTACTCCGGCCGCCTCGCCGCGGAGGTGGCGGAGGAGGCTCTGCGCGAGAACGACTTCTCCGGCGCATTCCTCAAGACGTACCGGGAGCGATTAGTGGAGAGCCCGGTGGGACAGGATTTCGTCGCCGGGGCCCAGCTGCGACAGCTCTTCGAATTGCTGGGAGACCCCGTGCTCTGTGGCGAGCTGGAGGAGCTGGCCGTGGACCTGGCCGTACACCTGCTCATGTCCGGCCAAGAGCCCAAGGCGGAGGCCATGCAGAGGGTGTTCCCGGTCCTTGGCGAGAACCTACCGGCCCTCATGGCCGTGGCCCGGGTATATCTCCCGATCTTCCTGCGCATGGGAGAGGAAAATCTACGCTTTTATATCGGGATGGCCAAAGGCCTCCGGTGGATGTTGAAGGGCCTGCTGCCCTGGGAAGGAGATCTCTGACGGGAACGACGATGCCGAAGAGGAGGTTGACGCGCGGAATACGGCGGGAATCTGCAGCCCCTTCCGTAGTTCGTCGCTCCATGATGCCGAAGAGAGCGTGGATATGGAGAATTCGGAACGGATGGCTGCGACACCGCTGGAGGTGTGACAGGAGGAGGTGCAATCCGGGAGAGGCACGGAGTGTGGCGAAACAACGGAGCTGAGAAAGGCGATGTGAGGTTTAAGGTCGGGGTTTTAGATTCGAGGTGGGTCAAGTCACATGTTAG
>JACVJH010000221.1 GCA_015711895.1 Candidatus Solincola tengchongensis | reverse complement strand
GGCCCTGATGCATCACATTCAAGAGCTGGATACCGCCAGGCGGGAGGATATACGGGTGGTGGTATGCGTGGTCGGCGAGAGGTACCGGTGGAGGGAGGTGGCGGAGGGCTTCGGACTGCACGGGGAGGAGGCCTCTACCCCCGCCGAGTTGATGGTGGCCCTGGAGAGGGCGGAGAAGAGCGGGAAGGCGGCCGTGATCGACCTCACAGGTTTCGAGGCGGGCAGCCGTTGATCGTCTGAGTTTGGATTGAAAATAGCGGTTTGCGTAGTTTGAACACGGTTATCGTGCCCGGTGGGCTGCGCGAGACGGAATCGGCCCCTTGCTGTTCCTGTAGTGGCGGGAGGAACGGAAATGGGGTCACACATCCGCAGCATGCCACTCTCGCGGGCGATTCCGGGCCAACGAAGTGCGAGCCCGGAATCTTAGGAGCGAGGAGACTCGGGGTTGCCGGAAGATGAATAAGGCGCCCCGCCGGAATGCCGCATGCGAAGCGCCCTTGGCTTGTTAACTTCAGGCGATCAGTCCCAGACGTACTTTTCCTTTTCTTCCTCTTCCTCCTCCTGGGCGGCCTTTTCGGCTCCTATCGCCTCCTCCGCTTCCGGCCGCGTTTCATCGGAGATGGTTATCGGCTCCTCGACTTCTTCCCCGGCGAGGACCTCCGACGCCGTGGCGGAAGGGGCCTCCTCAGAAGGGGCCTCCTCAGAAGGGGCTTCCTTTGAGGCGGGGATTTCCGCCCTGCGGGTATATTCCTCGTACTCGTTGATGAGCGACCTGCTCTTTTCCAGGAGCTCTTTCATGCGCGGAATCTGCTCGATTATCTGCTCCCGAATGGAGTTTATGGAGGAGAGTATGCGCTCTCTCTCCTTCTCCATCTCCTCAAGGATCCTCCCGCTCCTCTCCTGCGCCTTTTTGATGATGGCGGCCGCCTGATTGCGCGCTTCCTGAAGGATGTTGCCCGCGCTCTTCTGGGCATTGGTGAGAGCGGTCTGCAAGGTCTTCTGCATCTCGTCGAACTGCGCCACCTTCTGGCGCATAGCAGCCACTATCTCTTCCAGTTCCTGGTTACGGCCCGTAAGCCTCTCCAGCTCCTCGGCCACGGCGTCGAGGAAGGAATCCACCTCTTCCTTGTCGTAGCCCCCGGTGGTGACCACGGTGAATTCCTTAAGGTGGATGTCCATGGGGCTGATCGCCATCACCATCTCCTCCTTTGATGATCCGTACCCTCTCAGTAGAGACCTCACGCCTTAGAAATTTAGTATAAGGTCTCCGCCTCCCTTTTACCACTTCCCCGAGAGGAAAGCGCCGGTATATCACGGCGGCCCAACGAACTAGCCCATATATTTATAAAACCGGCGAGCCCTTTCCTGCAACACCGCCTCTCGCCCTTTTCGCATCTAAGGGGTTGAACGCAGCCACGTCCAGTAATAGATTTTATTCTGTATGTTGTTTATTTACCATAGAGTTGACATAATAACTTGGGGTGGATTGGGATAGTACACGGGTCCGAGCACCTGGCAAGAATCCTGGTCCCGCAAGAGGTTCTCCGTGTCCATTTCGGAAAAGGCGAAGGGGAGATCTGAGTTGGGAATCTTCAAGCCGTCCAAAGGGAAGCTCATCAAACCCAACATCGAGAAGCTGGAGGCCAAGCGTGACGTCTCCGGCCTGATACAGGCGCTGCGGCACGACGACGTGAACATCCGCATCAACGCCGCCCTGGCTCTGGGTAAGCTCAAGAGGGCGCGGGCGGTGGCCCCTCTTATAGAGGCCCTGCGCGACGCCGACGAGGACGTGCGCTGGGCGGCAGCCTGGGCCCTGGGGGAGATAGGGAAGCCTGCGGCCCGGCCCCTCATTCAGGCTTTGCGCGAGGAGGACGGCGACGTGAGGTGGAAGGCCGCCTGGGCTTTGGAAAAGATTGGCAAGGCAGTGGTGGACTCGCTTATCGAGGCCATGCGCACCGAGAGCGGCGAGGCCAAGGCCAAGGTGGCCCTGGTGCTGGGTTCCATCGGCGACGTGAGGGCTGTCCGTCCGCTGGTCAAGGCCCTGAAAGACGAGGACGACAACGTGCGCTGGGCGGCCGCCTGGGCCCTGGAGAAACTGGGCCCGACGGCGGTGAAGTATCTCATCAACAACCTCACCGTGGAGGATGCTGAGACCCGCAGGGAATCGGCCATAGCCCTGGGGGTCATCCGTGACGAGTCGGCCATCGACCCGCTCATCTCAGCCATGCGGGACGAGGACAGGGAAGTCCGAAGGGAGGCCGCGGCGGCTCTCGTCTCCCTAAACAACCGCAAGGCCATTTCAGGGCTGGAGTCTTATCTGAGCAGCGGCGACGAGGAACTCCGGCGCCTGGCGGCGGCGGTCCTGGCCAAGCTCGGCTGGCAGCCCAAGCGGGAGGAAGACCGTGTTTATCTTCTCCTCGTGAGCCGCAACTGGGAAAAGTTGGCAGAGATCGAAGCGGAGTCATTCCCTCACCTCCTGCGCGCCCTAAAGAAGGAGGGATGGGAGACCCGCAGCAGAGTGGCCGCCTTGGTCCGGGAGAACTCCTCCAGGTTATTGCCTCCCCTCCTGGAAGCTCTGGATGAAGAGGACGAAGAGCTGCGGCGCGAGGCGGCACTGCTCTTGAAGGAGATGGGCGATGCCGAGACACTGGACGCCCTACTTCAGGCCATGCGCAACCGCGACTGGTTCGTGCGTCGCAGCGCCACCCTGGCCCTGGGGGAGGTAGGCGACCCCCGTTCCCTGGACGCCTTGATGAAAGCCCTGAAGGACGAGGACGAGGACGTGCGCCGCGCCGCCGCTTGGGCCCTGGGGAAGATGGGAGATCTGGCCACGGAGCCGCTCATGGACCTCCTTCTGCGGGGCGACGTCGAGGAGCGCCGTGGTGCGGCCTGGGCCCTGGGGGCCATAAGGGACCCTCGGGCGGCGGAAACCCTGGTCGGTGCCCTGAAGGACGAGGACGAGGACGTGCGCCGTGGTGCGGCCTGGGCCCTGGGAGAACTCGGCGAGCAGGCGCTGCCTTCCCTGGACAGGGCGTTGGAGGTTGAGGAAGTGGCCGAGATGGCCCGCGAGATAATCTCCCGCATCCAGTCCGGGGAGGCGCGGGAGGCGGAAGTAGAGGAATCGGAGGCGGCTCCCGCGGCGGAAGAGGAGGCATTCCTGAGCCCGCTAGAGCTGGAGGAGATGAGCCTGGAATCAGCCGCCCCGGTGCTTGGGGAGCCACTGGTCGAGGAGACGGCGGACCACATGGTTTCGGAAGTGCTGGAGAAGATGGGCTGGAAACCGGGCGAAGAGGAGGAAAAGGCGGATTACTTCATCGCCAGGCGCCAATGGGATAAGGTCACGGAGATGGGTGAGCTGGCGGTGAACTCGCTGATCAACGCCCTGGCGGACGAGGGTGAAGAGGTGCGGGCCAGAGCGGCCTGGGCCCTGGGAGTGATCGGAAGCCCTCGTGCCGTTGATGCCCTGGTGACTGCGCTGGAGGATCCGGTCAGGGACGTCAGGGTGAAGGCGGCGGGGTCACTCAAGAAGATCGGCGCCTCCTGCACCGATGCCCTAATCAAGGCCCTGCAGGAGGGAGGTGACGAGCTGCGCAAGGAAGCGGCCAGGGTTCTCGGGGAGATAAAGGACCTTAGGTGCATACCTTGCCTTATCAAGGCCCTTGGAGACCCCGAGGAAAAGGTGAGCGGGAGGGCGGCCAATGCCCTGGAGAAGATAGGGGAGCCCGCCTTGGAGGCCCTGCAGGCGGCTCTGTCGTCCGACGACCCCAAGACCCGGGCCCTGGCAGCCTCCGTGCTGACCAAGATGGGGCTGAAACCCTCCGAGCTGGTGGGAGCGGAGGAAGCCCCGGCGGAGGAGAGGCTGGCAGGCGCCAGGGCGAGGGAGTTGATCTTGGAGGGCAAATGGGAGGAAGTGGCCACCCTGGGAGAAAACGCCGTGGACGCCCTCCTGGAAGCCCTCGAGGACCCGAATGCCGAGGTACGCCGCGGCGCCGCCTGGGCCCTGGGGGTCATCAGGAATCCCCGCGTCGTCGATTCCCTCATCTCTCATCTCCGGGACGAGGACGAGTCCGTGCGCAGCGGCACCGCCTGGGCCCTGGGGGTCATAGGCGATCCCCGCAGCGTCTCCGCGCTGATCGATTCCCTGCTTGACGGCAGCGCGGAGGTCCGGCGCAAGGCCGCCTGGGCTCTGGGAGAGATAGGGGAGCCGGAAGCGATCGATGCCCTGGTCCGGTCACTCGAGGACGAGGACCTGGACGTGCGGCGGGTCTCCTTCCTGGTACTGGAAAAATTAGGCTGGAAGCCCACAGCG
>JACVJH010000220.1 GCA_015711895.1 Candidatus Solincola tengchongensis | reverse complement strand
GAGACCCCCCTTCCCCACATCCTGAACCTGAGCTTCGAGGGCGCGGACGGCGAGTCGCTCCTCCTGGCGCTGGACATGGAGGGCGTGGCCGTGTCCACGGGATCAGCCTGCACCTCGGGCTCCGTGGAGCCCTCCCATGTGCTCCTGGCCATGGGTGTCCCCCCGCGGCTCGCCCAGTGCAGCCTGCGTTTTTCCCTTGGTCGCTACACCACCGAGGAGGATATACAACACGTCATACGGGTGCTGCCGGGGATCGTGGAGAGGATCAGGAGGATCTCCGGCCGCCGCCGGCCGGTGCTGGTGACCTGAGAGGTGCGGGACATGCGCATGCCCACCAAGGCGCGCTACGGGATGAGGGCCATGCTCGACCTCGCGCTGCACGGCGGCGAAAGCCGTCCCGTGCTCCTGCGTGAGGTGGCCGCCCGCCAAGGGCTCTCCGAGCGGTACCTGGGACAGGTGTTCATCCTGCTCCGCAGGGCGGGATTGGTGCGCAGCGCGCGGGGGGCGAAGGGCGGTTTCATGCTCGCTCGCCCCCCGGAGCGGATAGACCTCCTGGAGATAGTGGAGGCCTGCATCGGTGAGTTAAGTATGGTGGAGTGCGTGTCCAGCAGGAGCTACTGCAACCGGGCGGACGATTGCGCCACCCGGTTGGTCTGGGAGGAGGTAACCAGTTCGATGCGGGAGGTACTTGCCGGAAAGACCCTCGCCGACCTGGTGGTCATGCAGGAAGGGATGGAGAACGGATCTCGGGCCATGTATTACATATAGGGCCATAAAGGCGGATGGTTCATGAGAACATGCAGGAGTTGATGAGCGAATGAGAAATAGGGAAACGCCCTACGAACTGCTGCTTCCCGAGGAAGTACTGGTAGAGCGCATCCTGGCCCTCAAGGAAAAGCGCAACGCGGTCATCCTGGCCCACAATTACCAGAGGCCGGAGGTGCAGGATATAGGGGATTTCGTCGGCGACTCCCTGGGCCTGGCCCGCCAGGCGGCGCGGACGGACGCCGAGGTCGTCGTCTTCTGCGGTGTGCACTTCATGGCCGAGACGGCCTCCATACTCTGCCCGGACCGCCTCCTCCCCCTCCCCGACCTCAACGCCGGATGTCCCATGGCGGACATGGCCGAGGCCCGCGAGGTGAAGAGGTTCCGGGAGGAGCACCCGGAGGTGACGGTGGTCTCCTACGTCAACACCACCGCCGCGGTGAAGGCGGTGAGCGATTACTGTTGCACTTCCTCAAATGCCGTGGATGTGGTGCGCCGCGTGGAGGGCGAGCGTGTGCTCTTCCTGCCCGACCGCAACCTTGCCGCCTACGTAGCCGACCGGGTGCCGGAGAAGGAGATCATCCCCTGGGACGGTTTCTGCCACGTGCACCAGGGCATCCGGAGAGAGCACATCCTGAGGGCCAAGGAGCTTCATCCCGAGGCGGAGGTCATCGCCCATCCAGAGTGCACGCGGGAGGTTCTGGAGCTGGCGGACCACATACGCAGCACATCGGGCATGGTGGAGGCGGCGCAAGAATCGGAAGCCAGGGAGTTCATCCTGGCCACGGAGTGCGGGATGCTCCACCCCCTGCGCAAGGCTGTGCCGGGAAAGAGGTTCTTTCCTCCCGTCGTGGAGCCCCTTTGCCCGAACATGAAATTGACCACCCTGACCAAGGTGCTGCAGGCACTGGAGACGCTCCAGCCCCGGGTGAAGGTACCGGAAGGCATCCGTGTCCGTGCCCTGAAGGCCGTGGAGCGGATGCTGGTCCCCCACGGAGCCTGAGAGGCCGGACCGGTTTCCGGGAGGATCTCAGAGGCGAGAGGCCTCGAGGGAACGCGGGGGCGAGGGAGGATGAAAGGTCGTACGGTGGTTGTGGCCATGTCCGGGGGAGTGGATTCCTCCGTGGCCGCCGCTCTCCTCAAGGAAGAAGGTTATCGCGTCATCGGCGTGGGCCTGAGGCTCTTCGACGGGGGAGGGGAGGGTGCACGGACCTGCTGCGGTATCCGGGATATGGACGATGCCAGGAGGGTGGCCTACCAGCTGGACATCCCCTTCTACCTTTTGGACTTACGGGAGATATTTAGGAGGCGGGTCATCGATTATTTCCTTCACGGCTACCTGAGCGGGGAGACGCCCAACCCCTGCGTGGCCTGCAACAGTTGGGTAAAGTTCCAAGCCCTCTTCAAACGCTGCTCCGCCTGGGGAGCCGATTTCCTGGCCACAGGCCACTACGCACGCCTTGCCCGTGCCGCCGGGGGTGCAGGGTTCCACGTCCTCCTCAGAGGCAGGGACGAGAGGAAGGACCAGTCCTATTTCCTTTACATGTTGCGAAATGAGCAGCTCCCCCGGATCCTCTTTCCCGTGGGGGACCTGACCAAGGAGGAGACGCGCTCCCTGGCCGCGGAGCTGGGCCTCAAGGTCCATGACAAAAGGGAGAGCCAGGACGTCTGCTTTATCGGGGACGGGGACTACGCCTCCTTCTTGATGGCCTGGCACGGAGGAGAGCTCCGGCCCGGACCGGTGCTGGACAGGAAGGGGCAGGTGATCGGTTCCCACCGCGGACTCCCTCTCTACACCCTCGGACAGAGAAAGGGATTGAAGGTCGACAGGCCCGGGCCCTGGTACGTGGCGGGCATGGACCGGGAGCGGAACGCCCTGATAGTGAGCCGGGAACCGCCGCGGTGTCGTGAAGGACGCCTTCGGGAGGGCAATTTCGTATCCGGAAAGGCCCCCGGCGGTCCGCTGGAGGTCTCGGTGATGATGCGTTACCGCGGGAGGGAGTTCCGTGCTCGCGTGGTTCCCCTCTCCGGTGGGGAGGCGCGGCTGGAGTTCATGGAGCCCGCCGACGCGGCGGCAGCGGGGCAGGCCGCGGTCTTCTACCAGGGGGAGCGGGTGGTGGGTGGCGGGAAGGTTGTGAATGCCGGCCCCTAAATACCATTTATTGGTATTGTTATGTCCATTTCCCGCCCGGCAGCCCGAGACTCACGTCGAGGCCGAGACGATCTGAGGACGCGTGTTGAGGGAGTCGAACCCTCAGGGGACGCCATGCGCTTCCGTGACTGCCGCTGAGGGTCGACGGCTCATACCCTAAACGTTTCTCCTCAGGCTCTTGTTCCCGAAGAGAGGCCCTCTTTCACCGGGCGACCGTCTTAGGGGGTTACCCTTCATGGCATGGCTTCTTGTGCTTCTGTGGTTGACCGCCAAAGCGTAACTTTATGCTCTTTATGAACCGCTCGAGGCTCGTATCCCACAGAGGAAACCGTTTTCATGGGCGGACTTAGCGAGTGATTACCCTTGAAAGCCCGGTCTCTCCTATACTAAGGGATACCACGGGTGAGGCGTTTTCCTTTTCTGAGTGGCGCTCTGAATGGCGCAGGCGGCATGAAGCGGAGCCTGTCTCGCCGGGTTTGATGACGAGAAGAGTGGGAAGGTGGAAAGAGAGGAAGGAATGCGCAGAGAGACTGACCCTCAGTCCTTGAAACCTTTTTTCGAGCCACGCGAAGTGGTCATCGTGGGGGCGAGGCGCTCCCCCGGTTTCGGGTTCATCCTCCCCCTGGCCCTGCAGAGGCAGGGCTGGGGTGACCGCCTCTATCTGGTGAATCCCGCAGGGGGCGAGTTGCATGGCCTGCCGGTGTACGTCCGCATCTCCGAGGTCCCCGGCGACCCCGACCTGGCGGTGGTCATCGTCCCCGCCGAGGCGGTGTCGGGGGTGCTGGAGGAGCTCGCCGCGCGCGGGATAAAGAACGTTGTGGTGGAGAGCGCCGGCTTCGCCGAGGTGGGGAAGGGAGGGAAGGAGCTCCAGGAGCGTTGCCGGGAGATCGCCCGTCGGCGTGGGTTGCGGGTAGTAGGGCCCAACTGTGTGGGCGTGGTGAACACCGAGAACCGCTTCTCCACCGTGGAGGTGGTTGAGGAGGCGCTCACCCCGGGCCCGGTGGGGGTCATCGCCCAGAGCGGCGTCTTCGGGAACATCCTCCTGGACGGACTGCACCAGCAGGGCGTCTTCATCTCCAAGGCGGTGACCCTGGGTAACCGCATGGACGTGGACGAGTGCGAGGTCCTGGAGTACCTGCACGCCGACCCGCAGACAAAGGTGATCATGATGTACCTGGAGGGAGCGGCCGAGGGCAGGAGGCTGGTGAAGACCCTGCGCCGGGTGACCGCGGACAAGCCGGTGCTCATCCTGAAGAGCGGGCGCACGGCGAAGGGCCGGGAGGCCACCGCCTCCCACACCGGGAGCATGTCCGGGGAGGACGAGCTCTACGAGGCGGTTTTCCGGCAGACGGGCGCCGTACGCGCCGAGACCCTGGAGGAGCTGGTGGACCTGGCCCGGGTCTTCTCCACTCAGCCGCTGCCCCGCGGGAACCGGCTGGGCATCGCCACCTCCAGCGGGAGCTTGGGTGCCCTGGCCACCGATGCCGCGGCGGAGGCGGGCCTCGTCCTCCCGCCGCTGTCCCCGGATACGGAGGGCAGGATCCGCGCCATCGCTCCCCGCTGGATGAACGTGCGCAACCCGCTGGACGTGGGTCCTTCGGGCGCCTACCTCCCGGCCATGAAGGCACTCCTTGAGGACCCGGGGATCGATATGGTGCTCTCCATAATGGTCATGCCCTACGCCGTATTCCGTGAGTTCCAGCTCCGGGGGGTCTCCGTGCATGACTTCCTCGGAAGCGCCGTGGGCCTGCGGGAGCTGGCGCCGGAAAAGCCGCTTGTGGCCTGTTCCTTGGGGGATCGGGGGTTCCTCGAGGAGCTGGACCGTTCCCTTGGTCCGGGGATACCCGTCATCACCTCGCCGGAAAGGGCGTCCCGGGCCCTGGCGGCTCTCCATCGCTACCGGTCCTTTCGAGAGAAATTGCGATGAGGTTAGGAGAGTCGATGGGCAGAAGGCCTTCCGGCGGGATTCTGGCGATCGCCGCCGCCTGGGGCACGCCCCAGGCGGACGAGACCGCTCGTCCAAATCACGGGTGAGCACGATCGCCTTTTCACTGGAGCGATTCTCCCCCCGCCGTTCCGGAGATTCCCTGGAGCCCTCTCGTTTCGACGCCCTCGATCGTCACTTCCCTTGTCCCGGCCCCTTCTTTCGCCGCTCGTGTTTTTGCGGAGAAGATTCGTCTTTCCGGTGGCAAGCCCGGTTTTCGCGGAGGTATCTCAAGAAACGGTGGGACAGCCTTTTTAAGACCCCTGGCTTTGATGAGCGGACATCTTCGTGAGGCTCAGAGGTGGTGTCCACGGGGGCAAGAGGCGATCACGGGAATCCTGGATCCCTCTCCGGACGAAGGATACACTCCCGCAGATCGAATCGCCGCCGCACACTCGAGAACGGTTTATCGGGGCTGCGGACGGGGTATATTCATATCACTGGAAAGGGACCAAGGACAGCAATTTCGCCGCACTTAATCCGCAAAGGACGGATCATAGACCAAGCTCCGTACCCACTACCTTCGCCGCCGAAACCGCTTTTTCCGCACCACTTTCACGGATGGGAACCTACCCGGTTTGCCGGGAGTGGAGCCGTCGAGTGTCACGGAGGTACGGGCTATGGAGGTCAGGGTCAACGGCGTGACGGTGGAGCTGGAGAAGGGGGAGTCGCTGCTTCAAGCGGCGGAGAGGGCGGGTTTCAAGGTGCCCACCCTGTGTCATCATCCCGCCGTGCCTGCCCAGGGTTCATGCCGGGTCTGCATGGTGGAGGAGGAGGGGAGCGGGAGGCTCCTCACCGCCTGCGATACCCCGGCGCGGGAGGGCATGTCCATCCTCCTGGACACGGAGAGGGTGCTCGAGGCGAGGAGGTATGCGCTGCGACTCATTTTCTCCGGACACCCCGTCCACTGCGAGGTATGCGAGGCGGCAAACGACTGCCGGCTCAGGGAACTAGCCGCCGAGATGGGTCTCAGTGGCCGCGAGCTGCCGTTGAGCCAGGATTTCCGCCCCGTGATGGACGCCAACCCCTTTTACCACCGGGACCTCTCCAAGTGCATCTCCTGCGGCCTTTGCGTGCGCGCCTGCCAGGAGATACAGGGTGTGGGGAACTACGAGATGCTCGGCCGAGGCCCGCATGCGAGACCGGGTACGGTGCTGGACACCCACCTGGAAGCCTCGGTGTGCGAGTTCTGTGGCTTATGCGCTTCCCTGTGTCCCGTGGGGGCGCTTTTCCAGAGACCTTATCTCCACCGGGGGGCGGAGGAGCGGAGGGTCACCACTATATGCCCCTATTGCGGGGTGGGCTGTTCCCTGGTCCTCAAGGTGAGGGGCAACCGCATCGTGGGGGTGGAGGCGGGAGTGGAGGGCTCGGTCAACGGATGGAGCCTTTGCGTCAAGGGGCGCTACGGGCTGGATTTCGTGGACCACCCCGACCGCCTGCGCAAGCCGCTCCTGCGGAAAGACGGGGAGCTTGTGGAGGCGGAATGGGAGGAAGCCTTGGGCTACGTGGCCTCACGGCTCGCGGAGATAAGGGAGAGGCATGGTCCCGACTCCATCGCCTTCCTCGCCTCGGCGAAGGCCACCAACGAGGAGAACTACCTCCTCCAGAAGTTCGCTCGCGCAGTGGTGGGGACCAACAACGTGGACCACTGCGCCCGCTTATGACACAGCCCCACCGTCGCCGGTCTGGCGGCAGCATTGGGCAGCGGGGCCATGACCAACTCCATCTCCGATATAGGAAAAGCGGAGGTGATACTCCTCACCGGGAGCAACCCCACCGTGAATCACCCGGTGATAGGGGAGTTCATCAAGCGGGCGGTACTCTCCGGAAGGACCAAGCTCCTCGTCGTGGACCCGCGAGACCTCCCCATCGCTCGCTTCGCCACTGTGCATCTCCGTCCCCGCCCGGGTACCGACGTCGCCTGGATAAACGGCATGGCCCGGGTGATCCTGGAGGAGGGGCTGTACGACGAGGATTTCGTCCGGGAGCGCACCGAGGGACTTGAGGAGCTGCGCCGGGCGCTCGAGGAGTACACGCCCGAAAAGGTGGAGGAGCTCACCGGTATAGCGGCGGGGGACCTTCGGGAGGCGGCGCGCCTATACGCGGGGGCTCGGCAGGCGGCCATCCTCTACGCCATGGGCATCACCCAGCACGTCACCGGGCCGGACAACGTGA
>JACVJH010000219.1 GCA_015711895.1 Candidatus Solincola tengchongensis | reverse complement strand
AAGGCGTTGGCGAGGAAGGTGGCACGAGAGTTCCCGGGGAGGAGGAAGCCCTGGGGCCCCGGAAGCGGGCCCTTGTCGGTCATGAAGGTGAGGTCCAGGGTGGCGGGCTCGGAGTTGGGGTTCTGGACCAGGATGTAGGTCTGCATGCCCTGAGCCGTGCAGCCCTCGGCGAGGTACCAGGTACTGGCAGGCGAAGGCGCTGGCTCCTCTTGAAACTCCGCCACCAGAGCGCGGTCGGAGGTCACGGTGAAGACATAAGGGTTGCTTGTGGAGACCTGTTTTCCCCCCTCCGTCCACCTCACGAACCGGTAGCCCGGGGCCGGGCTGGCGGAAAGGGTCACTTTCTCCCCGTGAGCATACCCACCGGCGCCGGAGACCGTGCCCGAGCCGTCCGGACTCACGGAACAGGATACGGTATACACGACGACGCCGAAAGACGCGACCACCCGGTGGTCCTCGCGCAAGTCCTCGATACGGTATACCATCCCCGCGGGGTCTGTGACCGGCGCCGCCTTCCCGTTGTCGGAAAGGGATGTGATGCGGTAACCGGCGTAAGGGGTGATGTCCAAAACTGCCGTTCCTCCATAAGGGACCTCCTGGCTCGGTGGGGATATGGACCCCCCGCCCCCGGATACCCAGGCGATCACCTCGAAGGGCAGCACGGTGAAGGGGAGAGGATCGGAGGTCCCGGTTGCGGTGCTCACTCTCACCGGCGCTCCTCCCGGCGCCAGGGGAGGCACGAGGCACCTTATCTCCCCATCCGACCAGGAGAGGTAATCCACGGCCCTCTCCGTCCCGAAGGAGACGTAGCTCTCGCCCTGCGTGCCGCCGAACCTTGAACCTCTGACCACCACCTCCGCTCCCACCTTCCCGGAGGCGGGGACCACCGAATCAAGTAGCGGCGGCAGGACGGCTTCCAGGGCCCGCCGGGCGTTCAGCCGGCCCCACCCGTAATAGTCGTCCCTCCCCGGGACCCCCCGGTCCTCGGCGCTTCCCTGCAGCAACTCCACGATTCGCTCCGGCGTGAGGGAAGGGCTCCGGGCGCGCATCAGGGCGGCCACTCCGGCGGCCATCGGTGTGGCCATGGAGGTCCCGGAACCGTAGGTGTAATCGAGGGGAATCCCGTACGCGGTGAAAGCCACCGGGTAGGTGGGCACGGTGGACATCACGTAGACCCCGGGGGCGGAGAGGTCCACGCTGCCGTTGTGGGTGGAAAAATCCGCCACCTGGTCCCGGTTGTCCGTTGCGCCCACGCCCAGAACGTGCTCGTATCCCGCGGGATAGACCATGGTCTCGTCCCCGGTGTTCCCCGCTGCGGCGCAGAGTACGGCCCCACGGCTCCAGGCGTAGTCGACGGAATCCTGTTCCGCCGCGGAATAGGCCGTCCCCCCGAAGCTCATGCTCACCACCCGCGCCCCGTTGTCCACGGCGTAACGCAGGGCCTCGATCCAGTCCGCGGAATAGAGCATCCCGCTCGAGTCTCCCGCCTTGAGGGCCATGATCCGGGCGCCGGGGCATGTCCCCGCCACCCCGGTGCCGTTCCCCGTCTCCGCGCCGGCTATCCCCGCGCAGTGGGTGCCGTGGCCATTGTCGTCCCGGGGGACGAAATTGGGGTTGGTCCGGAAGCAGAAGTCGAAGTTGCCGCGTTCCCAACGCGAACTGGACTGGAAGTAACGCCAGCCGCTACCGTCCTGGTACAGGTCATGCCATTCCCCCGGGTTCTCCGGGTCCTGGTAGTTCATGTACAGGATATAGTGGTTGGAGGCATCGAGCTGGGAAGTGGAGATGACCAGGTAATATGTGACCCCCGCAGCCAGGCGCACCCGGCTGGAGAGAGGCTTCTCGACGAGCGTCCCGAGGTAAGGCGAGACCTCCGAGGGCTGCACGACTGCGGAGGCCAGGTCAGGACCGGAGAGGGAAGCCCTCACCGAGATGGTGAAAGGCAGGGCGGGATTTCCGATCCTTCTGGGAACCATCCCCACCGAGGAGAGATAGTCTCCCGTGCCGGTGATGGACTGGGCGAAGAGCAGGTGGTCCTGGTCGCTTCCCAGACGGTAGGCCCAATTGTTCTGGTAGAGGTGGGAGATGCCCGCCATGTTGTAACCGTTGCGGTCGTCCACGTAGCCGTTTCCGTCGTCGTCCAGGCCGTTTCCGGGAACCTCGTCCTCGTTGATCCATAAATTTCCATCGAGGTCGGGATGCCCGAGGTCGATGCCCGTATCGATGACCGCCACCACCGGTCGGCGGGAGAGACCCCTCTCCAGGTCCCAGGCCTCCACGGCATCGATGTCCGCGTCCACAGATCCGGCCACCCCGCCTATCACCTGGCCCGTGTTGTGGAAACCCCACTGCTGGCCGAAGCGAGGGTCATCCGGGATGTAGAGGGCGCGCCGCAGGTAGTTGGGCTCCGCGTACTCCACCCAGGGAAGGGAGCGGAGGAGGAAAAGCGCACCCTCGACGGAAAGCCCCGGCTCGAGAGCCAGCAGGCGGACCTTCCCGTCGCCGCCGTTTTCCTCCCCCGGCCCCACCGGTCCCGCCGCGCTTTCCGTCAGCGCGTGACCCTCCGGCTCCCAGCTCCGGGGCTCTTGGTCATCGCCCTCAGCGCCTTCTACCCCACTGCGGAGCATGGTGTCGGCACTGCTCTCGCCCCACTCGAGCATCGCGCTTCCCGCCGGCAGCGGGCCTCCCGAGGCTCCCCGTTTTCCCGTGTATACATCCTGGTCCTCGCCCTTCCTTTCCGCCCTGTCCGCTCTTCCGCCTATCTCCCGAAGGACACGGCTCGCACCTAACCTGGAAAGCGCTTCCAGCGCCACGGCAACCTGTGTCCCCGCCCGGAACTTCACCAGCACCTGACCAGGCGCGTAAGGTGGCCCTCCGGTCGCGATGTCCGCTGAAAGCTGGGCAGCATCGGCGCTTCCCGTATGCCTGCCGCCTTCCGCCAGAACCGCAGTGGAGACCGAGCCGTAGGCCAGGAAGACCGAAAGGGCCAGAAAAGCGAGCAGGACGACGCCTACGAGTGTCCGTTTACCGGCGCGTCCTCCCGTACTGGACGTCATGCCGCCTCACTCCTTCGCGGCCGACTTCGTTGAGATCCATCCATTAACCTAAGGATAGCTCAATCTCCGGTTGCCTCCTACGGTAAAGGACATCAGCCGGACATAGGGATGGCGGCCTCAGAGGCCGTGGAATGGATATTAAGCATGATTCTTATGCCGCCAGTTGCAGGGGGATGCGCGGTCTTTCCGCTTCTCCCCGACGGCCTTAGAAGCGCAAGTAAAATGCCATGATGAGAGCCATAAGGTCTGCTCCTGCCAAGCCTCTCAGGCCGGCGAATTTTGGCTCCGTGCCTGGCCCGAGGAGTAAAGAGGTGTGCGCCTTGCCATAGAGCCTTTCCGGTCTACAGGGAGCGAGGCAAGCGAAGGACGGCGCCGCGAAAAAGCCGAGCGTTAACTAATTTTTCCAAAAGCGATGGCAGGCTGGTTCCGAGAGGCAATCACAGGCCCTTTCTACCGGCTCGACCCCGCTGCGGGTTCCGGTGCCGGGGGTCGTGCCTCCATGTTGGAGCTTACCTCCTCGCGAGAGCCCGGTACGGGCTGTTTCCCCTCTTGCGTGCCCTCGCTTTCCCCGGGTGGGGCCTCAGGCCGGACCTCCTCGGGCTCCTTGCCCGGCTCTGCAGGCGAAACGGTCGCCTCCGGCGGCTTGTCATCCGAAGGCGGAGCGGGTTGTGCCTGCGGCACCGGGGCCGGGAGCGGCGCCACGGAGGCCACGTCCGCCGGGGTTATGAAACCCTCCAGGAGAAGCGGCCAGTCCTCGGGGGTCAGGAGGACCACGTCACAGGCCACGCGGGGGACGTCACGCAGGTCGAAACGCACCGAGACGCCTCCCCTCCCGTCCCTCATTATCTCCCCCTCAAGGAGCAGGCCGGGCGCCACCGCATAGGCCTTCGAGATGCCGACCTTCAGCGTCCCTTTAGGCGCTATCCTCAGGAAGAAGGGGCTTGCGGCATCCACGCCCTTCTCCCATCCCGCGGAACCTTCCCCGGAACAACCCGGGAGCGCGCTACCGGCCGGGCTCCCGGCACCACTCATGTCGCCATTCATCGTGACGCAGCCCTCCCAGCGCACGACGGTGAACCCGCCGTAAAGAACAGCAGCCCTTCCGTCATGGAAATCGAGCCTCACATCATAGGCTCCGGCGCTTGCTTCCCGGAGGTCGAAAATAGCATAGACCATGCCGGAGCTCAAGACCCATGCTTTCACCGCCCGAATCTCATGCTCCCCCCTGATCAGCCGGGCGACCACGCTTCCCCTGAAGCCCTTGCCGTATATGAAGACCGGCCAGCGGCAGGCCCCTGCAAGACCCCAGTCCGGGCATAACCCATAAATCTTTACCGCAGGTCCGGCCTGCCAGGTACCGGCCGACATCTCGCACCTTACCGCCTCCGTGTCGCTGAACTGGGCATTGACCGGCACCATGTATCTGGCCGACAAAGTCACGGCCACCAGGAGTAATAGAATCAAGTGGGCCTTGAATCTCCGCATGCCTTCCTCACGCGCTTTCAAATCCTCCGCGAGTCGATGACTCTACGGTCGTACGAACGCCTCGCCGATGATTACTGCCTACTGCACTGGTTCAAGGTGTAGACAAAGGAAACGTTAAGCGCCACACCCATGAACCGGTTGTCCGCCTCGTCGGCGAATCTCACGCTCATCCTCATGGTCGGGCACTTTCTCTCGTCCATCCAGAACTGGGGCGGCG
>MU158623.1:12742-14878 GCA_015711895.1 Candidatus Solincola tengchongensis | reverse complement strand
AGGTGGGAGACCAAATCCCCGATCCAGGAGCCGTTGTTGTTCACGATCCCCGCCAGGGTGGCGGCGTCGAGCTGGGGGAGGAGGGCGTTTATGAAGGCCACCGTGGCCGGGTCGTTGGCGATGCCGGCGATGACCCCCAGGCTCGTGGGGTTGTTGAGGTCGGTGAAGAGCTGGGCCGTCCAGGAGGGGTCCAGGCTGTTCAGAAGGTCCACCACCATGCCCGTGGAGAGGTGGGAGACCAAATCCCCGATCCAGGAGCCGTTGTTGTTCACGATCCCCGCCAGGGTGGCGGCGTCGAGCTGGGGGAGGAGGGCGTTTATGAAGGCCACCGTGGCCGGGTCGTTGGCGATGGAAGCTATGACCCCGGTGTCCAGCTGGGATATCAAACTCACCGCCCAGGGCGCGTTGCCGTTAATGACCTCCGCTATGGTGGTCGGTGAGAGGGCGCCCACGAAATCGGTCATAAAAGCGGCGTTGTTGTCCAGGATGTGGCCCAGCTGCGCGCCGTCCAGATATCCGATGAGTTCATCCAGCCAGGCAGCGTTGTTCGAGACCGCACCCGCCACCATCGCGGGATCGAGGAATCCCATAAGGGCGCTCACGAAGCCCCCGTTGGCGTTTATAGAGCCCGCTATGGAGGCCGGGTTCAGGTAACCTATCAAACGGGTGACGAAGGACTGATTGTTGATGATGGAAGCGATGAAATCCGGCTTCAGAAGAGCGACCACGTCGTTCACCAGCTGCTCGTTGTTGTTCAGGGCATCGGCTATGACGTCCGGGTCCAAATATCCCAGAAGCTGCACAAGGAAGGGGCCATTGGCGTTCACCACACCTGCCAGGACCCTTGGGTTCAACAGGGCCAGAACCGAGGTCAGGAATCTCCCGTTGGAGTGGACCACCAGGGCCGCCACCCTCGGGTCGATGAGGCTCACCGTCTCTACCGCCATGTTCGGATTCTCATTGATGGCCCTGGCCAGGACCTCGGCGTTGATGAGCCCCGCCACTTGGGTTATGAAGGTGCTGTTGTTGTTTATCACCTGGGAAATTACCTGGGGATCGAGGGACCCCACCAACTGGATGGCGAACTCCTGATTGTTGTTGATGATATAGGCCACGGATCCGGGGTCCAGATATTGAGCCACTTCCACCAGGAAGGTGTAATTGTTGTTCACTACGTCCGCGATGACACGAGGGTCGAGGTAGGGGATGACCATGCTCACGAACTCGCTGTTCTGGTTCACGATCTGCGCAGCCGTCTTGGGATCAAGTGAGGCGATAAGGCTGCTTATGAACTCGGGATTCGCGTTGACCGCGGAGGCCAGTATGTCCGCCTGCAGGAGAGGGAGAAGCTCGGCAACCAGCTCGGGGTTCTCGTTGATGGCACGCGCAACTTCCTTGGGGTCAAGGCTCTCGAACATGCCTACCAGGTTATTCTTGGAATTGAATATCTTGCCCATCAAGGGGCCGAAGGGGCTGCGCGAGGGTAAGGCCATCCACCCCCCCACCACCAGCAGGGCAACCAGCATGACGATTACCAGCAGGTTAACGACCTTCTGAAGCGTCCTGTTGATGAGCATGACCCCGACCCCCTTCACCTTACCGCTGCAGGCTCGATACGCATGGCCTTAAGATGTTTTCCACTCCCTGGATAGGCGTGACATGGCGGAAAAGGCAACGGCCTCGCCGGCCGAAAGCCCGAAAAAAAGAAACGAAAGATGTGATATTCCATACTCGGGAAAAAATGCGGAGTAGGAAACATCGCCGTACCGCATTTGCGGTACCAGGCGATAAGATTTTCCGTCCAAGCCCCCCGGCTGGACGCCTGCAAATAAAAGCGACCAAAACCTGCACCCCTTGACTTGCCTCTTGCTTTTGCCTCCCCGGGGCATTGAGCCGGAGCCCCAGTTCCCTTACCTCGACTATCCCCTCCCTATGGACACGGAAACTAATCAACGTATGTTACCAGCCGTTATATATTTCGGCAACGAATCTTTCTACATTTAGCGGCAATGCACCTTTCCCGAAAAACATTTGCAAAAACGTAACATGGCCGCAACGCCAGCTTGACAGCCGGCGGAAAATAATCGGACACGACCCCGGGGTGGTGAACCAGACCCGATGCGCGGCGCCACACCG
>MU158623.1:0-12732 GCA_015711895.1 Candidatus Solincola tengchongensis | reverse complement strand
TGCTTATGGGCTGGTTTATCTCCGTTATATTGGTGACGATGCGCACGTCCCCGTACCCGATCTTCTCCTCGATGAGCACGTTCCGGATCACCGCTTCGTACTTTATGCGGTAGTAGGTGTCCTTTTCCACCCAAACATCGACGTCCGCACCGCTGGCCGCGGAGAGCTGCGAGACCGGCACTTTGGAAAATAGGCTGGGTATCTCCCCGGGAGCCAAGCCGAAATAGAGGTGGTAGGTCTCCTTGCCCCCCACCTTCTCCAAGCCCTTGTTCTCCTTCGTCGAGGCCACGGATGGGAGATTTGCGAGCCCACGCATCTGCTCCGTGGCCGACTGTGCCGTGAGGCTCACCGGTTGCTCCTGCCATTTCTTCTCCCCCATAGACCGGCTGTACTGCTTGCCGCCGACAACGATGACCTCACTGAAGGTATGCCCGAAGATGGAGTTTTGAAGGTGCACGTTGTTCCCGCTCACGTCAACGGTATAGGTCTGGATCTGCCCGCTGCCGAACTTCGTGTTCTGGTAAAATATGGCTATTTCCATGTGCAGGGAGGTGATGTTCTCCTGGGCTTCCGCCGACTTATCCCAGATCTCCTCCAGGGAGGGTTCCCCCTTTCCGCAGCCGGGAAAGACGACCAACAGGAAACATAGGAGCACGGTCAGAGAGACTGCCGGAAGCCAGCGGCCCGTCCCGCCAGATAGGATGCGCTTCAATCTCATCACCCTTTCTCGTTACCCGTCGCTCTTGAGTTCGAACTAGCTTTTTCCGGTTTTGGCCTTGCGGACATATCACAAGTTTTCGACATCGAGGACATATTATATAAGCGCCCCGCATCCCATAAACATCCCGCATCCCTTTTATTTTCCCGATGGTCCCGTTCCGACTCCCAGAACGTTCCCGACCACGAGCGGACGGTGAAACCGTGAACCGCTTTCGCATAATCTATTTTCTACTCTCCCAGACAAAACACCTTGCGCCTGGCGGTCCCCACCAGGACGCGGTCCTCGGTGACCGTGAGCGTCGCCGGCAACACGCCCTCCACGTTCACCTTCAGGGTGGGTGAACCGGTCTCGCACTCCAGAGCCAGCACCTGAGCGGGGCCGGCCAGGTATACATCCTGGTTGGTGACCAGGATGTTCGTCCTGCAGGACGGGATACCGGTAGATGCCTGCCATAGCCGGTCTCCCGTCCTCGCGTCCAACGAGAGCACTCCGGAGGTCTCCTCGACCTCGCCCTGAAGTATGATAACCTGGTTGCCCCTTACCGCTGGACTGGAGAGGACCGTGGGGCCCAGGGCGCAGGACCAAAGGGTCTTGCCGCTCTGAACATCCATGCAGCGCAACTCCACGTCGGTGGCCACGAAGACGCGTCCCTCGTCGGCTACCGGGAAGGAAACCGGGACTCCCTGGAGGCGGGACGACCACAAAAGGCGGCCGTCATGGGCATCCAGGGCGAAGAGGGTCCCCTCGTAGGATGCGCACAGTACCTGACCCTCGTAGAGGCAGGGGGAGACCTCCAGAGGAGCGTCCGCTCGAAAGCTCCACTTCTCCGAACCGTCATCCGCGTTCACACAATACAGGAAGCCGTCGCGGGAAGCGAAATAGACAACCTTCCCCGCGGGCAACGGTGAGGAGGGCACCGAACCCCCGGCCTCGGCCTCCCAGCGAAACCTCCCCTCCGCATCCACGCAGACCACGCGGCCGTCCCCCGTGGAGACCAGCACGCCGTCCTCGGACAGCGAGGGCATGGAGGTGATCTCTCCTCCGGTGTCGTACCGCCACAGCGGACGCCCACTTCCCAGATCCAGGCAGTATAAAAACCCGCTCCGGCAGGCCGTGAATACCCTATCGCCCGCGATCGCACACGGGCCGACGATCTCCGACTCCATCCGGGTGCCCCACATCTCGCCCAGGTTTCCTCGGGGTCCGGCAGGAAGATAGGAGGCATGAGAGGGGCCCACACCGGGCATGGCCATGTCTGCCTTTCCGAGTCTTATCCCCTCTGCGGTACGCCTTATATAGAAAGCGGAGGAAACGGCAAGTACTGCCGCCAGGAGAAGCAACGCACCGGAGAGCCATCTTTTTCTCGGTGTTTCTCCTATGCCGGCTAACATACCCGCCTCGCCATCTCGCTGCGTCGCAACCACAGGCCTCGGTCTCGATGCCCGTCAATCCCTCTCCGGAAGATGCACGGGAACAGGCACCGGCGAACCCGTCACGCCCTTTTTAACACAAGCCCCCTGCCGCATCAAACCGGGCTCCCTCCTCATGTGCTCCCGGCATCCTCGAAACAAGCGCCCGTATGCCGCGATGCCGGAGAGATGACCGTTTTCCGGGCCTCCCTGGTCCGGTATCCGTCCAGGGAGCAGATATTGACATTATGATAAATTTATATTAGTTATATAACTATTATAACTTTTGGAGGAACTTATGGAGACCATCAGCGTAGCCCTGGCGCTCCCCAGCGGGGACGTCTCAAGCCTGGCCGAGGCGGTGGACGCACACCCCCTTCTGGAAACGTGCGGGGTGGCGCGTACCCTGGAAGACCTCTGGAGGCTGCTCCACCGCTTCCGTCCGGATATGCTGCTGATCTCCACCCAGCTTCTCCTGGACCTGGAGGATGAGGCACCGGGATTCCATGACCAGGACCGGCTGGGCCTCATCCCCGCTTTCCTGGTTACGGGAACGGAACCCTGGACGGGATACGAGGGGCTTTCGAATTTATTCCGGGGGCCTTTCGCTTTCTGCGGAACCATCGACCCCGCGAAGGCAGATCCGGAAGACCTCTATATAAGGCTCAGGGAAAAAGCGGAGTTGCTCCGCGGGACCGCGTTTCGAGAACCGTTCGGGAATCCCGGAAAGAAACCATCGGCTCCCGGCCTCGTCATACTCGCCGGCGGCAAAGGAGGGGTGGGAAACAGCTTGCTGGCATCCTCCCTGGCCGCCTCCTTTGCCGTGCGGGAGAGGCGTGTGCTCCTGGTGGATCTGGACCGGGAACGCTCCCAGCTCTCCATGTTTAAGCCGGAAGGTACGGGAAAGTCTCTTCTCGACCTGCTGCCCCTGGCGGAGGACATCTCCTGGGAGATGGCCCGCGTATCCCTGTACCGCCATCCCACTGGTTTTTACCTCCTCCCTTTCGGGCACCAGCGCGGGAAAGAGGCGCGACGGGCTTCCCGTCTCCCCTCCTTCTTCTTTCGCAACCTCGCCTTTCTCTTCGACACCGTGGTGGTGGATCTGCCCGGCCACCTTGCGGAGGAGTTCCTCCCTCTTCTCCTCCCCTGCCGCGCTCTGTCCGTGGTCACCATGTCCGACGCCTTGTCCGCGCGTTCCGCACGCGTCCTGAGCTCGACAGTGCGGGGTTTCGGGATCGACCCCCGCGTCCTCCGCCTGATAATCAACCGACACGGAAACAGCTCCACCCTGCAACCCCACGAGATCTCACGGGCCATCGGTATAGAGAACACCTGTACGGTCCCCGACGACCCGCGTTCCGGGCTGGACTTCGCCGAGCTCGGGCGGCTCCCTCGGCCCGATTCATCCCTGGGCAAGGCGGTATCTCGGCTTGCCGGATGGCTCATCGGGGAGACGGAACCCTATCCGGTGGGGGAACAGCGCCTTCGCCTCTTCCCAGGCACGGGAAAGAAAAAGGGTTCCTATCTCCCTTCTACCGCCGGGAGGTGAACGGGTGGAACCTGCAGACGCCTATCCCCTGATCAGGGAAAGGGTTCGGGATCGCCTCTCCGGCACGGAAAAGGTCCTGGACCTCCGAGCCGACATCGCAAGGAAACGGAAAGACCTGCTCCGCCTGGCCCGGGAGGTCATATGGGAGGAAGGATTCGTCCTGGGCTCCGCGGAGATGCAGGAGGTCCTGCAGAAACTGCTCGATGACATACTGGGTCTCGGTCCCCTGGAGAGCCTGATGCGCGATGCGGAGATAACGGAGGTCATGGTCAACGGGCCTCACCGGGTCTACGTGGAGAAAAACGGTGTCCTTCTTCCCTGCGATGTGGTCCTGCAGGGCGAGGAGGAGCTCTACCGCATAATCGATCGCATAATCGGCCCCCTCGGGCTCCACGTCGACGAGGCCTCTCCCTATGTGGATGCCCGGCTTCCGGACGGATCCCGGGTCAACGTCATCCTCCCTCCCCTCTCCCTGCTGGGCCCGGCGATCACCATCCGCAAGTTCCGTACCCAGCCCTTCACCCTTCAGGAACTGGTGGAGGTGAAGATGCTCGGCGCGGAGGAAGCCGCTTTCCTGGCCGCCGTGGTGAGGGAGAGGAAAAACGTGGTGATAACGGGCGGTGCGGGAAGCGGAAAAACCACTCTTCTCAACGCGCTGTCCGCGCATATCCATCCCGGTGAGCGCATCATCACCCTGGAGGACGCCGCCGAACTGAGGCTGCAACAGCCTCACGTGGTCCCCCTTGAGACCCGCCCTCCCAACCTGGAGGGGAAGGGCGAGGTGACCCTCCGCGACCTCCTGCGCAACGCGTTGCGTATGCGCCCGGACCGTATAATCATCGGTGAGGTCCGAGGGCCGGAAGCCCTGGACCTGCTGCAAGCCCTGAACACAGGACACCGGGGCTCCATGACCACCATCCACGCCAATTCCCCACTGGATGCCCTCTCCCGCCTGGAGACCATGGCCCTCACCGCCGGAGTGGGCCTTCCCGCGGAGGCACTGCGCCGCCAGATAGAGAGAGCGGTGGACGTCGTTGTGCATGTGGAAAGGGATGGTAAAGGTCGCAGGCGGGTCAGGGAGATAGCGGTCATGGAGAGGGAGGAATGGGGAGGGGGAAGGCTGCGCAGGCTGGAGCCGGAAGCCCTTGAGGCGATGGAGAAACAGACGGGGCCGTCCCATCTCTCCGGTCCCGACATCTCCAGCCCGACACCGAGGAAGAGGGAGGGGGTGAGAGCGGCGGTTCCCGGGCCGCGTCAAATATGATAATCGCTTCCGTCCTTCTCCTTCTTGCAAGCGCCATCCTCTTCCGCTCCCACCTACATCTGGCGAGGCGGGAACGTGCCGCCTCTATCCTTCTGGGCGAAGCCCTCGGCCCGCCGAGGAGGGTCCCGACCCAGGAGGTACTTCGCGAGGCCACGCGGAGGGTACTTAAGCCCGGGGGGAAGGAGAGGTTCCTTATGCTCGTTGCCTGTACGGTGGCCCTGGCGGTCACGAGGAACCCGCTCCTCTGCATGCTCCCTCTCCTACTGCCCCCCTTGCGTCGCTTTCTCCGGCAATACCGCGGAAGGAGGAAAGCCCAGAGGAAGGAGGAACAGGTCCTCGAGCTCATCGACTCCCTCACCCAATCGCTGCGCTCCGGCCTTTCACTCCAGCAATCCCTGCAGGTATGCATGGAGGACGTGGGGACAGAACTGGGCGAGGAACTGGGCGAGCTGATCGGGGAGATAAACACCGGGGGCGGCCTAGAGGAATCCCTTCTCCGCGCCGCGGAACGCTCCCCCGTTCCCTCCCTTCGCCTCACCCTGACCGTCCTGGGGTTGCTCCACGGGAGGGGCGGCGACCTTCCCCGGGTACTGGACAGGATGCGGGGCAGGATAAGCGAGGGGCTGGAGGCGCGCAGGGAGTTGAGGATGGTGACCTCTCAGAGCAGGGCCTCGGGTTATCTGGTCTCTGCCCTTCCCCTAGCCTTTCTCGCCATCCAGGCGGCGTTGAACCCTTCCTCCCTCAAACCCATGCTGACCACCCCGGCGGGCAATCTTCTGGCACTGGTGGCCATGGCGCTCAATGCGGCGGCTTTCCTGGTTATAAGGCGCATGACCGAGGGGGGCTGAGGCATGGAGCTGCTCGCTTCTCTCCTGGTAGGCTTTTCCATCTTCTGCACGTTTCTCTCCATGGCGGGCAGCCGGGTTCGCCGTGAGGCGGTACTGAACCTTGCGGGTGCCGGGAACATACCCCGGCGCAGGGCGAGAAGAGGCAAATCGCTAAATACCATATTCTGGTATCTGAGCGAGCGGCTGGGAAAGCTTTTTTCCGGTTCGGGGGAGAGCGAGGTAAAGCGCCTCCTGCGGGAGGCGGGGCTTGATTGGACGGTGCCCCGCTTCATGGGGATCAGGAGGCTCAGTGGGCTGACCTTCTGTCTCCTCCTCCTTCCCCTGGGCATCACGGGGGCACCCATCCTGCCCCTGGTTTACATCGCGGGTAGCAGGGTGCCGGCCCTATGGCTCAAGCGCAGGCGCCACCTCGCCCTGGAGGCCCTCGGAGCGGACCTCCCGGAGGTGGTGGACCTGGTGGCCGTGCTTTGTTATGCGGGGGAGAGCCTGCCGAGGTCCCTCAAGCACTCGCTCTCCGTGGTCCAACATCCTCAGACGCGGCGCGAGCTGGAAGAGGTGGTGGAGGGCCTCCAGCTGGGCGCTGGGCTGTGTGAGGCCCTGAGTCGCGTCGTCGATCATCCCTCCAGGGAGCTGCGGCGCTTCGCCCGCACTGTTGTGAGGGCCGAGGAGAGCGGTTCTCCGGTATCGGAGGTCCTCGCCCGGTTGGCGGCGGAGATGCGCGCCGCCCGCCGGGAGAGAAACCGGGTACGCGCCGCGCGGGTATCGGTCCTGGTCCTCTTCCCCCTGGTCTTCATGATCCTTCCCAGCTTCCTCCTCCTGACCGTGGGAAGTATGATCATCGGCCGTTCCCTCTGAGGCCCTGAAGGGAGGGCGGCGGTAACGGCCCCTGTGCCGGCGCGGCGATGCTTCTTGCCCAATTGTAGGGCCTATGCCCCAGGAGCGCTTGCACATGGGGGTGGATCAAAGAGGCGCAAAATGACGGGAGGTGATGCCGTAGAACGTGATTATGGAGCCGTTGGAGCCGGAAAAGAGGGGACCGCCGTGCACGAACGGCGGGAGGTTACCCGGTATCCGCTGCATGTGAATGCCGGGAAACCCTCTCCGAAGTGACAAGGGGGTGAAGATATTGCGCCATCCAATGGAACTGTTGACGGATGAGTCCGCCCAGGCCACAGCGGAATACGCCCTGGTCATCCTGGGGGCGGCGGCCATAGCCGGCGCGCTGATAGCCTGGGCCGGCGGCACGGATGTCATCAAGAGCTTCTTCAATAAGATATTCCACCAGCTTATGGGCGCCTTGGGCTGAAATCCTGCCCCTCCGCTGGGACAAACCTGTTGTTGGCACAGGTCCGACCAAGGGGGTCGGAAAATGGGAACGGGACCGGTGAAGGCCCTTCTCCTCTGGATACTGGCTCTCTCCGCTTCCTATTTTGACTTCCGCTGGAGGAAGGTACCCAACCTCCTCATCCTGGCGGGTACGTTCTGCGGGGTGGCCGTCGCGGCCTGGGGAGGAACCTCCGGCCTCCTCCGGGGGGTCTATGGTCTCCTCCTCGGCGCGGCCCTGTTGTTCCCCTTCTTCCTTCTGGGGGGCGTGGGAGGCGGAGATGTCAAATCGCTGGCGGTCATCGGGCTCTTTACCGGTCCCTCACTTCTCTTGGCCTCCTTTTTCTGGGGAGCCTGCGCGGGAGGAGGGATGGCTCTGTTCTACCTGTTGTCGGGACGTAAGGCGAATAGAAAGGGCGGCCTTCCGCGACCCGGGAAAGCAACCCCTCCAACGCTACCCTATGCAGCCCTCCTGTTCCTCACCGCGGCCTTCCTCGTGACCCGCGCCGCCATATGAGCGCCACGAGAGGGGCAGGCCTGGAGAACGGCCAAGAGACGTTCCCAGGACTGACCTATCTCTCCGGGACGGCCTTCCGGCCCCCGGCCGCGATACGGGGGGCGAAGCTTTTCGGGCCAAAACCGTCTTGTCACCGTACCCGGTTCCCCACCTCAACCGCCTAACCGCCGAGGACCGCAACGAGGAAGGCAGAGGAACAAAGGCTGATTCCGGCGGGAACGGTCATACCCCGGGATTATAATGACCACATGCCCGGCATTAGAGAGGAGCTGTCGGATGCGGAACGGTTCGTGGACGTCGTCATCGACGCCCCGGCCCGACAGCTCGACCGACCCTTCACTTACCGCGTCCCCCCTGAGCTCGCCACCAGGGTGGAGACGGGAAGCATGGTCCTGGTGCCCCTGCAGAAACGGCTCCAGGTAGGATACGTTCTGTGTTTCCGGACTCGCCCCGAGCTCCCCTCCATCAAGGACGTGCAGGCGGTGGTGGACGAACCACCGGCCTTCGACGATTCCATGCCCGACCTCGGCAGCTGCGTCGCCGAGAGATATCGCTGCCCCCGCTCCCAGGCGCCGCGCCGCGTGACCCCTCCCGGCCGGGCACGCAAGGTTGTTGAGGTCGTGGCCCCCCTGGTGGACGTCCGGGAAGCCCTGGACGCTCTCCCCGAGCTCTCCGGACGGAAAAAGGAGATCCTCCGCGCCCTCTCCCGGTCCGGAGGACCGTTGACCATTCCCGAGCTTCGTGAGGCTCTGGGCGGCAGGCTCGCCTCCGCCCCGCTCAAGGAGTTGGAGGAAGAGGGAATCGTCGTCCGCAGATACGTCGTTCCCAAGCCAAAGGCCTCCCGCATCCGAATACGGGTGGCGGAGATCACCGCCGCCGGGAAAGGGGCTCTCGCCGGGGAGGAAAGTGCGCACTTCACTCACGCGAGGCGCCACCTCCTCCAGGTGCTGCTGGAACACGGTGGGAGGATGAGACTCGCCGACCTCCAGAGGGCCAGCCGGACCTCTTCGAGCGTGGTGCGCGGTTGCGTGGAGTCGGGTTGGGTCCGCTTGGACGTCGAGGAGCGCCTGCGCGACCCCTTCGCCGAGCGCTCCTTTCCCGACGTCCCCAGGCACACCCTCGACCCGCACCAGGAGGAGGCGCTGCGGCGGATTGTGGCCGCCCTGGAGGATGGTGGGGGCGTCTTTCTCCTGCAGGGGGTGACCGGGAGCGGAAAGACCGAGGTTTACCTTCACGCCATAGAGCACGCCCTGGGGATGGGAAGGACCGCCATGGTCCTGGTCCCGGAGATAGCCCTGACCCCCCAGATGGTGCAGCGCTTCAAGGGACGTCTGGGCGAGGAAGTGGCCGTGCTGCACTCCCGCCTGGGCCTGGGAGAACGGTACGACCAGTGGAGGGGCATCAAGGAAGGGAGATACCGGGTGGTCATCGGGGCCAGATCAGCGCTCTTTGCTCCCCTGCGCCACCTGGGCCTTATCGTCATAGACGAGGAACATGAGACCACTTACAAGGAGGGCTCTCCGCCCCGCTACCACGCCCGGGAGGTGGCCAGGAAAAGGGCGGAGCTGAGCGGCGCAGTGCTGGTGCTGGGAAGCGCCACTCCCAGCCTGGAGAGCCATCATGACATGAGAAACGGGAGATGCGCTCCGCTTGTCCTGCCCTCACGGGTGGACGGAAGACCTCTTCCGGGAATGGAACTGGTGGACATGCGCGAGTTCAACGCGCAGGGAGAGAGGGCCATACTCTCTCCCAGGCTGCTAAACTCCCTCGCCCAGTTGCAGAGGAGCGGGGAGCAGGCCATCCTGTTTCTGAACCGGCGCGGATTCGCCAGTTTTCTGCAGTGCCGGGGATGCGGACACATCTTCCGCTGCCGCGACTGCTCGGTAAGCCTCTGCTATCACGCTCGAGGCCCCTACCTCCTCTGCCACCACTGCAACTGGGCCCTTCGCCCCCCCTTCGTCTGCCCCCAGTGCGGCAACCGGGTCCACCGCTATGCGGGAGTGGGCACGGAACGTGTCGAGGAGGAGTTGCGAAAGTTGCTTCCCGTGCTCAAGTGCCTGCGCATGGACGCGGACACCACGAGCCGCAAGAATGCCCATTGGGATATTCTGGAAGCTTTCCGCCGGGGAGACGCCCAGGTACTGTTGGGCACCCAGATGATCGCCAAGGGCCTGGACATCCCCAGCGTGACCCTGGTGGGGGTCATCAACGCCGACACCTCTCTGGCCTTTCCCGATTTTCGAGCCGGTGAGAGGACTTACCAGCTCCTCACCCAGGTCAGCGGGAGGGCGGGAAGGGGCGACCTGCCCGGCAAGGTCATCGTCCAGACTTACTGCCCCGAACATTATGCCATCCAGGCCGCGTTACGCAGCGACCCGGAGTCCTTCTATTCCCAGGAGCTCCAGTTCAGGCGCGAGGCGATGTACCCCCCCTTCTGCCGGCTGGCCAACCTGGTGGTCAGCTCTCCGTTGGAGGAGCATGCGCGATGCGCCGCCGAGGCCCTTTCCGAGGACCTCCGTTCAAGGGTCCCCCACGGCAAGGGCGTGGTCCTGGGACCGGCTCCCGCACCGCTGTTCAGGCTCAAGGGAAGGTACCGGTACCACCTGACCCTCAAGATCCTCCATCCCCGGGGGCTGGAGGAGGAACTGCGGGCGGGAATACGAGCTTTCGAGGGCTGGCGTTCATCATTCTGCCGCAGGGAGGGAATCGCCCCGGAGGACCTTTCCCTGGCCGTGGATGTGGATCCGGTCACGCTGCTCTGAGACGAAGGGGGATACGCGGGCCGCCGAACTCTCCGTCCGGCGAGCCCCGGCGGACGCGTGTCAGCCCGCTCTGCTTGGAGACGATGACCTTGAGGCTTCGAGTGTGTTAAGATAACGCGGATTCACGATCGGTAGGGTGGTAAGAGAGTTATGTATCCATTGCCGCGACCATTTTATAAGGGGGTTTTCTTCGCTCCTTCCTACGTGGAATGGTTGAGCGGCATTCCGGTATGGTTGCGTACCCTACTCATCTCCATGGTGCCTCTGATAGAGCTGCGCGGCTCCATCCCCGCCGCCACCTACTGGAGGGCGGACCTGCGGGTCACTTTTTTCTGGGCCATCCTCGGCAACCTCATACCCATACCCTTCATCCTCCTCCTGCTGGGGCCGGTCTCCGAGTGGCTGCGTCGGCGCTCCTCATCCATGGACCGCTTCTTTACCTGGCTTTTCGCCCGTACCCGCCGGAAGCACAGCCGCAGCTTCGAACGCTGGCGCGACCTGGCCCTCTGCATATTCGTCGCCATTCCCCTGCCGGGCACCGGTGCCTGGTCCGGAGCGTTGGCGGCCTTCGTCTTCGGAGTCCCCTTCTGGCGCGCCATGCTGGCCATAACAGGCGGCGTGCTCATCGCCGGGGCGGTGGTCACGCTGGTCGTCTATTACGTGTCCTCCGTCCCCATCTGGGTCACCCTCGTCTCCGCGGCGGCCATGGGTGCCCTCGTGGCCTTCTTCTGGCTGGCCATGCGACGGGAAGAGGAAGAGGCGGACCAAGGTTAGAAAACCGGCCGAATTGGGTAATTTAACAAATGGGAGCTTGCGTCGCTTTCTCGTCTTCGGGTTCTTTCGAGGAGGGATGTGCCATGGCCGAGCGCAAGATGAGCCGCAGCGAGGCGGGTCGCAAGGGGGGGCAGACCACGCTGAAGAAATACGGCAAGGAGTTCTACCAGCAGATCGGCCAGAAAGGAGGCCGCAAGGGAGGGCAGACGACCAAGGAGAGGTATGGTACCAAATTCTTCCAGGATATTGGCCGCAAGGGTGGCCTCAAGTAGAGGCCGCCGCTCCTTGCCCCCCGGCTCAGGGTCTTAACCGCGGATGTGCTGCCCCTGATATAATCGTAACGACCTCGCTCCCTCGGTCTGGCCGAGCGGAAGGGAAAAACGTCGTTCGCCTGAGAGGAGGTTGTATTGCTCGGCAGCGTGGACGTTCACAATCAATTGCAGAACGCCAACATCCCCCACGAGCTCAGACGCATCCCGGAACCCGCGCGCACTGCGCAGAGAGCGGCGGCGGTTCTCGGGCTGCAACCCCATCAGATCATCAAATCCGTCCTCTTCCACGCCGACGGCCGGCCCATCATGGTCATGATCCCCGGGGACCGCACTGTGGATTATGACAAGCTGAAAAGGGAGCTGAAGGTCTCACGGCTCCGCATGCTCAGTGCGGACGAAGTGCGCCAGCTCACCGGTTACCTCATCGGTTGCACGCCTCCGGTAGCCCTGAAGACGGAGATGCCCAAGTACATCGACATCCAGGCCCTGCGGGAGGATGTGGTGTACACCGGGGGCGGTGAGCCGGAGATGATCCTCAAGATAAGGTCCTACGATCTGGTTCGCGCCACGGACGCCGAGATCGTCGACGTGGTGCGCTGAACTCCGGAGGGTCATCCATTGCCCGTGCAGGAATTCCTCTTCACGATCCTCCTGGGTTTCGCCTCCGGTTTTACAAGTGGGGCCTTCGGCATAGGAGGAGGGGTGATAACCACCCCGGCCATACGCCTGCTGCTCATGCGTTCCTCGGACATCGCCCTCGGCACCCCGCTTCCCGTCATCTTCCCCTCCGCCGTGGTGGGAGGGTTCAACTACTGGAGGGCGGGGAAGATAATCCCGCGAGTGGTTTTATACTGCTCCCTGTTCGGCCTCATAGGGACGGTCGTCGGTTCCTCGGCAACCTCCCTTCTGGACACCAGATATATCATGATAATCACCTCTCTTCTCATCATCTACCTAGCATACCGCACCTATGCCGCGGCCGGCGCGGGGAGCCCTTACGACTCGGGGGAGGAGGCGCGGCACAGCAGGTATCCGGCCCCCATGCTCGCCTGCATCGGTCTCCTTGCCGGGTTCTTCTCCGGTTTCCTGGGGGTAGGGGGAGGTGTGATCCTGGTGCCCGCTTTCTATTTCCTGCTGCATATGGAGCTCAAGGAATGCCTGGGCAACTCGCTGGTGGTTATGGCCTTCCTGGTCCTTCCCGGGAGCCTGATACACTCCTTTCTGGGGCACGTGGAGTGGCCGGTGGCGCTGGCCATGGTCCTGGGAGTGATGCCGGGATCCTACATGGGTTCT
>MU158622.1:1667-3419 GCA_015711895.1 Candidatus Solincola tengchongensis | reverse complement strand
CGGACTCGATGGCTATCTGCGCCGATTCCGGGTCGCGGATCTCGCCGATCATCACGATGTCCGGGTCGCACCGGAGGATGGACCTCAGCGCGGCGGCGAAGGTAAGCCCCGCCTTGTAATGCACCTGCACCTGGTTGATGAGAGGCAGCCGGTACTCGACCGGGTCCTCCACGGTGATGATGTTCTTCTTGATGGTGTTGAGCACGTTGAGGGTGGCGTAGAGGGTGGTGGTCTTCCCGCTTCCGGTGGGGCCCGTGACCAGTATGGTCCCGTAGGGCTTGTTGAAGCTCCTGGAATATCTTTCCAAGTTTTCCTCGCTGAACCCCAGCTCTTCCAGGCTCATGAGGGAGGCGCTCTTGTCCAGGATGCGCAGCACTATCTTCTCCCCGTGGATGGTGGGCAGGGAGGCCACGCGAAGGTCCACCGGTTTGCCCATCACCTCCACCGAGGTGCGGCCGTCCTGGGGAAGCCTCTTCTCGGCGATGTTCATGTCCGCCATGACCTTTATCCTGGCCACCACCCCGGGATGGATCTGCTTGGGGTTGCGCCTTATCTCGTGAAGTACGCCGTCGATGCGGAAACGTATGCGCACGTCGCTCTCCATGGGCTCGATGTGCACGTCGCTGGCCCGGTCGGCCACCGCCTCGGAGATGAGCAGGTTAACGTATTTCACGATGGGGGCATCCTCGGCGTCCGCCGTCTCCCCCGCTTCCTCCACCACCTTCTCCACGAACTCCTCCGTCCCGAGGTCCAGATCGGCCTCCGAACGGCAGTAGCGGTTGATGGCCGACACGATGTCCTCCTTGGTGGCCACCACCGGCTCCACGTCCATCCCGGTCATGATGCGCACGTCATCGAGGGCGAAGACGTTTGTGGGGTCGGCCATGGCCACCAGCAACTTGTCCCCCTCGAACCCGATGGGGATCAGGGTATAGCGGCGAGCCAGCTCGGCGTCCACCAGCGAGCAGGCGGAGATGTCCACGTCGTAGTTGGCGAGGTCCACGTAGCGCAGTCCTATCTGCCTGGCCAGGATGGAGGTCAGCGCGCCCTCGCTGACCATCTTCATGTCCACCAGGACCCGGCCCAGGGGCTCACCGGTCTCGCGCTGCCTCTCCAGGGCCTGCTGCAACTGTTCCTCGGTGATGACCCGGTTCTTGACCAGTATCTGTCCTAGTCTCTCCTTCTTGGGCTTCTCCATCTACCGCTCCGCCTCCATGCCGCCACGTCTCCTCACCGCCTCACGGTAGGCCTGGCGCATGGCCTCCAAGGGGGCGGCCATGCCCGTCCACAGGGTGAAGGATGCCGCCGCCTGATGGACGAGCATCTCTCCCCCATCCACCACCCTGGCCCCCCTCTCCGCGGCACGACGAAGAAAGGGTGAGACGCCGCCGTATTTCAGGTCTATGGCCCATTTCCCACCGCTCAGGTCCGCGTAATCGAGGGGCAGCTCCTCCCCCTCCTCCCCGGAGAGGGGGGTGCAGTTCACCACCAGGTGGCATTCCCGCAATACCCTGGCGCCCTCCTTATCCAGCTTCTCAACCCTAATTTCGGTAGAGGCATCCACGCCCTTTAACCTCTCCCTGAGTTCGTGTGCCCTGGATTCCGTGCGGTTGAGCACGTATATAATGCGGGCGCCCTCCCGCATCACGGCGAGCGCCACCGACCTCGCCGCGCCGCCCGCCCCGATGAGGGCCACCGCCCCCCCCCCCCCCCCCCCCCCCCCCCCCCCCCGCGCGGCCCCCCCCACCCCCC
>MU158622.1:630-1657 GCA_015711895.1 Candidatus Solincola tengchongensis | reverse complement strand
GATGAGGGCCACCGCCCTCCCGCCCACCTCCGCCCCCACCTCCCTGAGCAGGCCGAGGAAACCCACCGGGTCGGTGTTGTGGCCCACCAGGCGCCCTTCCTCCACTACCAGGGTGTTCACCGCTCCCAGCACCTCGGCATCGCCGCGTAGCTCGTCCGAGAGCCTGGCCGCCTCCAGCTTGTGGGGTACGGTCACGTTGGCGCCCCGGAAATCCAGGGCCGGCAATCCCCGTAAGGCGGCGGTAACCTTTCCCGGGGCGACGCGAAGGGGCACGTAAACCCAGTTCATCCCCAGGGCACGGAAGGCGGCGTTGTGCATCGCGGGGGACAGCGTGTAATGAATGCCGTGTCCGATTATCCCCACCAGCTGCGTATTACCATCTATTTCCATAGATCGCCTTTCCTTTTCCTCGCCGTCCCCGGAACATGAAAGCCGGAGCGCCGGAATGGCGAACATTACCGGCTTCGGATGTTGCTTCGCATTCCCGCTTTCCTATTTTATCGGCTCCAACGGAGGGCGAAAACGGGGCGAACCGGGAAGGGTGGAACTCCGTCGCTCACTTGTCCAGGGTCTTGAGGATGTCGTAGAGGAGACCCAGGAGCACCTTCTTCACGTCTTCCTTCTCCAGGGCGTTACAGGGGATGACCTGGACATCGCCGTCGATGTTCAGCTCCTTGCGTATCCTCTCTATGGTGGCCTGCTGGTCCCCGTCAGGCATGCGGGTGGCCCCCACGACGAAGGGAGCGTCGGAAAGGGTGGAAAAGAACTCCAGGATGCGCCTGCCCTCCGGGAAGGTCTCCGGACGGCTGGCGTCCAACATGAGGATGTACCCCAGCATGCCCTCGGAGAGGATCTGCCACATGAAGTCGAACCTCTCCTGGCCTGGAGTGCCGAAGAGATAGAGCACTATGTCCTTGGAGATGGTGATACGGCCGAAGTCCATGGCCACAGTGGTCTCCGCCTTGACCCTCCGCGTGGAATCGGAGATGGCCCTTTCAGTGGAGACGATGGCAATCTCGCTTATGCT
>MU158622.1:0-620 GCA_015711895.1 Candidatus Solincola tengchongensis | reverse complement strand
GGTGGTCTTAACGGCGTTGAATGGTCCGGTGACCACGATCTTGAAGGAACGCAACTCCTACTCCACCCCTTACAATCTCTTGATGCCATCGATGATGCGCATGATCAGGCTCTTGGTCACCGCCTTATCCCGCCTCACCTTGGGGACCGGCTTCCCCTTTTCTATTTCCTCCACCTTACCCTCTTCTCCTTTCGGCTTTATGGGTATCTTGATCTTCTTGGTCGGCTGGGGTATGGCGGCCCCAGTGAGCTCCGCCAGCTCCCTCTCCAGAGAATAACTGTCGATGTCCAGCTCGCCGTATTCGACCTCCTCCTTCTCCAGGGAGGGTGCCGCCTCGTGAACGGCGGGCGTGCTCCCCGCTCCGGCCACTGTCTCCATCGGCCTTTTCGTTTCCGGGGTTGAAGGCGGAACGCCAATGCCCGGCATGCCCTCCGCCTGCGCCGCGGCGGGCTCCTCTCTTGCCAACCTCCCCGGCTCCACCGTGGGGGGCGCCTCTTCCGGGGCGAGCTCCGCCTCCGTGGGGAGTGCCTCGGCCACGGCCTCCACGGCCGGCTCGGGCCCCGGTGCGGTCACGGGCCTCTCCAGCTCGGTGACCGGGAGGGGTTCCTCCTCCGCCCTCA
>JACVJH010000213.1 GCA_015711895.1 Candidatus Solincola tengchongensis | reverse complement strand
CCGACATCCACTGCTCCACCTGGCCTTCGGCCGCGTCTCCCGCTTCCTCCCGGCAACGTTCCAGGGATCGGAGAAGAAATTCCTTGCCCAAGAGCAGCACCATCTCCTTCCCGTCCTCGCCCTTATCCCGGACGGTGGCCTCCTCCACCGTCTCCGCTATGAGCCGCATCTGTTCCTCGCTAATCACCCCGGTGCTCAGATTCTGGACCTGGTACTGGGCGAGGCTGCTCTTCGTCCATCCCTGCCCCGGGACCTCCTGGTAAAAGTAATCCCCGTAGATATAGGCCTCGGTGGCTAGGCCCCCCATTTCCATGTGGATATACTGGTTGGCCCGTCCATCAGTGTTCTCGACCTCGGACCGTATCTCCATACGCAGGGTCCCCGAACCTGACGCATCTCCGCTCCCCGCGCTCATCTCCATGGACCCCTTCATGCGATAGCCCCTCAGTTCGGACATGGCCCGGATGGAATCATCCAGGAGGGGCATCACCTCCGTTTCCAGGTCGGCCTTACGCGACTCCGCGGAGCTTCCCTTTCCGCAGCCCCATGCGGCGGTGGCCAACAGGCAGACGGCAACAAGCAGGGAAATTCTCTTCATCCTGCCCTCCTTTCCTCGCCTAAATCATAAACCGACGGATATCGAGCGTCCACATAACCGGGGTTCGACGTCTCTTCGCGGCTGGAATAAAATCAGGTCCCCCCGGGCGCGAAGGCGCCCTGAGCTTCGCTCCGCTGTGCGCCCTTCATGAGAGGCGCCGCGGCGCGCGGATATAATAGGGACGAGACGGAGGGGGCGCCTTTGAGATACGCCATATTCTCGGACATCCACTCCAATCTGGAAGGGCTCGAAGCGGTCCTGAAGGAAGCGGAACGCTGCGGGGCCGACAGGTTGTTGTGTTGCGGAGATATAATCGGCTACAACGCGAATCCCGTAGAATGCACGGAGCTGGTGCGGGAAAAAGGTGTACGCTGCATCCGTGGCAACCACGAACGCGGCCTGGTGGACCTTGAGGCGGGAAACTTTCCCAACATGAACCCGCTGGCCATGGCGGCCCTTCACTTCACCGCCGAAGCCCTCCCTGAGGAACACCGCCGCTGGCTCGTTTCCTTGCCCGATGTCCTCCGGGTGAACGACTGTTTCTACCTCTTTCACGGCTCCCCCTCGGATCCCGACGAGTACATATTCGATCCCTTCGAGGCCGGCTATGCCTTCAAGTCGCTGCTCTCCGACTACCCTCCACCGGCAAACCTGCTCTGCTTCATAGGACACACCCACGTATGCGCGGCTTATTCCTTCGATCCGGAACGCCGCAAGGTCAGGGAGCTCGGCATCCGGCCCGGCAATCGGGAGAGCCTCCTTCCCGGGTCACACTACATCTTAAACGTGGGGAGCTGCGGCCAGTACCGCGGTGGGATACCCGTGGCCACCATGGCCCTCATGGACCTCGATGAGATGTGGGTGGAATTCCGTTTTCTCGAATACGACTACAGGAGCACCCAGAAAAAGGTCCTGGCCGCGGGGCTTCCCGTCCCGCTGGCCGTAAGGCTGGGTATGGGACAGTAGGAAATGATAAAATGAGTTCATCATGAAAGGCAGGGAGGATTTACAGAAACTGGCAGCCAGGGGAGACCTTCGCTCCCTGGTCGAGGCCATGGGTCATCCCCAGCCCTATATGCGCATGACGGCTTCCGACCTGTTGGCTTCCCAGGGGCAGAACGCACTGCCCGTCCTCATAGAGGCCCTGACCCACGAGAACCCCGATGTCCGCAAGGGAGCGGCGAGGGCCCTGGGCCTGATCGGGGACCGCCGCGCCGTGCGCCACCTCCTGGATCGCCTGGAAAAGGAGACCTCAGGCGTGGGGCAGTTCATCGTGGATGCCCTGGCGGAGATCGGCGACGTCCAGGTGGTCCCGATGCTCTGCAGGGTCACCCGCAGCCACAACCTCTCCCTCCGTTACAGCTCGGTCCGGGCGCTGGGCAAGCTTGGAGACCGGCGCGCCATCCCCTTCCTCGTCGAGGCACTGGGGGATACGGCCAGCATCGTGAGGCTGCGAGCCGTGGAATCCCTCTCCAACATGGGCGAACCGACCCTGTGGGTCCCCATAAGCGAGATGCTCGCCGACCAGTCCGCAGGGGTAAGGGCGGTGGCAGCCCGTGTCCTGGGGGAGATGCACTGCTTGAGGGCCATCGATTATCTGCTTCCCCTCCTGGAGAGCGACATCGAGACCGACGTGCTGGAAGCGGCACGGGCCCTGGGCAGAATCGGGAGCAGGAAAGCCGTCGAGCCCCTGATAAGCGCCCGGGAGAGGGAAGGGAGGGAGCGGGTCATCAAGGCCATCGAGGATGCTCTCCAGGCCATAGGCGAAGCCGCCCAGGATTGAGGGCCTTCCGTGCTGGCGCCACGCATGCCACGCATCACGCCCAGTCATCCGAAATAGGTGAGGGAATAAGGGACGAGGCCGCGCAGAGGGCCTACAACATCCCTGTCGCATGCAGCATCCTCTCTGCCTCGGGTTACGCGTACCACAGACGGATCCTTTCCCCTTGTTCCCGCCCCGCTTCCAACGTCACTTTCCGACGGTTTTTTTCGTGTTTTCGGCCATTTTCCAAATATAATCCCGAAAATGGGCCTTTTTTCGGGTTTATTTTGGATAAATAAAGGAAAAAAGATTATGAAAGCGAATTATTCTATTGAAAATAAACGGAAAAGGAGGTGAACCATGAACAAGGCAGAACTGATCGACGCAGTGGCCAAAAGCACCAAGATGAGCAAAAAGGACGCCGCCGCTGCAGTGGACAGCACCATCGACATCGTCACCGGCGCGCTGAAGAAGGGTGAGAAGGTCACCCTGGTGGGCTTCGGCACCTGGGAGGTGAAGAAGCGCGCGGCGCGCAAGGGGGTCAACCCGAGGACGGGGGAGCCCATCAAGATCAAGGCCACCAAGGTGGTGTCCTTCAAGCCCGGTGCGGCCCTGAAGAAGGCGGTATCGGGCAAGAAGTAGAAACGTTCGCACCACGCCGAAGTCGACGGAAGCATCGCTCACCTAAAGCCGCCCCGCAAGGGGCGGCGAATCTTTTCCGGCCTGAGGATTCGAGCGGCCCACGTCATGTGCACGAAATACTTGTCACGGGATGATGGCAGTGTTTAAAGAGGTCGATTTTCCAACCGCCTTGCCTTCTCCGAAGGATCAACGGCCTGGCTAAAAAACTCCGTTAGACCGTACACGGTGCCGTGTCTTTTCGGTTTTCGCTTTCGGGTTTGAAGGCTTTTTACATGGCGCCCGTCATCCCGGCAAAACAAGCAAACAGAAGAACAAAGGGGCAATCTCCTGACGCTCCATTCAAAGGGCATGAACGGCTTGCGTTTTGCCCTGGCGAAACCCATAATATATCCCGTGCGCCCGTAGCTCAATTTGGCAGAGCAGGGGACTCTTAATCCCAAGGTTGAAGGTTCGAGTCCTTCCGGGCGCACCACTGTTTGAAGGGCGATGAGGTTCCCGCGTTCGTACGTCCCTATCCGATGCGAACAGCGCACACCCCGAGTCCGGCAGTGGAATCCCTGACGGCGGCGGGCACGCTCCTCAGCCCGTAAGTCCGTTGTATAGGCGTCAAAATGCCGCCGCTTCCCCTCGCCCTCCGCGACCACATGGCTCACCGTGCGCGATGAGGAAGTGACGGGATCTCGCCCGCTCCCGTATTTTCGCTATGAAACCCCGCGCCCGGCAATATGGTCATCGGGCTCTCAACAGGTTACGGCGTTTTTCCGCCCCCCTCTCCGAATCCAGTACCAACCCTCGCTCTTCCCCAATGGAATGACGAGGGCACGGTGCAGGTGCCGTCGTAGCCCCAAAACCAACGATCCGTCGGGTGGTTCTCCGCGAAGCCGCAAGGACAAAGGAAGGTAAAAAAGCCGGTCACATAGGGACAGCCGGCGTTTGAGGGGCAGAGAGACAACCCGGCCATGAGCTCTCCGAGGTAGTCAAAAAGGTCTCGTAACCCACGCGCCAGTCCCGGCAACCTAACGACGTTCTCTTAACTCGGTTTGCCGAGACCGCCTCCACGCTCCACGCCCTTCCTTTCCAGGATGGCCAGGCCCATGTCCACCACGCGCTCGAAGGGTTCCTCACGGTCCTCCCGGAGGACGACGGAGATGGCCTCCGCGGGACAGGTCCCGGCGCACAGGCCGCACCCCAGGCACCTCTCTCGGTCCACCACCGCCGCCTCCTCCTCCACCCGCACCGCCCCCACCGGACAGCGCCCCACGCAGACCTCGCAGGCGGTACATTCCTCCGCGTCAACCACCGCCTCGAATAAAGCGTTGAGGAAATACCGCTTATCCATACCCCTCTTGGTGATCCCCTTCATCGAGGCGCAGCAGCAGGGGCAGCAGTTGCAGATGTTGGAGAGGTGCTTGGTGTTCACCCCGGCATGGATGAGGCCCGCCTCGTCCGCCTGGCGCAAGATCCTCAACGCTTCCTCGGCGTCGATCTCTCGCCCTATCCCGTTCTCGATGTAATACTCTGCCGCGGCGCCGAAGCTCAGACAGGTCTCCCTCGGGTAACCGCAAGCCTCCCCTGTCATTGCGGCCTCCTTGCGGCAGATGCAATCGGCCACCGAGATGACACGCGCCCTTTTCACCTCCTCCACCAGGTCCAGGTAAGGAAAGGCGGTGAGAGGGGCCTGGACGCGCTCCCCGATGGGAAGGACCTTGAACCCGGGGATGCCGCTGGCAGCCATTTCCATCATATAGGCGGCCTCGTAATATTCGCGGTAAAGGGATGCCAGCTCCTCGTCCATCTTCTCCACTGAATACTCGTAGAGCCCGATCATGAAGGGAGCCGTGTTGTAGAAGGTGCGTCCTCCCCTGCGGGTTCGAAAGACTAGCCCTTTTCTGGACATGTCCTCCAGCTTTCCCGACACATAAGCCACGTCCATCCCGCATCTTCCGGCTATGGTCTCGGCATCCTCGGGCAGCGGGGAGAGGTGCACCGCCATCTCCGCCTCTTCCTCGCTGAAAAGCCTCTTCAGGATACGGAGCTCCACCCCGCTGGAGGTGGAGGGGAAGCCGAGAGGCATACGATCGAGAAAATCCCTCAACTTACGATACACCTCGTCCCCGCTCACCTTTATCCCCCTTCCTCTCGGTGTGGATTCCCGCTTCCTCTACCCCCTGACCGTCAGGTTGGCCACCTTAAAACGGGCGGCCCGAGGTATCACCGCCATCCTCTTGACGATGCCTGTCAATGCCGGTTAGTGAAATCCCTGCACGTTCTCCCTGCCCGGTGTTCGAGGTCCTTCTTCCCAAGAAACCGCTCTCTGTATCTCCGCGGTTTCCGCTCCCCCACCGCGGAAAACCCGGAATCCCGGCGCAAGAGGTGCCCTTGCGGAGGCCGCTCCCGGTCAAGGCACGAGGCCTTTCCATCACCTTCCCTGGATTATGAGAGCATAGGGTTGCGGTGCCATGGGTACGTTCCAGGCCTTCACTTCCACCGTGTATTTTCCGGGCCTTCCGTTCACCTCGATGACCACTCGCTCCGTGTTGTTCAGCGGATCCCTGGAGTGCCTTCCGTTCGGATAATAGGACTCTCCACCCGGACCGATGACCCGAAGATCGAGGTCGTTGACCAGGCGCATGCGGCTCTGGGGGAGAGAGGGATAATCCGTCCAGGCCAAAGTGACCCTCAACTCGCTCATGGATTGCACCTCCACCCGGTATATCCGTGTGTCCCCCATCCGCAATCCTCTCATATCGTCCACCAGCTTAAGCCATGAGAGACTCTCCCCCGTCCATGATCCGTCCGGTCTTCCCCACCCCTCGACGGGGTTGGGAGCGCGCGGCACCTCCGGGTCCTCCTCACCGTACTGCCCCGGGTACAAGTCCTGGGCCATGTTGATAAGGATGGCTTTAACAAGTGCCGCCGAGGGCTCGTTTCCTGTGCGGGAACGGACGGCAGCTCTCAGGAGAGCGGCGTCACCGGCCAGGAGTGCGGCGGCAAGGCTGGTCCCGAAGGCCCTCACGTACGCCCCTCCTCTCCAGCGCACCGGAGCCGAGGACCCGCCCTCACCTCCCGCGGAAATCAAGGGAATCCCGGTGGCCGGTTCCACCAGGTCCGGTTTTATCCTCCCGTCGTCGGTGGGCCCGCGGGAGCTGAAGGCCGCCATGCCGCTGCTTTCCCCCGTGGAAGCGTCACCCGCGCTCTCGCACCCCCCGACGCTTATGACGTTCTTCGCGCAGCTCCCACCCAGTATGCTCCCCGTATCCACGCGGCCGTCTCCGTCCTGGTCCGTTCCCTCGTTTCCCGCCGGCTCCACGAGGAGCATGTCCTGACGGCTCCAGGCGAAGGCATCCCTCTGCGAGGAATACGTTCCGTATCTGGTCAAAGATTCCCTACCCTCAGGTACGCTCCCGCTGAGGAAGACCCTGGCCCCACGGGAATAGGCATCCTCCAGAAGCGAGAACATGGACACCGGGAATTGAGGGATTCCCATGCCGTACCCGGTGAGATAGAGGATAGCCCTGAGGGGCCTGAACATGGGTTGCCGCTCATCGAGCGTATCCCCTGCAAAGAGGACCATCGTCGTCGCCGTGGCATGATCAGAAAAAACCGCGTCACCGGCGCCGCTCAGGTTGATCGGACCCGTCAGCCTCTTGGTAAACCATTCGGGCATGACCCCCCCGGAAGGCGGCTCCTTACCGGTGTCCGAAACGGCCACGCTCTCCGGATTTCCGCTTGGCTTAGTGGCCGAGGAACCGCTAGCGCGCGCCGTCCTCACACTCTCCGACGCGTCCATCCCGCCCCTCCCGGATATCCACGTGGAGGGAAGGGTACCGGCTCCGGCGAGGTCCAGCCATTCCACCTCCGGCATGGCCGCGATTTCCCTCAACTCCTCCACGGGAAGACGTAGGACGACGATCCCGCACCAGGAGTCCCCGCCCCAGGCGAGGACCTCCACAGGCATTGCCTGAAGGGATTCCATGACCTGCCCCAACAGGTTCGCGTCGTAGACCTGCGCCAGCGCCGTTACCTCCCCTCCCTGCACCAACCGCAACTGAAGCGCCGGCGAGATCTTGTAATAAGGCTGGTAAAGGCCGGACCAGAAGATGAAGCTCAACCCCTTGATTTTTGAGTAGGTCCCGGCATCCATAGCCGCGAGCACGGAATTGTAGGCCAGGTAACCCCTCAGCTTCGCTCCGCGCCCTTTCATCTCCTCCAGCCAGTCCTCCCTCACCTGGCCCGCGAACTGTAGCAGGAAAAGGGCCTCCTTTCCGCCCCCTGGAGGGTCGACCCTGAAGGCGGGCGGGAGCCCGTGGGGGTCGAAAAACCGCGGATAGATGGCCCCGTTCACGAGAAGGATGGGAAGAGTTTGAGACTCCAAGGCTCTCACGGTCTGCGGCTCACCGAAGAATAGGATGGCCAAACAGAGGACGGCTACCAAACCTGCGGTCCTCCTTCTTTTTATGCGGTGAGGTCCTGCGGATGCGAGGTTGTGTCCGGGATTGTCGAGGCCACCATCCCACCGCGGATGTGGATTAAACGCTTTCCCGCTTCGACCGCCCATGTCCTCAGAAACCTTCCAGAGGTTTCCAGTTCCGAGTTTCCTCCACCAGCACCTCGATGTTCTCCGGCGGCGCGTCCGCCGGGAGAAGGCATCCCGTGGAGAGGATGAAATTGGGGTAGCGCCGCATGGAACGCAATATCCGGCGCGTTTCCCAGCGCACTTCCTCCTCGCTCCCTCCCCTCACGGTGCGCTCACCGTCCAGGTTTCCCATGATCAGCACACTCCGAGGCAACACCTCCGCCGCACTTGCGGTCCCCGTTTCCGGATCCAGCAGAATACCCTCCATACCGATGAAGCCCATGTCCTCCAAAAGCCGGCTGACGTCGCCGCAGACATGGTAAAAGCAAGCCGCCCCCGCCGATCTCACAATGCCGAAGAGAGCCTTGAGATATGGCCTGTAGTGCCGAGCGAAGGTGCGTTCCGGAAGCCTGCCTGCGGCCGGGTCGACCACCATCACCAGGTCGGCCCGCGAACCCAGGGCGGCGGCATAGGAACCGACCACCGCGGTGGCGAAACTCAGAGCCTCCACCAGATCCGCCTCGGTTTCTATCTGGGAGGCCCAACCCTCCTCCCCGGCCAGCCGGTCGAGGAGGGAAAGGGGACCGGTGGCGAAGGCCCCCCAGAGGACGTCATCCTCGATCGCAAGCTCCTCCAACGCCTTGAGGAAGACGGGCATCCTACCCGCGCACTCAGGATCCGGGGATTCCAGTTCTAGGAAACGCTTCAGTCTGGGGAGGTCTTGTCTGGGGAGGCTCGGCGGCCGTTCGGGGTGAAAATCGACTTCCAGCCCCAATGCCTCAGCCTCCACGGTCAGATCAAGAAGGGAAAAGACCACATCCGGCCGGAACCGCTGTTTGAAAGAGCGCAGCGCCTGCGCCTGGATCTCCGCCTCTCGAGCAGCATCGCCGACGGAGAACCCAGCCAGCCGGGCGGCGACGGCTCCCCCCTGCAGGGCGACCATGCGCCGGCCTCGGCTCAGGACGAGGTCGAAGAGGTTCATATTCCCCCTCCACTCTTATGTCTTTCCGGAAAATTCATAACCCTTCCGGACTTTCTTCAGCGCCGTCGGCCGAGAGTATTCCTCCCGTCAAGGACTTTGTAGAAAATGATACCTTAAGGACCATCTTGAGGCTATTTCTGCGACCCGTGCGCCTCTCAACGGTGTCGTGGGCCGATTCGCGAGGACCCAAGCGGGGCGTCACGGACATCGAAGCCCTGGCGGAAGAAAGGGCTTTTTCCTCATTTTTCGGTTGGAGCGATTGTCGAGACGCAAGCCCCTTGGGCTGCAGCGGGAACAGAGTATGCTCCCCGGGGTGGATAGCTTTCCGCACAGAGGACAGTAACGACCCGTGTTTTCGATCGTATACCCTGCCGGCAAGTTATTCACACCCCGTCTTATCAACTGTTGACCTTCCCTGGTTTGGGATTCTTTTCGCTCCGCCTACCTACTCAGGACCATCCGTGAACTGCTGCAATGCACGTCTCACCAGATAAATAAACCTCCGTCGAGTGGCTTTTGATTGCACGTTCGTCGACCCGGCATCGGACATTTGGTGGAATTTCGCTTTTCCCAGCCCTTTTACCCGAAATGGCGCAAGGGATTGACGCCTCCGCTTTCCGAACAAACCGGTTTTTTCGCCGTCATCGAGCTACGAGTCACCCAGGAAAGCGGATACACTTGCCCAAGTCCAGCAGCGTAAGTGGTAAAATCTTTCCAAAAAATCATGCGCATGAAATGAGCAAGTGGTATTCACACAAGGGGACTTGAAGTGGAAAAATGCAGTAGCAACCGGCTGATTTCAGTTTCCAGGGCGCATGTTGGAGGCGCAATGGTGGTCCTGGGCTGCCTTTTATGCATGGTCTCCGCGTTATTGGCTCCCTGGTCCAGAGCCCAGGCCAGGTGGAAGAAAATACCTTTCCTCGGCGAAGTGGATCTCGGCTCCGTCACCGGCAGGCTAACGGACAACACCTCCCTCGCAGTGATCGCCGTGATCCTCTCCATCGCCGGGATCGCCTGTGTAGCCTGGAAGTCCAAGGGATGGTTCGCAGCCCTACTGATTTCCGTCCTCCTTATGCTGGTGTTCATAGCCTATCTGGTGGGCATCACCACCGAGGCTTACGAAACTTTGGGTTTTTACAAGCGCCTGCTGGATCTCCTGCGGGGTATACCTTACCTGGGAGCCGTGGCTGGGTGGATTGAGTAGACGGTGAGGCAGAACGTGACCTTCACCGTAAAGCCGATGGCGGGATTCTATCTATTCCCCGCCTCGGCCCTACTCATTGCCGTGGGGAGCCTCGTCATGCGTGCCCGTCCCGGAGAGTCGCGGGAAGCCGAAGGGAGATCCTGTATAATGGCCTCATGAAAGTGGTTCACTATACCGAGGTGCCGGCGGAAGACCCGGGCGGGGAGACCAAGGGAGTCACCGTTCGCTGGCTGATTTCACGAGAAGACGGGGCGCCGAATTATTATATGCGCATCTTCGAGGTCGCTCCCGGGGGTCATTCTCCACTCCACCGCCATCCCTGGGAACACGAAGTCTACGTCCTTTCAGGGGAGGGTGAGGTGATCGGCGAGGGCGGAGCGGCACCGTTGAGGCCGGGCACCGCCGTCTTCGTCCCCGGAGACGAGCTGCACCAGTTCAGGAACACGGGAGAACAGCCCCTGCGCTTCATATGCACCATTCCTTCCTCCGGGGCTTGAGGAAAAATGGGAAGCTTTGCGGCGACACCGGTCCTGAGAGAGCACAGGACACCGGCGGACTGATGCAAAAAGCCCTTTGAGAAGGCGATGTCGGCAAATTAAGGTTCTCCTCGGTCAGGGAGACTCTATTCCTGAAGGGGGGCGCCGTGTCTTCATTCCTTGTGGAATTGGCCTTGACCGCCGCCACCACCTCATCGGGCATGGCTCGCACCGCCTAAAGCCCGCCTCGGTCAACGCTCAGAGCATCGGATGAACGCGAAGGACGCGCCGAGAACCGGATGCGGCGTGGGCATATCTTGCCTTTCCCGTGTTTTGTAAAGGTTAAGGAAAGGGAGAGACGTACCGGGAACCCGAGCAGGGAGGGGGCCCCGGGGAGACCTGGAGGGGGTTAGAGATGGAACTTGAGGAGATCAGGTTGAGCAACATGCGGCAGCTGACCATCGGGGAGATGGTCTCCCGCAACGCGTCCAAGATGCCCGGCAGGGAGGCCGTGGTCTTCGAGGGCCGCCGCTACACCTACCGGGAGTTCGACTCCCGCACCAACCGCCTGGCCAACGCCCTCATCGGCCGCGGTTACGGCAAGGGCGACAAGCTCGCCCAGCTCCTCTTCAACTGCAACCAGTTGTTGGAGAGCTATGTAGGCATGGCCAAGATGGGAGGGGTTAGCGTACCCCTCAACTTCCGCCTCAAGGCCGGTGAGATACTCTATCAGCTGGAGAACAGCGAATCGCGGGCTCTCCTCTTCGGGGAGGAGTTCATCCCCGTGGTGGAGGAGATACGCGCCGCCGCGCCGCAACTCGACTATTTCTGCGTGGGGGACAACGTGCCGTCTTTCGCCAAGTCCTACGACGAGCTTCTGGAGGAGGGCAGCGAAGCCTACCCTGCAGTGGCCGTAGAGGACGACGACCCGGCCTTCATCATGTACACCTCCGGCACCACCGGAAAGCCCAAGGGGGCGGTTCTCACCCACAAGAACCAGCTCATGAACGTCATCAACTGCCTCTTCGAGCTCTCCAAGGAACTTCCCTGGCTGGATCATGAAAGGGTGCAGTTCGTGGCCCCCCTCTTCCATGAGGCGGCCCTGGCCCTGGCCCTGGTCACCCTTTACGTGAGCGGAACCCTGCTCATCCTCCGTTTCTTCGAGCCCGACAAACTCATGCGGCAGATAGAGGAGGAGGCGGTCACCGTGACCTTCATGCCCCCGGTGATGTCCACCTTCGTCCTCAACTCCGTGGACGTCAAGGCCTACGACACCTCCAGCCTGCGCGTCCTCATCTCCGGAGCGGCCATCTTGCCTACGGAGACCCGCAGGCAGTTGAACCTGGCCTTCCCCAACGTCCACCTCTTCGACGCCTTCGGTCAGACGGAGATGAGCCCGGTTACCACCATCCTCAAGCCCTCCCAGGCGGAGAGCCATCCCGCGTCAGTGGGCCAGGCGGTCATCAACGTGGAGATACGCGTGGTGGACGACGAGGACCGTGACGTCCCAGTCGGGGAAGTGGGGGAGATCGTCTACCGTGGCCCCACGGTCATGAAGGAGTACTACCGTGATCCGGAGGCCACAGCCGAAGCCTTGCGAGGAGGCTGGTTCCATTCCGGGGACATGGTGCGTATGGACGAAGAG
>JACVJH010000212.1 GCA_015711895.1 Candidatus Solincola tengchongensis | reverse complement strand
CCTCCCACGGAGACCCTCTCCAGCCCGCTTCCGGGGCATATCCGGTCAGTGCCCCGGCGGCTCTTTCCGTAACCGCCCCGCCGCTTCGCTCCCACCTTTTCCGCCGGCGCCCTCCACGGGCTCTCATCTGCCCGAGGAAAGGCGGTTGGTGACATACTGCACCAGGCGCATGAGCGGAAGGGTGATGATGAGGTAACCTATGGCCGCGCACACCAGGGGAGTGACGTTGTAATACTTCCCCATCATCTCCGTCCCCCTGCGCAATATCTCGGCTAAGGCGATGACCGAGAGCAAGGAGGTGTCCTTGAGCAGGGCGATGAACTCGTTGGAGAGGGGCGGGATGACGTTGCGTATGGCCTGGGGAAGGACCACATAACGCATGGCCTGGAGGTAACCCATCCCCAGGGAGCGCGCCGCCTCCATCTGGCCTCTGTGGATGGACTCGATGCCGGCCCGGAATATCTCCGCCTCGTAGGCGGCATAACAGATGGTGAGGGCGGCCACTCCGGCGATGAAGGGGTCCAGCTTGAACCCCAGGTAAGCCAGGCCGTAATAGAAGATGAAGATCTGCAGGAGCAGGGGCAGCCCCCTTATCACGTCGATGTAGATGACGGCCCCTACCCGCAGGATGGGATTGCGGGATATCCTGGCCATGGCGATGAGCAGGCCGGTGATGAGGATGAAGACCTCGGAGATCAAGGCCAGCCTGACGGTGAGGGAAAGACCCTTCAAGACATAGGGCAAGGACTTGCGGAAAGTCCGGGCGTTGAAGAACTCGTCGATGAAGGTCTTCCCGGCCTGGAAACGAAGGAAGAAAACCACCAGGAACGCCAGTACGCCCAGGGAGAGCACTATTCCCAGGACCCAGACAACCTTTCTCCAGCGCTCGTCTATGGCAGACACCTCCTCTCCACGATCCGCTGGCGGGGGACCGGAACTGTTTGCCACGTCGCCGGCGGCATTACCGTTTTCTCTCTTTCGCGGCGGGACATGCCCCGACCCGACGGCAGGCACTCGGCCCGCTAAGTGGAGGAAACCCGCTCCCGGCGCCTCATCCACCCGCCCCTATGGCACTCCCCATTCCCCCCGCCACAAGACCGCCTTTACTACACCCTGAAGGCGACCGAACGCCGAAGCCGTCCCGCTGCATTAAAAGAAAAGGGCCTGCCCACCGGCAGGCCCCGGAATAATCCCGCCCCGTTCGGCGTCCGCTCCGCCTATACCTTTCCGAACCACTTCTCGAAAATGGACTCGTAGGTGCCGTCCTTCCTCATCTCCGCCAGCGCCTTGTTGATGGCCTCCAAGAGCTGGGTGTTGCCCTTCTTCACCCCGATGCCGTACTTCTCGTCGGTCTTGATGGTGGCCACCACCTCGGTCTTGCCCCGGGTCTTGCTGATGTAGGCGTTGACCGGGTAGTCGTTGACGATGGCGTCGATCCGCCCCAGTTCCAGGTCCTCGAAGGCCATGAGGATGGTGTCGTACTTGCGCACCTCCTTGATGCCCGGGATCTTCTCCGCAGTGAACTGCCCTGTGGTGTCCACCTGCACCCCCACCACCTTGCCAGCCAGGTCGGCCTCATTCTTGATGGAGGTGTCGCCCTTCCTCACGGCGATGGACTGGTCGGAATCGATGTAGGGGTCGCTGAAATCGATCTCCATCTTACGTTCGTCGGTGATGGTCATGGCGGACATGACCATGTCGTAATCGCCGGTCTTGAGGCCGGGGATGATCCCCTCCCACTTGACGGAGACCACCTCCAGCTCCAGCCCCAGCCGCTTGGCGATCTCCCGGGCCAGGTCCACGTCGAACCCCACGGCTTCGCCCTTGTCGTCGATGGACTCGAAGGGCGGGTAGGTGGTGTCGCTGCCCATTAGGAGCTTGCCCTCCTGGACGGTGGTCACCTTGACCTCTCCCTCTCCCGCCTTCTTCTCGGCTTCCCCGCAGCCGGCGAGCAGGGCCGCGAACAGCATCAGGGCGAGGAAGACACTCAAAAGGACGGCAATCTTCCCTCTTCTCATTTCCCCTCCTTTTTTCGAGCCTGCACCTCCCCAGAGAACGGGGAAATTATATTATCACCGCCAGGGTCCGAGCAAACCTGCCGCGAAGGACACCCTTATCCCGATGCCAACCAGCCGTTCACGGGAACGTCCCGGAGGAGGTGTCCCTCGGGTTCAACGATTGACTTCCCTCTTCCTGCCCCAACCGCATCAGGGGATGAAAGGGAGATCTCTCAGAGACTTCCAACCGGTGAGCGCGCCGATCTCGCAGGACCTACATGACGCCCATTATCCCCGCCGGCCGGAATTCCGGGGTCGCGCCGACCGCACGTGAAACTCGCACGGCATCGTACCCGTCCAGGCGCAGGTCCACCGGCCAGCCCAGGGAAGCGGCCATGAGCGTGAGATGGGAGAAGGCGATGGGGAGGTCCACCATCCAGAAGGGCTTCTCGAAGAAGGTGGCCTCCCACCCCCCGGGCCGGCCCAGACCCACGACGGCCGCCCTCCATCTCTCCCCCGCGCCGCAGGCCTCGGCCACCTCTGCCAGGTTCCCTTCCCCGGTGAGGGCCACGAAGCGCCACCGCTGGGCATTTCCCGCGCTGGGGGCCATACGCGCCGCCTCCAGGCAGGCCTCCAGCCCCAGCTCCAGCGGCACATCGGCATCGCCCGAGGCACCTTCCCTGATGCGCCGCAGCAGGCCAGCCACGTCCTGGGTCGGCGAAGCTGATACGACGGCGGGTTCTTCCTTGTCTACCGGGAAGGGATTTTCCAGCTTCTGCCAGCAAGCCACCGCGGACAGCGGCTTGCGGCGCCGGGATATGG
>JACVJH010000211.1 GCA_015711895.1 Candidatus Solincola tengchongensis | reverse complement strand
CGTTGATATACAGCTGGCCGTCGCGCAGCTAAACGACGACACCCTCCACGACGACCACCCTCTTGATGAAGGGTACCGCCTCCTGGTGGGTGACATTTAGTACCTCCGCCAGAAGGTCCAGAGATCGCGAGAGGGGGTTGGCGCCCTGGGTGTGGTTGCCGGAATCGTTGGGATTGAAACGGAAGACGATTATCTCACCGCGGCGGGGCTTGCGGAAATGGTAGGTGATGCGGTCCACCATCACCCGGTCCCCCTCCTTCAGGGTGGGCTCCATAGAGGGGGAGGGGAGCATATAGGGCTTGATCAAGAAGGCCTGTAGGAAGATGGCCAAGACCAGGGCGGTGATGAAGAGCACCGCCACCTCGAGGAAAGCGCCCAGCCATTGGGAGCCCTCTCCATCTCTTCCTCCCCCGGCCCTCACGGCCGCTCCGTCCGGCGCTCCCGGATATCCTCCGGGCGCACCGAGCTCCCCCTCGTCCGATAAAGACCGGGGCAGGTGACCTGACATGCTGACGACCTCGGCCCTCAGGTGCGGCGCTTTTCCTTTATCCTGGCCTTCTTTCCCACCCGGTCCCGGAGGTAATAGAGCTTGGCCCGCCGGACCTTGCCCTGGGAGACCACCTCGATCTTGGCGATGATGGGCGAATGCAGGGGGAAGGTGCGCTCCACTCCCACCCCGAAGGACACCTTGCGCACGGTGAAGGTCTCCCGGGTGCCGCCCCCCCTACGGGCGATGACCACGCCCTGAAAGACCTGGATTCGCTCCCGGTTTCCCTCCACCACCCTAACGTGGACCTTAACCGTATCCCCGGGACGGAAATCCGGGATGTCGTCCCGCAGGTATTCGCTCTCCACCACGTCCGTCTTCTGCATCCTCTTCCTCCTTTCCGTATATTACAAACCATCGGCCCTTCCCCGGCAAGGGAAGGCGCCGGTGCGCGGTCCTCGACCCTCCGGCACACGGTGCTCCTGCACCGTGGCCTCTCATCTCTCCTCCCTGCGAATGGGGAACTCTTCCCCCGCCGGACGGGAGCCGGGCCGTGAGCCCCGCTTATTTTAACCCATGGAAGCCCGCAACATGTATAGACCTTCCTGCCTCGCAGCGCACAAGGAAATCCCCCTGCGCCATCTGCATACTCGCGCCCCCCGTCACGCCGTCCGCAAGGCGGGTGTATAGGAACACCCTGAGGGGTCCGGCGCGTGCCCCTTCCACTGCCTCAGCTCTCGGTCTTTCGGATCGCGGCCATAAAAGAACGCCTACCGCCCGCCATCCGACGCCCTGCCCTTCCCCTCCTCCACTTTTTTCACTATCAAGACCTCAACCTGAACGATCACCTACGGCAGACCGTCATCTTGCCGGCCTTTTTCCTCCTTACCTTACGGTTTCCTAAAGCCGTGCCGGTAACGGTCTTTGATGGCCTAAAACCGCTAGTTCTCTTCCCTTCCTCCCTCCTTTAAAAGCTCCGGCCGCATGCGGCGGGTCCACTCCAGGGCCATGCGGCGGCGCCACCTCTCCACCTCCTGGTGGTTGCCGGAGAGCAAGACCTCCGGCACCCTCCATCCCAGGTACTCCGCTGGCCTGGTGTACTGGGGGTACTCCAGGAGCCCGCCGCTGAAGGACTCCTCGCGAAGGGACTCCAGGTTGCCCACCACCCCGGGCACCAGCCGGGTGACGGCCGCGATGATCACCAGGGCGGCGAACTCCCCCCCGGCCAGCCCGCCCCCCCCTATGGAGATGGCCTCTGTGCAGAGGTGCTCGAGGACCCTCTCGTCCACGCCCTCGTAACGCCCGCAGATGAGGGCCAGGTGCGGCCGAGAAGCCAGCTCCGCCACTTTCTCCTGGGTCAGCCTCTCCCCCCGGGGAGTGAGCATGACCACCGAGACCTCGCTCTTCAGGCGCTCCAGCTCTTCCAGGCGGTAGCCCAGGGTGCGGGTCACGGCCTCGAAGACGGGCTCCGGCTTGAGGACCATTCCCGGCCCCCCTCCAAAGGGCTCGTCGTCCACCTGGCGGTGCTTGCCCGGGGCGTAGTCGCGGATGTCGTGCACCCGAACCTCCACCAGCCCCCTGCGGATGGCCTTGCCCAGCAGCCCCTCCTGCAAAGGGGACTGGAAGATGCCCGGAAAGATGGTATAGACGTCTATGCGCAAGGTTCCCTCCTCAAGGCCGCGCCCTTCCGCCGTCTGGAACGCTCCCTTTATACGCGGGATCAGGCCTCCGGGTACAGACGGGGTCAGGACTCGAGGCCACGTTCCTCATGGCGGAGATGCCTTTGGTTCCGGAAAGGGATTTCCGTGAGAGGCCCGACCGGCTCCCCCGCCGCGGGCCATATGCGCGCCGCCCGCAGCGAGGCCCGCGAGGGTAGCCCGGCTCACAGCAGTCCCGGGAGGGGGCGGATGACCATCCTCTCCCCGGGGAGGTCTATCTCCACCACCACCTCCTCGATGAGGGGTATGAGGCGTTCCTCTCCGGCCTCGTCCCTCACCACCAACACGTCGTTGGCCCCCGTCTCCATGACCTCCATGACCTCGCCCAGGCAGCGGCCTCCGACGTCGAAGACCCGCAGGCGAAGGAGGTCGTGCTCCCAGTAGGAACCCGGAGGCGGCTCGCCCATCTGTTCCGGGGTGATCATCAGGTATTCGCCCGCCAGTTCACTGGCTCTGGAGCGGTCGTCAACCCCCCGGAACTTCACCAGCAGGGAACCGGGCCCCCCTCGGGCGGCTTCCAGGACCAAGGTCTCCTCCCTTCCCTCCACAAGGAAGGCGTTTCCGGGACGAAAGCGTTCGGGATTCGCGGAGAGGACCTCCACCCTCACCCATCCCAGAATCCCGTAGGGCTTGATTACCCGGCCGGCAATCACCCGGGACGGCTTGCGGGAACCGGAAGGCATGGTCCCTCAGTCGATTATCTCCACGATGGCATTGCGCCCTTCCTTGGTGGCCGAGGCCTTTATCAGGGTGCGCATGGCCTGGGCTATCCTCCCGTTCTTGCCTATCACCTTGCCCAGGTCGGAGGGGTCTACCCGCAGCTGCAGGATCACCGACCTCTCCCCTTCCACGGAAGTCACCTCCACACGTTCCGGGTTGTCCACCAGCGCCTTGGCCAGGTATTCGAGAAGCTCCTTCATCTCCGTCCCCCGGCCCTTCCCGTCATCGCTTGCCACTTTTTTCCTCCTGGAACTTCTGCCAGATGCCCTTGATCTCCATGAGCCTGCGCACCTGATCGGTGGGCTGGGCTCCCTTGCGCAACCAGTCCAGGACTTTCTCCTCGTCAAGCTCGATGAGGGAGGGTTCCTGCCGGGGATCGTAGCGCCCCAGGGTCTCGATGAACCTGCCGTCGCGGGGGCTGCGGGCGTCGGCCGCCACCACCCGATAATAGGGCTTCTTCTTGCCGCCCATGCGCCTCAATCTGATCCTGACCAACGGACATGCACTCCTTTCCTGAATCCTTCCCGCTCGGCTCGCGGGTCCGCTAGGACTGGAACGGGAACATCTGCCCCAGCCGGCGCGGGGACATCTTCCCGAACTGCTTTATCAGCTTCTGCATCTGCTGGAACTGCTGCAGGAGCCGGTTGACGTCCTGGGTGCTGGTGCCGCTCCCCCTGGCGATGCGCTGCTTGCGGCTGGCCCCGATTATCTGGGGCTTTCTCCTCTCCTCGGGGGTCATGGACTGGATGATGGCCTCCACTTTCTTGATCTGCTTCTCGTCCACCTGGAGCGACCGGAGCTTGGAGGAGGATATGCCCGGTATCATACCCAGTATCTGGTCCAGGGGCCCCATCCTCTTCAGCTGCTGCATCTGCTCCAGGAAGTCCTCCAGGGTGAACTGCTGCTTGCGCAGCTTCTTCTCCAGCTCCCGCGCCCGCTCCTCGTCGTAGGTGGCCTGGGCCCTCTCGATGAGGGTGAGCATGTCCCCCATGCCCAGGATGCGCGAGGCCATGCGGTCCGGATGGAAGGGCTCCAGGTCCCCTATCTTCTCCCCCACACTGGCGAACTTGATGGGCTTACCGGTCACCGACTTGATGGACAGTGCGGCGCCGCCCCGCGCGTCGCCGTCCAGCTTGGTGAGGATGACCCCGTCGAAGCCCACCTCGGAGGCGAAGGACTGGGCGACGTTCACCGCGTCCTGGCCGGTCATGGCGTCCACCACAAGGAGGGTCTCGTGGGGCTTGAACCTCTTCCGGATGTCCACCAGCTCTCGCATCATGTCCTCGTCGATGTGCAGGCGGCCGGCGGTGTCGATGATCACCATGTCCAGGGCCTCCTTCTCCGCCTTGCGTATGCCGGCGGCGATTATCTCCTCCGGTCTCGACCCGCGCTCGGAGTATACCTGGATGCCGGCTTGCTCCCCCAGCTTCTCCAGCTGGTCGATGGCCGCGGGACGATAGACGTCGGCTGCGATCATCAGGGGGTGGCGCCCCTGGCTGCGCAGATGGTGGGCCAGTTTGGCCGTGGCGGTGGTCTTCCCGGAACCCTGCAGCCCCACGAGCATGATCAGCGAGGGGGGCCGCCCGGAGAAGTTGATGCGCTCGTTGGTGCTCCCTAAAAGCTCGGTGAGCTCCTCGTTGACTATCTTGATCACCTGCTGGGCTGGGGTCAGGGAGCGCAGCACCTCCTGACCCACCGCCCTCTCCCGCACCCGGGAGATGAAGTCCTTGACCACCCTGAAGTTGACGTCCGCTTCCAGGAGGGCCAGGCGAATCTCCCGCATGACCTCGTCCACTTGCTTCTCGGACAGCTTGCCGTGCCCGCGCAGACGCCGGAATATGTCCTGGAGGCGTTCGCTCAGGGTGTCGAACATGTCCCTTTTCCGTTCCTCGCTTTCCTTCCCCTTCCGCTCCGACGCCAAACACGCCGGGAAAGAACCGCGGAGGGGGCTTTCCCGCCACCAAACAGTTTAAACTACCGGAAACCGGGATGCATGTCAAAACGAGAGTGTCATTCGGTTTCCGTGTTCACCCTATTCCAGGCGCCGGGAAAGCCGTCAAACCGGGTCAAGCTGCCGCCGGAGACCCGGAGGCGCATGAAGGTCGTGCGACCCTCGATCCGCCGCCGAGAGGGCCCGGCATCCCGCCCGAGTCGTCAGCTCAGCGGAACGGGACCGTAAGAAACAGATGGGGCGTGGGCTCATCTAACGCAACGCAATCCCACTCCCCCATCGAGGCCCTCATCCGCAGACCACATACCGTCGGGTATCCCGCGGTGACCGGCGTTCAGGGCAGGGGTACGGTGAAGAAGAAGGTACTCCCCTCCCCAGGGGCGGACTCCACCCATATCTCCCCTCCCCAGTTCTCCACGGCGCGCTTCGCCGTGGCCAGGCCCACGCCCATGCCCGGGGAGGGGTGTTCGCCCACCCGGGTGAAGGGCAGAAAGACGGACTCCAGGTCCTCCTGGGCGATGCCGATCCCGTTTTCCCTGACCCACACCACCGCCCGGCTCCCCTCCGGGAGGCAACCCAGCTCGATACAGGGATCCCTCTCCGCGGGACAGAACTTCAGGGCGTTGCTCACCAGGTTATAGAGGACCTGGTAGAGGAGGACGCGGTCGGCGAGGACGGCGGGGAGGGTCCCCACGACGTCCAACCTCGCTCCGGCCTTTCCCATCTCCTCCTTCAGGGTCTCCTTCACCTCCTGGACCACGCAATCGAGCCCCGTCTCCGCGACGACCTCCTGAGGGTGACCCGCCCGGGCGTAGGCTAGGAGGCATTCGACGAAACGCTCCATGCGCCTGGCACCCTCGGCGATCCCCTTGAGGCACTCGGCCACCATCTCCCGCTCGCCTTCCTCCCCTGCGGAGAGGGCGGTGCGGGCAAAACCGTCGATGACCGAGATGTGCCCCCGGAGGTCGTGGGCCACGGAACGGGCGAAGGCGGCCAGCTCCAGGTTGCGCAGGCGCAGTTCCTCCTCCACCCTGGACCTCTCCTCCACCTCCTCCTGCAGCCTACGGTTGGCCTCCGAAAGCTCGCGGGTGCGTTCCTCCACCATCTCCTCCAGGCGATGGCGGTAGGCCTCCCTCTCCTCCTCCCACTTCTTACGCTCCCCGATGTCCACCATGTTGGCGACGACGTAAAGGGGGTTGCCTTCGTTGTCCCGGATCACCACAGCGTTCATGAGCAGGGGGAACAGGCTTCCGTCACGATGCACATGCCACACCTCGATGTTGGAACAGCTCCCCTTCTCCAGGAGGCAGCTCCTCATCCCTTTCACATCCTCCCTCCTTTCGGGAGGGTGAAGGGCCTGCAGGTTCTTGCCCAGAAGATCCCGCGGTTCGTAGCCGTGCAGGGAGGCGAAATAGGGGTTCACGTAGAGGAGGTATCCGTCGGGGTCGGCTATCACCACACCGTAATTGGCGGTCTCCACGATGGTCCGGAACTCCCGCAGCTCCTCCTCCTTCCGCTCCAGCTCCCGGCGTACTTCCTCCAGAGTCCCCACGTCGCATACCTCCACCAGGAAGCCGCCCACTGAGGGCTCCGCGCTCAAGTCGGTGACCCGGACCAGGGAATGGCACAGGGCCCCGTCCGAGGCGTGCAGCCGGAGCTTCACCTCCAGGCCTTCCGCCCTGCCCGCTGAGGAGGAAAATATTTCCTGGAACAGCTCGCGGTCATGCTGGAATCTCATACCTATCGATGAACCGCTCTCCACGGCGAGAAGGCGTTCCGCGGCCGGATTGGCGTACCTTATGCGGCCCTCCCCGTCCAGGAGCAGCACGGCCTCCCTGAGGCGTTCAACCAGGATGCGGTGTAAATCCTCCATCAGGCCATCGTCATTCTCCACGTGGCAGCGCTCTCAAGCGCCCGTATGCGCCCTCACCCGCAGCTGCCGGAACGCGCCCACTCCCCGCCAAGACGTTCCCTTGCACGGGACCCTGTGCACGCTTCCGCATGCTCCGCCCCCTCCATGCCCTCTCACGGAACACGCGAAACGGGTGTCGTACTGTTTCTTGTCCATCTTCCTCCCCGCTGGGGGAACCCTCCAGAAAGACTCCGGTTGCCTTCCTCCGGACGGGAGGCTTCCCGGTTCTTCCTCTTTCCGCCCCGATAACCGCGGCCAACGGGGACGTCCCCCATCGCGCTCCTCAAATCCGCGCTCCGCTGCGCCCCTCCCCTCCTTCACGTCCGAGGGATATGAGTAGCGGTAAAATTCTCCAATCCCGACCGGGATTGACGGAATAGTCCGGAAGTATCATCCCTTGCCCCCTGGAGTGGCATTTTTCATTCCCTACAAGGGTTATGGGTATGGAACAAGCGGGGATTCAGCGCATTTACCTCTTTCCGCCCTTTGAGACTTCCCTTCCAGCCGCCCGTTGGAACAACCTCACCTGATATGCGGGTTCCGACGATGGCTTATCTCGTCCGCAGCCCCACCCAAGGTCAATTTAAACACAGGTGACCTTATTGTCAAACGGTGTTAAAAAATGACCCCCTGTTTCTAAATGCTGACTATTTAAACCTTTTTATCAGGAAAATTATTTCAGGAGAAGAGGGCGGCGGCGAACTCCCGGGGGTCGAAGGGATGCAGGTCGTCCAGCTTCTCCCCCACGCCGATGAACTTGATGGGGATGCCCAGCTCGTGGGCGATGGCCACCACTATTCCCCCTTTTGCCGTGCCGTCCAGCTTGGTGAGCACCACCCCGGTGACCTCCACGGCCTCCTTGAACTGGCGGGCCTGTATGAGCCCGTTCTGGCCCGTGGTGGCGTCGATGACCAAAAGGGTCTCGGTGACCGGAGCCCGGCGCTCCGCCACACGCTTTATCTTCTTCAATTCCTCCATGAGGTTGGCTTTGGTGTGTAGCCTTCCCGCGGTGTCGGCGATGACCACGTCCATCTCCCGGGCCAGGGCCGATTCCACGGCATCATGGACTACGGCCGCGGCGTCGGCCCCCTGGCGGTGTTTCACGGTATGCACGCCCACGCGCTGCCCCCAGGCCTCCAGCTGCTCGATCCCCGCGGCGCGGAAGGTGTCTCCCGCGGCCAGGATGACCCGCTTGCCCTCCTTCCTCAAGAGGTGGGCCAGCTTGGCGATGGTGGTGGTCTTGCCCGTCCCGTTCACCCCCACCACCAGGAAGACGCTGGGGCCGGAGTCCGCGAAGCGCAGGGATCGGTCCCCCTGGTCCAGCGTCTCCGCCACCGCCTCCCGGAAAGCGGCCATGAGCTCATCCGGCTCGCGCAGGCCTTCACGGGCCACGCGTTCTTTAACCCGTTCCACGAGGCGGATGGTCATCTCCATACCCACGTCGGCCCCTACCAGGATGTCCTCCACCTCCTCCCAGAAGGCCTCGTCGAAACGGCGGGAGGCCATGGCCCTGGCCAGGGGAGTGAATATGTTCGTCCGGCTCCTGGAAAGTCCCCTGCGGAGGCGGGTGAACCACCCCTCTCTTTCCTCTTCCCCCTCCGTTGATTCCCGGGCGACCCCCGCCCCCGGGAGGGCGGCGCCCGTCTCCTCCGGAGCTTCCGCGATCGCGCCCGGCGCGGCCCGCATTCCCTCCCCGGAACCGCCAGCGACCTCGGCGGGTGCCACGGGGCCCGGCCCCGCCAGCGCCCTTTCCTCTGCCTCCTCGAGGACGCCCAGGGGCTCAGCTCCGACCGCGGCCTCCAGGTCGGGAAGCTCCAGGAGTTCCTCGGCGGCTTCCCGCCTCTCCCTCTTCTTCTGCTCGCGGAGTTCCTTCTTCTCGGCTTTCAGGCGGGCCTTTTCCTCTTTCTTCCTTTTTTTAAGCTCCTCTTTTTCCCGCCTGCGCTCCTCCTTCTTGAGCTTCCCTTCCTTTCCCATGTCCTTTCCTTCATCGCCGTACTGTTCCAAGGCCGGGTGATCCCCGTCCCGTACCCGCGGTCCGTGAACTATAATACCTCACCTCCGGCAAACCGAACCTTTCCAGGGAGACCCCGCCCGAACCGGGTCCCCGCCGGGACGGCACCTCCACGGTGCGGCGGCCCCTCTTCCGGGGGCGGGAAGAGGACGCGCATGTGGGGATCCGGCAGTTTACGGATATATCCACCGTCGCTTGCAGGGCGCCAGCATATTGTCAAGCGTCATCTCTTTCCACGCCTCCGGATCGTCGTCGCTCCGGATACCCTCTCCGGAGCCGGTCCCCGGGTGAGGGCACCTCTATGGAACGGTGCTCCCGGTCCAGGAGGGGAGGAAACGCGCATCCTAGAGACGGAAAACCTCTTCCTCACGCAAGGCATCCAGGGAACGGAGAGCACTCCTCGAAGGCGGCCCGGTCCGTTTCCCATAACGCAGGCGAGCGGTTCTGAGCATCCGCCGCCCGCCGGGGCGGGTAACGATTCACAGGTCCGCTTGCGCGGGCGATCGCGTTCGCCGCCCAAAGTTCCGACCCACCCTCACTTTCCAGGCATTTCCATGAGGTGGGTCTCCGGAAAACACCATCGCTCCGGCTAGGAAAGGCATGGTACTCGCCCGAGTTCCCGCTTCGGCGCCGCTAGAAGGGTCTCAGGAAGTGACCGGTATGATCTCCTGTCCTGAAAAGAGGGCATCAAAACCGTGTTTCGGCGCCGCGACAAGAGGCTCAGGCGGTGTCCGCGCGGGCCTTCTGCTCCGTTTCCTCGAGCCTCTGGCTGACCACCCGGGAGATGCCCGATGCCTGCATGGTCACCCCGTAGATCACCTCGGCGATCTCCATGGTCCTCTTCTGGTGGGTGATGACGATGAGCTGGGAATCCCTCCTGAACTCCTTGAGCAGGCTGAGAAAGCGGTGCAGGTTGACGTCGTCCAGGGCGGCCTCCACCTCGTCCAAGAAATAGAAGGGGCTGGGCCGGGTCTTGAAAATGGCGAAGAGGAAGGCCAGCGATGTGAGGGCGGTCTCCCCGCCCGAGAGAAGGGTGAGCTTCTTCAGCCTCTTTCCCCTCGGTTGGGCCTCGATGTCCACGCCGGTGTTGAGGAGATCGGTGGGATCCGTGAGCACCAGCTCCGCCCTCCCCTGGGGAAAGAGCATCGCGAAGAACTCCTGGAAGTGCCCGTTGACCTCCTCGTAGGTCTGCCGGAAGATGCGGATTATCTCCCGGTCTATAGCCCGCACCACCTTGAGCAGGGAGGCCTTGCTCTCCCGCAGGTCCTCCACCTGGGCGAGCAGGAAGTCATGCCTCTCCTTGAGGGCCCGGTATTCCTCGGCCGCGCGCAGGTTGACCTGCCCCAGCATCTCCCTGCGCCTCTCGAGCTCCTCCAGCCTGGCCTTCATCTCCGGGAGGGGCAGGCCGGGCCGGTAATCCGATAGAGCCGTCTCCAGGGGGATCTTGTGTTCCTCCAAGAGGCGCTGTACCAGGAGGTCCACGCGGAGCTTCAGCTGAGCGGTGGCCAGGTCGCGGTTGTGGGCCGCCTCCTGGAGTTCGCCACGGCGGGACTCGAGTTCCTCCAGCTCCGCGCGCAGCCTTTCCAGCTCCTCATCCGCATCCTCCAGCTCGCGTCGCAGGCGCTCCCCCCTTTCCCTGGTCAGCGAGGTGAGGCGTTGATGCCGCTCCAGAAGCCCCTCGACGAGCTCGAGGAGCTCCTCCTGGGCGCGGCTGCGGCCGGAGAGGTCGTCGGTAGAATCGAGAGGCGGCTGCTCCTCCTCGGACTCCAGCTCTTCCAGTCTGCTGCGGAGGTGGTAGGTCCTCTCCTCCAGGGAGGCGCGCCTGGCGTGCAGGTCCTGCCGCCTCTCCCGCATCTCGGACTCCCGGCGGCGCAGGTCCTCCCAGGCGGATTCCGCCTCCCGTAGCGGAACCTCCGCCTCCTGTACGGCCCTCCTCTGCCCTGCCTCCTCCTCCTC
>JACVJH010000210.1 GCA_015711895.1 Candidatus Solincola tengchongensis | reverse complement strand
ATGAGGCGGGTGCGCCTCTCCGGCCCGGCGACCACGCGGTCGATGGCCTCCTCCAGCTCCTCCATATCCAGCTTCTTCTTCCCGTGGCGTGCCGCCAGGAGGGCGGCCTCGTTGACCAGGTTGGCCAGGTCGGCGCCGGTGAACCCCGGCGTGCGCCTGGCCAGGACCTCCAGGTCCACGTCCTCGGCCAGTGGCTTGTCCCGGGTGTGCACCTTGAGTATCTCGATGCGGCCCTGCAGGTCGGGACGGTCCACCACGATCTGGCGGTCGAACCTCCCCGGCCGCAGGAGCGCGGGGTCCAGGATGTCCGGACGGTTGGTGGCGGCGATGAGAATGACCCCCGCCTTGGTGTCGAAGCCGTCCATCTCCACCAGCAGCTGGTTGAGGGTCTGCTCCCTCTCGTCATGCCCCCCGCCCAACCCGGCGCCGCGGTGCCGCCCCACGGCGTCTATCTCGTCCACGAAGATGATGGCCGGGGCATGGGCCTTGGCCTGCTCGAAGAGGTCGCGCACCCGCGAGGCGCCCACTCCCACGAACATCTCCACGAAATCGGAGCCGGAGATGGAGAAGAAGGGAACCCCCGCCTCACCGGCCACCGCCTTGGCCAGGAGGGTCTTCCCCGAGCCGGGAGGGCCGTAGAGGAGGACCCCCTTGGGTATCTTGGCCCCCAGGGCCTGGAACTTGGCGGGGTTGGCCAGAAAGTCGCGGATCTCCTTCAGCTCCTCCACCGCCTCGTCCACCCCGGCCACGTCCTTGAAGGTCACCTTGGGCTGGTCCTTGGAGACCAGCTTGGCCCGGCTCTTCCCAAAGGACATCACCTTGCTCCCCCCTCCCTGCATCTGCTGGAAGAGGAAGAAGAAGAGGACCACGATGAGGATGAAGGGCAGCAGGTTGAGGACCACCCCCAGGAAGTCGAAACCTCCCTGGGTATCCACCTTGATCTCCAGGTTGCGGTAGGCGGCGTACCTTTGGGCCTCCCCGGCGTCCTCCGAATCCGCCTTGGCGCGGTAGGAATTGATCTCCTTCACCAGGTCGCTGGTGTAGTCGGCGGGGAAGCTGACCTCGAACTCCTCGCCGCTCTGGAGGGTCCCCACCACCACGTGGTCCTTGTCCTTTATGGTCAGGGTGGCGATCTCCCCGGCCGCCAGCCGGTCCTGGAACCAGGAAAGGTCGTGGACCTTCTTGGTCCCGAAGATGCTGGGGGACTTCGTCCACACCAGCAGGATGACGAAGGCGATCACCAGGTAGAATATGGCAGTCCGCCAGATCCTCTTGTTTCCGGGGTTCAAGACCTACCGCTCTCCTTTCTTCAAGACCTCATGCGGGCGCCCCGACCGCGCCCCTCCGTGACCCCCTGGGCGCTCCCCGCGGAGCTCTCCCTCCCCTCTCGGCACACCTTGGCCACGCCGACGCTTGCCGCCCCGTCCCCCGGCGTGTCCCGCCACTCTAATTCTTCGACCGCCCGTGTCCGGTACTGAAACGGCGTCCCTCGACCGCGGCAGCTCAGGCGCGCGGCAGCTCAGGCGTCTTCTTGCGTATCCCCGGCATCCTCGAGAACCCCCACGTAAGGCAGATGCCGGTAACGTTCCGCGTAATCCAGCCCGTACCCCACCACGAAGAGGGGAGGGATGTCGAAGCCGCAGTACTTGACCTCTATATCCACCTTACGCGCTTCCGGCTTGTTGAGCAAGGCGCAGACCTCCAGGCTGGCGGGCTCCCTCTGCCGGAGCAGCCGGGCGATGTAATCCAGGGTGAGCCCGGTATCCACTATGTCCTCCACGAGGAGGACGTCCCGCCCCCGTATGTCCAGGTCCAGGTCCTTGAGCACGCGCACTACACCGGAGGTCTCGGTATCCTTCCCGTAACTGGAGACGGACACGAAGTCCACCTCCAGGGGGAGGTCCACCCGGCGCACCAGGTCGGCCAGGAAGACGAAAGCCCCTTTCAGGATGCCCACCATCACCAGGTCGCGCCCCCGGTAATCCTCGGTGATGCGGCGGGCGAGCTCCTCCACGCGCCGGTCGAGTTCCCGGCTGCCGATGAGCACCTTCCCGGGCTTCGTATCCAACGGCCGTTTTCCCCCTCTCAGCGCTTTCCCTCTTCACGCCTCCGCCGTTTTCTTCGACAGGGAATCCCTCATAGCCGACGCGGGGCGCCGGTGACGGCCCTTTCGGGCCACGGTCCCCATTTTACCCCAACCGGCAGGGGGATGATACGAGGCGGGCATGAGGAAAACGGTCCCTTGCTTGGTCGGAAGGCATACGATGCCCAGGCGGGAGGCCCGGATGAGTTTCCCGGCAAAGTGGAAAGGGGAGGGAAACGGAAGATCATGGAATATATTCCCATGCGGAGCGGGAGGCTTGACGGTGAAACATGGCCGGCGATGTCCCCACCCTGGGGTCGGGCCAACGTCTTCGGAATGGAAACGAGCATTCGCATGCCCGATCTTTTGGTTTGGACGGGATTGCAGGGTAATCCCCCGGACCCTGGCTCCGAAAGCGCTCTCCGAAACGCACGGTGCCTGCGAGGTCACACCGAGGAATTCCGTGCGCATTCCCTCCCCGCGGGGTCCTCGCCACGAGAACGGAGACACCCCACCTTGCGGGGTCCGCGGATCGAAGGCGGTTCAACTCGATCCCTCTTATGGGTCCAGTCGGTCTTCCTCTCAATCCAGGATCTCGCACCTCAGGGCCCTCTTCGTCCGCGGCGTGATCTTGACGAAGGCGGTTCAACTCGATCCCTCTTATGGGTCCAGTCGGTCTTCCTCTCAATCCAGGATCTCGCACCTCAGGGCCCTCTTCGTCCGCGGCGTGATCTTGAAACGCTCGTCGGGACGGTAGCCCACCACCCAGGCTATCTCGCCCCGCCTTTCAAGCACTGTCACCTTCCCTCTCTCCGCACGGGGCACCTTGAGGTCCACCAGGAAATCCTGCAGCTTGCGGCTCCCAGGTGCACCCAGGGGATGGAAGCGGTCCCCGGGCCTCGCCCTCCTCAAGAGCAGGGGGAAGGAAAGGCGGTCGGCGTCCAGCCAGGCCACCCGGGGGTGGCCCTCCGAGGGAGAGGGGAACCCCGTTTCGCGGGACACCAGTTCCACTCTCAGGCGCCCGCCACCGGGAAGGGGATACTCGCCCTCGCCGCTGACGACCACCTCACTGGGTCCCTCCCTCTCCGCCCGGCCGCTCATGGCCGGCGCGAAGAGGAGCCGCCCGTATTCCCGCCTCGCGCACACGCCTCCCGAAAGGTGGAGGTAGGCGCTGCCCCCTCCTTCGGAGAGCCTCAGGATATCCTCGAGGAGGTGGTAGTCCGGCTCCGTGCCCGCCCTGCGCAACAAGCGGGCGATGAGCTCGCGCCGCAGCGGC
>MU158621.1:6196-8328 GCA_015711895.1 Candidatus Solincola tengchongensis | reverse complement strand
CGGTGCCGCTGGTTTGCGGTCCGGAAGGGACTACGGGATGGCGGAGGCTCGGGAGGTCTTTTCCGAACGGCCGGAGAATGGAGATAATGGTGGCGAAAAGCCAGGTGGTCGGGGCCGGGAAATTGCCCATGGGGATTAATAAGGCAAATGGGCGGGAAAGGGGAAGACCGGCTCCGGACTAACCGTGATCTGGGGAGGGAAGATGATACGCGGTTATCGGGTCACCTTGGCCCTGGCGGCTGGGCTCCTTCTGGCCGTCCTGGGAGCGGCGCCCACGCCTGGGCCCGGCGGCGCTCCCGCAGCGGCAGGCGGGGGAAACATCACCTTCATCGGGTACGGGAAGGGCCACGGCGTGGGTATGTGCATGGCCGGCGTCTATTACCGCGCCCTTCGGGGGGAGGAATACCATAACATAATCCGCGCCTATTACACCGGCGTAGGCTTCTCTCGCGTCAGCGATGATACCGTCATCCGGGTCAAGTGCCGCGACGGCGTGGTCCGCCCTTATACCCTGCGGGAATATCTTTACCGCCTCCAGGAGGAGCCGGATACCTGGCCGGCGCAGGGCCTGCGCGTGCTGGTGGTGGCCGCGCGCACCTACGTCCTCTCCTGCATAGCCCGGGGCAAGCATGCCGCGGACGGTTACGACATATGCCCCTACGGCAGTTGCTGCCAGGCCTTCAACGAGCAGATCGACCCTGCCACCCGGCCCAACATCGTAGCCGCGCCCAACGCCACCGCGGGGGAGATAATCACCTACAACGGCCAGCCCATCATCGCCGCCTACGACACCTGCTGCGGAGGCTACACCGCCGGGCCGGAGGAGGCCTGGGGTGGGAGCCCCGTGCCCTACCTTAGACCGGTCCCGGACGACGCCTGCGCCCCGGACGAGGATCACGACTGGAGAGTCACCATGTCCTGGGAGGAGCTGCAGAACCGCCTCAACTCGCGCTCGGAGACGGCGGTGGGAATCCTCTACGGTGTGGAGGTCGTCTCCCGCTGGACCTCGGGCCGGGTCAAGGAGATACGCGTCTTCGGGAGCGGGGGCAGCAAGACGGTCTCCGGAAGGCTCTTCGCCTCCATAGTGGGCCTGCAGACCCATTTCTTCTACATAGCCTCCCAGAACTTCGACGAGTACCTGCTGCTCCAGAATCCGGGCGAAGAGAGCGCGGAATGCCTGGTGACCTACATGTTGAGCGGCGGAGGGACACTCCAGGAGGAGTGCATCGTGGAGCCGCACAGTAGGCTCACCCTGAAGGTCAACGAGCGGGTGCAGGACGCGGAGGGGTCCGTGAAGGTCACCCCCACCTACAACGTCCCGGTGGTGGCGGAAAGGGCCATGTATTTCGATTTCCTGGGCATCGGGCGGAAAGGCGGTCACGCATCCCTGGGGCTCACCGAACCGCGCTCCCGGTGGTATTTCGCGGAGGGGTACACGGCGGGTGCTTTCGACACCTTCTTCCTGGTGCAGAACCCCGATTCCACAAGCCCCGCCCATCTCACCGTCTCCTTCCTGGGACAGGGTGGGGAGGTGGATCAGCTCTACTACACCGTGGCCCCTTCCTCCCGCATGACCATCTGGATGGACCAGGAGCCCGGCCTCGACCAGGGCGAGTTCACGGCGGAGCTGGAGAGCGACGTCCCCGTGGTGGCCGAACGGGCCGTCTACTTCGGATACCGGGACCTGGCAGGAGGAAGCGTGGCCGAGGGAGCGCCGGATCCGCATACCAGGTGGTACTTCGCCGAGGGATACACCGGCGGGGCCTTCGATTCATGGATCCTCCTTGCCAATCCCAACCCTGACGCGGTGACCGCTAGGCTTACCTTCTTCCTCCCCGATGGGTCCACGCGGGAGAGGGAGGTGTCGCTGGCCCCGAGGAGCAGGACCACGATAAGCGTGGACGCCCTGGAAGGCATGGAGAACCAGGAGTTCTCCGCCCTGGTGGAGGCGGGCGCTCCGGTGGTGGCCGAGCGGGCCATGTACTTCAACTACCGGGGAAGAAGAGGGGGGCACGATTCCATGGGGATCAGGGAGCTCTCCAGGACGTGGTACTTCGCCGAGGGTTATACCGGCGGCGACTTCGACACCTGGCTCCTCCTGGCCAACCCCAACCCGGGCGCTGTGCAGGCCA
>MU158621.1:2097-6186 GCA_015711895.1 Candidatus Solincola tengchongensis | reverse complement strand
TGTCGGTCCGCGTGACGGCTCTCGGGGAGATAGCCGCTGAGCGGGCCATGTATTTCTCCTACCAGGGAAGGGACGGGGGGAGCTGTTCGCAGGGGGCAGCAGGTCCCGCCCTGGAATGGTATTTCGCCGAGGGTTACACCGGGAGTTGAGGCACGAACACCTCTTCCGGGATCCGGGACCTTGCGGCCGGTGGCTTGAAAATCACCAGTCATGGGAGATCCACTCTCCTCCTCCCCGAGGGACCTTATCTTGTCGAGGTCATGCACACGGAAACGGACTCCCTCGCAAGCGGAGACCATTTCCTTCCACTGGCGTGCGAAAAGCGCGCTGATTTCTAGCCTGAATAAGACTTGGCAAGGCAGAGGTCATGAACCTCGCAGGGATACTGCGGTCGTTCTTCCATCATTGTCAGGATTTTTCCGTCAGCGTCAGGATTTCGCCGCCGTACATCATAGAGGTGGGGTCCTGACTCGCAGATCGGCAATGAACACGCAGCCTCATATCTACCGACCGGGGATCGAGGGGAGAACAGGGTTCGTCGGGTTGGAGAGACCAAAGCTCTGCCATGTTCTCGGAACTTCCTCACAAAGGAAGCGAAGGCGAAAGGCCGGCTTCCTCCCCCGGCATTGCAGGCCAGGGCGGAAAGGTCTTCGCGGCCACCGTCTGCTGCGCCTATCTCGAGATCTCCTCCCCCCAGCAATGCCGAGCAGGGGTGGAAAAGACCATGCCGGTCGGCGACTCAAACATCCTTCCCTGTGGCCTTGAGGTGGGTTCTTGTCGGGGCGTCAAGAGTAAGGTCATGAGGAAATCCTTTGCCGCTTCGACAGGGTGGGAGTAAGGCGCCTTCCGGCACCCGAAATGCACAGATGAAGGATATGGCCTGCCCTGCCCAAATTCGACCTTTACCCCATGTCGTATAATCTTCCTGTATGTGGAGCCTGTTTGCAGGTTTGGTCGTCGAGGGGAGGAAAGGATGTTCAGGATAACGGCGATAACGGCGCGCGAGGTGCTCGATTCACGCGGAAATCCCACGGTGGAGGCGGAAGTGCTGCTGGAGGGGGGCGCGAGGGGAAGGGCCATCGTGCCCTCCGGGGCCTCGACGGGGGCCTTCGAGGCCCTGGAGCTTCGTGACGGTGATGGGAGATACGCGGGGAAGGCTGTCCTCAAAGCGGTGAACAACGTCCGCGAGGCCATAGCCCCCCGCCTCGTGGGAGCGGACGCCTCGCGGCAGTGGGATATCGACAGGGCTCTCCTGGAGCTCGACGGGAGCGAGGACAAGTCCGTGCTGGGGGCCAACGCCATCCTCTCCGTCTCCCTGGCCTGCGCCGCCGCATGCGCCGAGGCCCTGGGCATGCCCCTCTTCCGCTACCTGGGAGGGGTCTCGGCAAGGGTCCTCCCCGTCCCCATGATGAACATCCTCAACGGGGGAAAGCATGCCGACAACAACGTGGACATCCAGGAGTTCATGATCCTTCCCTGGGGCATGGAGAGCTTCGCCGAGGCCCTGCGTGCCGGGTCGGAGGTCTACCACGCCCTGCGCGGCGTGCTGAAGAGGATGGGCCTGCGAACCGGAGTGGGCGACGAGGGCGGCTTCGCCCCCGATTTGAAGGACAACCGGGCGGCACTGGAGGCCATCACCGAGGCCATAGAGGCTGCGGGATACCGGCCGGGGGAGGAGGTGGCCCTAGCCCTGGACGTGGCGGCGACGGAGCTCTTCGAGAACGGCAGATACCGCTTCTCCGGAGAGAGCAAGGAGTTCGAGCCCGGGGAACTGGTTGAATACTACGGGAATTTGATGGATGAATTTCCCATAGTGTTGCTGGAGGACGGCATGGCCGAGGAGGACTGGGAGGGCTGGGCGCAGCTCACCTCTCGCCTGGGGGAGAGGGTGAGGCTGGTGGGGGACGACGTCTTCGTTACCAACCCGAAGCGGCTGCGGAGGGGCATGGAGGAAGGGGTGGCCAACGCCATCCTCATCAAGCTGAATCAGATCGGGACTCTCAGCGAGACGCTGGAGGTCATGCGCCTGGCCGGCGAAGCGGGATACCTGTGCGTGGTCTCCCACCGCTCCGGTGAGACCGAGGACACCACCATCGCCGACCTGGCGGTGGCCACCAACTGCGGCCTGATAAAGACGGGAGCCCCGGCACGGACGGACCGGGTATGCAAGTACAACCGCCTCCTGCGCATCGAGGAGATGCTGGGGGAAGGGGCCATCTACGCCGGGAAGGGAGCCCTCCGCCGCTGAACGCCGTCGGGTATTGATCTGGAAAAGATTCCCATCAAATCACGGCACCGGCGGGAGCCGCTCTTTGCAGGGGAGGCACGGCATCCGCACTTGCGTATCCCGCCCGAGCCTCTCGCGCCGAGGTGGAGAACGGGGTCGCGGAAGGGAGAGCGGTGGGAAGCGCCTCGTGGCTGTTTCCGGGGATGGCCGTCGGGTTTTCCGGTATCTCGTCAGCGGGACCACAGACGATAATCCGGCGCACGCTGCCGGAAGGACGGACCGGTCGATGGATATGGACAAGGAGCGGGATACAACAGGCGATAGGCGGTAGGTCAGCGGCGAGGGACAAGGGTCGGAGGACGAAGGATACCGGGGACAGGAAGCGGGGGTCGGGGGTCAAGGAGGATTGAGGAAGGTAAAAGGGGAGAGGATAAGGAACAAAGAATGGAAGACGGAGGATAAGATACGAAGGGCCGGGTGGGAAGACAAGGCATAAAGCATAAAGATTAATAAAACACAAGGCACAAGGCATAAGGCATAAGGGATAAAGGATAAAGGATAAAGGGTAAAGGGTAATAGGAAAAAGGAAAAAGGTAAAAGGTAAAAGGTAAAAGGTAAAAGGACGGGGCTCAGGGGCGAAGAGCGGGGGAGGTGGCGAGATCTCCAGGCGATTCCTGACCATCATTCTCGTCATGCTGGCCTCCTGCTTCATCCTGGTGGGGCTGAGCTATTATCTACTGAACCTCTTCTCGGGGATGGTGGCGGCCCCACGAACACCGGTTGAGGAGAGGGAGGGCCGGGGCGAGCTCCTCCTCCCTGTCGACGGGGAGCTTATCTGGATGGAGGCCTCCATGGACGGGCGATACCTGGCAGCCGTGGTCCGTGGCGGGGAGCCCACCGGCGAGCTCCTGGTACTGGACCTGGAGGAAGGGTGCCGGGAAGTATGGAGGAGGAAGGTCCGGGGGGACCGTGCGCACTGGGCGGGATACGGGATGTTCCTGGTCTTCGAGGACGGCGGGGACATCCTGGCCCTGAACCTCGAACACCAACCTCCGGAAGTGGTCGAGGTGGCGGCGGGACCGGGATACGACGAAGACCCCCTGCCCTCCCCCGACGGCAGGCGGGTCCTTTACAAGTCCACCGCCGGGAAGGGCGGGGGAGAGGAGTTCATGGTGGCGCGTCTGGATGAAAGCGAGGAGCCGTTGGCGCTCGGTCCGGGTGAGGAACCCGCGGCCTGGGACCCCACGAGCACGTGCCTTGTCTGCGTGGTTCCGACGGACGGTTCGGTGGCCGGGGAAGGTGCGAAGACAATGCTCCAGGAAGCGAACGTCCGCAGCGGGGCCTGGGTGGACCGCTACGTTTGCGCAGAGGAGGCGCGCTACCTCTGGTGGCCGGAAACCGGCGCTTTCCTCTACGTCGCCCCGTATACCCGTGGCGGGGAGACGCGAGCCGTGTGGTTCGAGGTGAGGCCGTCTGGGGAGGAGAAGAAGAGGTTTTCCACGGACGGGCTGGAGGCGGACTTCTCTTCGCGGCTCTTTCGCCCGGAAAGAGGGGGAACGCGCCTGGCCTACCCGGGGCTCAAAGGCCTGGAGATACTGGACATCCGCCGCGGGGTCATCGTGCGTTATCCTCAGGCAGCGGCTCCCGGTGTGCCGCTGGCCTGGAGGGAGGATGCGGATGAGATATTGTGGTGGGAGGCCGGCGGAATCTATCGACTGAGCCTGGATTGACGCGCTCGGCGGTCTTTGTCGCGGCGGACATCACAGGGAGGACGGGGCGTCCTGGGTTGCTGCCCTGTCCGCCGTCTCCGTTCCCGGCGGGTCCATGGATATGGGGCGGCCACAGGCGCGGTTCTTAAGTAT
>MU158621.1:0-2087 GCA_015711895.1 Candidatus Solincola tengchongensis | reverse complement strand
CGCCCCTTGCGGTGAGCGCGGGCGGGAGCCGTCCATATAGTGAGGCGGTGGAGGGTTTACGCTGGTCAACCCCACATCCACGAGGTGGAGAGCATGAGGCGGGAGTACAAGACCAAGATAGTGGTCACCGTGGGCCCGGCTTGCCGGGACGTGGAGACTCTCATGCGTATGATGGAGGCGGGTATGGACGCGGCGCGCCTCAACGCCTCCCATGCCGACCATGAGGTCCTCAGGGAGGAGGTCCTGGCAGTGAGGGAGGCCTCGCGGATGGCAGGGAAAGATGTGGCCGTCATCCTGGACCTCCAGGGGCCCAAGCTGCGCATAGGCGATTTTGGAGAGGGGTCGGTCGTCCTCCGGGAGGGGGGGACCTTCCGGCTCACCACCCGTACCCGGCCGGGTGACGAGGAGGGCGTGAGCGTGGGTCTCCCCTGGCTCCCGTCGGCGCTCAAACCCGGGGATGCCATCCTCCTCGACGATGGGGCCATCGTGCTGCGGGTGGAGGAGGTGGCCGGCGAGGAGGTCGCCTGCCGGGTCCTCAAGGGGGGCACCTTGAGCTCCCGCAAAGGGATGAACATTCCGGGCGTGGAGCTACCCCTCCCATCTCTCACCGAGAAGGACCTCTACGACCTGCGCCTTGGCCTTGAGCTCGGGGTTGACTGGGTGGCCCTCTCCTTCGTGCGTTCCGCTAAGGACGTGGAGGCCTTGCGCCGCGCTTTGGGGGACCTGGGCGGTGAGCTACCGGTAGTGGCCAAGATAGAGAAGAGGGAGGCGGTGGAGAACCTGGAGGAGATCGTGGACGCCGCCGACGGGGTGATGGTGGCCCGCGGCGACCTCGGCGTGGAGATGCCCCTCGAGGACGTCCCCCTCCTGCAAAAGCGCATAATAAGGGCTGCCGCGCGACATGGAAAACCCTCCATAACCGCCACCCAGATGCTGCAGAGCATGATCGATTCTCCCACCCCCACCCGCGCCGAGGTCACCGATGTGGCCAACGCGGTCTTTGACGGCACCGACGCGGTGATGCTCTCCGGGGAGACGGCGGTGGGCAAGCATCCACTCCGCGCGGTGGAGACCATGATGCGCATCGTGGGCAAAGCGGAGGAGGAGCTGCCCTACGGCGCGTGGCTTCAGGAGCGGCGGGGCTGGATAGGCTCCGGCACGGTGGAGGCGGTGTGCATGGCCGCCTGCGAGCTGGCACTCCAGGTGGGTGCCGCGGTCATCGTCGCCCCTACGGAGTCCGGTTTCACCGCCCGCCAGATGAGCCGTTTCCGCCCCCGCCAGCCCATCCTCGCCCCCACTCCCGACATCCGGGTGGCCCGCCGCCTGGCCCTCTACTGGGGCGTTCAACCCCGCCTTCTGGAGGTCAAGGGAAGCGTGGAGGAGGTCTTCGCCGCGGCGAGGGCCCTGGCACGCCGTGAGGGGTACACGGAGGCGGGGGAGGCGGTGGTCATCACCGCCGGGCTGAAGTACGGGGGAGCCGAGGCCCTGCCCACCACCAACACCATAAGCTGCGTGACCGAGGTCGAATGAGCCCCGGCCCGGGAAAAGCGCGCCGTCATCCCTGGAACCGCCATCCCGGAAGGTCTCGAGCGCGCCCTTACATCCGTTACGAGAGGCCCGATGGAAGAGGGGAAAACGCGGGGTATAAGGTCCGGGCGAGGGCCGCGATCTCGGCTCGCCCCGCTCGGCGTGCGGGTTGTTAACGGGAGCCGGGTGCGGCGAGAAAAACCCACAATCCTATACAAAACCCCACGCTTGAAGATGAAGGGCTCCATTACATCTCACGGAGAGGGGCAAGAACCGTCGGATTCCTCTCCCGTATAGCAACCCGAGGAAGGAAGGGCAAGATTTGACCCGGGGTGCTTGCCCTCACTCCCTCAAGATGATTCCGTGTTCGATCGTCAAACAGGCTTTACGCCAGAGAGGCGACACGAACCCGCTCCGGCCTCTCTTCCTCCGTTTCCTCCCCCAAGGGGCGCATATCGAGATAGTGCTTCCCGGTGGCGAACCGGCCCTCATGCACGGTCGATGCGGGTCGGGTGAACGACATTTCTCCGAGCGGAAGCGGCGCGGAGGGGTCCGACCCG
>JACVJH010000206.1 GCA_015711895.1 Candidatus Solincola tengchongensis | reverse complement strand
CACCAGCTTTTCGGCTTCTTCGTGAGAAAGGGGCTCGACGAGGGAACAGCGGAGGACCTGTCCCAGGAGGTCTTTCTCCGGTTGCTCCGTAGCGGAAAAGATATAGACGGGGATGGCTACGCCCGCAACCTCGTCTACCGCGTGGCCCAGAACCTCCTCATCGACCACTTCCGCAAGAACAACGGAACGGTGAGGGTGAGGCTGTGGACGGAGGAGGAGGTCCCCAACGCGTACGATGGTGACCATGGCTACCTGGGCTGCAAGATCCTCGACCCGGAGGAATGCTACCTTTCCAGCGAGGTCTGCCATGACGTGAGGACGGCGATGTCGAGGCTTCCCCGGCATTATGCTCGCGCTCTCGTCATGCGCGAGTACCAGGGGATGTCCTACCGGGAGATAGCCTCGGACCTCGGGCTCACCGAGAAAGCCGTGGAGAGCCTACTCCACCGCGCCAAGTCGCAGTTGAGGAAGGAACTTGCTGGGACCCGGGAAGGTGGCTGGTGGGCCGCCCTGGTCGCGTACCTGGGGAATCTGAAAGGGAAGTTGCGTTCCTCGGGAAGTTCGCTTTCGCGCTGCTTCCGCTGGGGAGGGGTCGCCAATCTGGGCGGCATCGCAGGAGCTGGAAACGCCATATGGAATATTATGGTAATTTTCTTACTGGTTTGCGCCGTTGTGGGTTCCGGGTTCCTAGGCACGGTAGGGTACGGTGAGGATGAAGGTCGCAAGAGGGTTGAAAACCCGTGCGTGCGGGTGATGGACCGGGAATGCGAGCGAGTGGCAGAGCCAAATGGGCTCGTTGAAGGGGACAGCGGGACGGTGAGAATGACGGGATCCGAAGACCTTGCGGGATCGCTTTCCTGCCTCTTCGAGATCACGGGTTTGACTTGGCGGGGAGTGGTGGCAGGGAGCGGGGAAGTGTTGCGAGCGATCGTGCGGGGAAGCGGGAACCTGCTGGATACGGCGCTGACTACGGCGGAAAACCTGTGGACGTGCCTCCTGGGGGTCTCGGAGAGGGCTTTAGTCTCCCTGGGATTGCCCCAGGATGTGTTATGGTGCTTCTTCCCACCCGCCGGTATGCCCTGGGACGGGCTGAGGGCATTGGGGGACCAGGCAGTGGAAGCGGCTGTGGACGTCACCCATGCCGTTGAAGGAGCGGTACTGCAGGCGGGTTCCGGAGCGGAGGCGTCACTTATGGCCTTGCCCCTGGGCCTTGTGGCGGAAGGCCTTGAATCCCCATCTGGATCGCAGGCGGCGATCCCACCGGCAAGCGCGTTTGCTATACCGCCTGAAGCCTTGGAGGGCGGAGGAGGGACGAGCGCCGTAGAACCCACCGTTTCCTTTCATAAGCTGAACGAGGTCATGGGACCGTTGCCCGACACCATGGAGATCATTCTGTCGGGCTTGTTTCCGGTGGGAATCCAGGGCAGCCCGGCCCCATGAAAATAGGCATTGAAAATAGGCATTGAAACGGCCCCCGCCCTTAAGAACGCCGAGCTTGGGCGGAGGCCGTCTTGATTTTCTCCGGCCCCGTTAAGCCCTTAGAGTTCACCCGTCTTGTTCTTGTATCTCCTCTCAAGGCGGCCAAGTAGGAGGCCTGCTGTGGAGAGGGCAATGATTATGGCCAGCAACAGGCCGAGCTCGGCTCCGGTGAAGGGAAGATGGTCGCCCAGGCCTCCTGTCTCCTGTTGCGGATTGGCGACAACCACACCGCCTACCTCCACGGAAGGGGCCTCCTCTTCGGGCGCGGGAGGCTCGACGGCGGGCGGTTCTTCCGCCGGTTGATATATAGGGAGCAAGGGGAGGATAGGCTTGAGCAGGTATTCGTACAGGTTGTCCAGAAGGTCCTGCATTCCATCCGGCAGCATCCCCGCTCCGGGAAAGCTGATCTCCAGGGGCAGCAGCAGGTTGAATATCTCCTGCCATCCCTGGTCACCCGCCCAGTATTTGAGGTACAACTCGAGGGGTACAAGGAAAGCGTCGTCACTCACTTTTCTCACACCCAGTTTGCCTTCCGCCGCCAGGGCCTTGAAGAGGATAAACTGCCACTCCAACAAGGGGGCTGTTTTCAGGTCCTTGCCCAGTCCCAGCCTGGCCTGTAGGAGGTCGTCGAGGGAGACGAGGACCAGGATGCGGTCGCTCTTTTCCACGATCTTGAGAAGGTCCTCCGGCTTGAAGTCCGGAGACGGCAAGGATGGAGTCCCTGGCCCGGCAGGCGGAGCGGGAAGATTGGAGATTAGTTCGTCCACTCCCGGCAGGTCTTCCAGCCCCGGAAATGCGGTGGGATCCAGAACTCCGGGAAGCATCCCCGGGGAGGGCATGCCTCCCGCATCCGGAAGTAATCCGGAAAGGTTAGAGGGGTCAAGAACCCCCTCCAGCGAGTCAGGACCCGGAAGTCCGGGGAGGCCCGGTGCGTTACCCGGCTCGGGTAAGGGAAGGGAAGGCGGCTGGGTGGTATCGCCGGGAAGAGGTACAGGGAGCTGGGGCGCGTCGGGGACGGGAAGCTGCGGTGCTCCGCTCGAGGGTATGCTCGGAGAGTTCAGCGAAGTGCTTCCCGAGCTTTCCCAGGACACCGAGCCTCCCACGGAAGAGCCGTTGCCCGAGAAGGTGCCTTCCGCGGAACCGCTCCCGTTCCAGGAAACCCCTCCCGTCCCGTTGTCCAGCCGGGCGAGAGACCGGCCCAAAGGCGTGTCCTGGAGCGCCCCGCCCCCGAGGCATGTCCCGGTAACGGCAAGGAAAAATACGGCGGAAAGGACGATACACAAAACCGCCATGATAGTCTTTCTACCGGTCATCTACCTTCACCTCCATACGCTAAATCCCTCGGAAGCCCCTTTCGCACGGGCACCTGCTCGCCTTCCATTCGGTAGATACGATTCTCCTCCTCGAATCCCCCATGCCGTGAGCGGAGACCTTTCTCGGGCGAAGGAAGGGAATCGGGTGTCGGAAAAGAGCGCTGTGAGGGAAAGGATTCGATGCCCATGCTCAAACCACGAGGCGCGTTGAATCAAGTGCGGGAGAGGCGGTGGGGAGATGACATGCCAATATCATCCAAGGAGATCTGCGCCGATCCCGGTGCATGGGTAGACCATGACGAGCCTTGAGGGAAGGCCTTGAAGGAGCGGCGTTCCCGGGGCATAGAACGGTACTGGTCCCGGAGGGCTCCGAAACGGCCCTTTGATAATTTCTCTTAGAAATTGCCTCGGTCAGAAATTGCCTCCGTGCTTGGGCATGCCTCTCGGCGCGGTCGAATGGATTCCGGCCTTTTAAGGACGAGTGATTTTTCGTATTGGGAAACGCATGTGGAGCAGGGATTTTGAAGAGAGGGGAATTGGTGACTCGTCCGTATTCATGTTCAGAGAAAGAGGGGGTTAGACATGGTCTTTTCCTGGAGATGCCGAAAAAGGAGAACCCTCACGGTTCATATCCTGAGTGGGACAATAACCGTGGGCTTGGTGGCCGTATTGATTCTCCTGCCGCTTTTCGGGGGCGGCTGTTCGGCCAAGGATAAGCTTGAAAAATATAACCTCACCGGGCAGCTGAAGAAGATAAACCAGGAGGTGGAGGGCCTGAATCAGGGCACCGGGGAAGTGGTGGAGACCCTTGCGGTGATGGACGTGAAGGAAGGGGGCCTGGAGGAATCCAAGATGCTTCTGGGACTCCTTAGCGAAAAGACGCAGGAGCAGGTGGGAACATCCCGAGAGCTGGCGGATATGGTCGGACGTCAGAGGCAACAGGTCTCCATCATTCTGTCCATCGCGCAGGAGGTCCTGAGCGTGGAATTGGGACTCAAGGAGGGGACGGAAGATCAGATGGGAATAGCGGGCAGGACCCTGGAGCTCGTGCGCCTGTTGTACGGCAACCTCAGGGCCTTCGAGGGCGTCAACCGGGAGATAAACGGGAAGATGGACCGCGCGCTGGAGATCATGCGCAATATGTGAGGGGGGCAAGTGAAGGCGAAGCTGCTCAAAGCGGTAAAGCTGGCGGGTGTGGTTGGCCTGGTGGGCTTCATGCTCAACACCCTGCTCATGCTGGCTGAGCTCAAAGGGCTGGACTCCCGGCTCTCGGAGAACGAGAGGATGCTTTCCCGCGCCGTGGAGTTGGAGGAATCCATGGGGGAAAAGGGGAGCAACCTCGTCGATATGTCCGGGATATTCGACGGGATCATGGGCGGTATCCGGGAGGCCAACGAGGTGGCGAGGGGCATAGTCTCCGACGCGGAGGAGATACGGGCCATGAACGACGCCATGTTGGCGCTCAACCGGGAAATTGACGGTGTCGTCCTATCCAACCTCGCCATGGTTGAACAGATCTCCCTGTACATGGCCCAAGTGGTGGCGGTGATGGGGGAGGTGGGGAGCCTCCTTTCCGGGATTATGGGGGCCGCCACCGGCCAGCTCCAGAAGGTGGAGGAGATGTACCGGCTGGCCCAGGAGAACAACCAAGGCACGCCCGCTTTGCCTTGAGGGGGGAGGGGAATGAAGAAGCTGCTCGCCAAACTGTTCAGCTTGGGGATATGGGCCATGTGCGCCACGGTCTCCGTGGTCCTCGCCGGGGGGACGGCGGCCACTCTGGGCGTGGCCCGCAACGTTGACTCCAAAGTGGAGAGGGTACGGGATCTGGTGGTCCGTTCCAACCAGCTGAATGATGGGATGCGTGAGTCCCTCCAGCCAACCGTGGAACTCAACGAGAAGGCCGGTGTGGTCGGAAGCTATATAACGGATACCCTTCAGGCCATGAGGGAGATGAAGCAGGGCCTGGAGGCCATGGTGGAGACCATCGAGAACAACAACCAGGTTCTGGCCCTGGTCCGGGAGCATACCGACCGTCTTTCCGCCGCTCTCGCGGAGTTGGACCCCTACCTCCGCCAGCTCTCAGCGGCTGTTGACGATGGTAATTATGCCTCCGCATCCTCTTTGGACATCCTGGACAGGATAAACCAGACCAACCGGGCCATCGCCGGGGAGATGGCCGCCCTGAGGGAGAAGCTGGCAAACTCGGTATCCTACCGCCTCTTCTTCACCTATGCCCTACCCAACCTGCCCTGAGGAGAGGAGAGCGATGATTATGTTGCGGAAATTGGCCATTACCGGAGCATTGGGGCTGATCCTCGCGGGTGTGGTCACCGTTTCCTATGCCCTGGCCACCAGCGGGGCCCTGGAGAGCTTTAACCGCCGTTACAACATCTTCAACATGGTGGACGAGAGCTTGCACGGGATGCAGGAAATGGGCGGGATAATGGGGGAGGTAAGGGAGAACGTCAGCGCGTTGAACGAGAAACTGGAACTGGTGGGGAAGACCAACGAGCTGCTGCACCGGCAAATGGACGTGGTGGACGAACTCAACGCGGCCATGTCCGGTCAGAAGCCCCTCCTCGAGGAGACCAACGAATCCCTCGGCATATTGGAAGGGAAACTGCATATGACCCTGAACCTAGCCCGAGGGCTGGAACCCATCTCCGCCTCGCTCCTCGCCGCTATGCGGGATTCGGTAGCCCTGACCCAGGGGGTGGCGGATGGTTCCTCCGGGATGGTGAGCCTAGCCTCCACCATCTCCGTACTCTTCGACGAGACCCTGGGATACCTGGCCAGGATACAGCCTAAAAGCGCTAAAGCAAAAGCTTACATGCGCGGAGGCATCATGTCCCGCCTCTCCGAGTTCGTTCCCCACAGCGAACACACTGCGGGCGCCAAGTCGGGAATGCCCGCGCCTCTCCCGGCTCAAGTCGGTTCTCCGGGAAACACATTGTTGAATCCGGAGTTGTTGAGGGTCATCGAGCAGGTCTCGGGGAACCCGGTGTCCGGACTCCTGGAGGGGATAGGGAAGCTTTTGGGCGGACGGTGAGGGGGGAGGGCGTTGAAGGCATTGAAATTCCTGCTCGGCCTGACGGTGGCGATCAGCCTCGCGGCGACTGGAGGGACGCTCCTCAAGGTCATCGGGGTCCAGAGAGGCATGGGCGAGAAACAGGCGGGATTGCTTGATGAGGTGCGAGCACAGGAGAGAGGAGTGAGGGATATACTCCCCGCCTTTAGACCCACCGAGGAGATGGCGGAAAAGACGGAGGCCATGCTCGCCGACCTCCAGGCCCTGGTGGAGGTGGTCTCGGAGATGAACGACCTGGTCCGGAAGGCGAACGAGCTGCAGGGGACAACGGCTGACCTTCTGGACCGGAACAACCTGGGCGTGGGTTCCCTCGGTTTCCGCATCGCCTCTTCGAAGTCTCCCCTGGCAGAGGTGGGAGGCAAAACGGCCATAACCCTTCAGTACATCAACCGCACCCTGGCCGCACTCCAGGATATGGTCAATGGACTGCGGGCATCCAACGCATGCGCCTCGGACATCGCCGACATGATGGAAGGTAAATATAAGTGAGGAGTTGGATATGACGGCGGCGAGGTTCCTCATCGTCCTCTCGGCGGCGATAGTCTTGGTGCTGGGGGCTTTGCTGGCGATAGGGATTTTCCGCGAACGCCCTTACGTCAAGCCGCTCCTTCTGGCCCTGGCCGGATTTTATTGCTTGGTATGCGTCTTTGCCCTGTTGTTTTCCCTGGCCGGGGTTTAGAGACATCCCCCAGTCGGCGGAGCGCTCCGCCACCCCAAAAGAGACCGCCTTTCGCCCGGGGCGGTCTCTTCTTTTTCCCTCCCCTTCCGCGGCGTTTAATGCGGCCAGGCGGACATAACTCCGACAACAGCGTAGGGATGCCAAAAGTTGGAAACACGCGTGATCCCGACAGAAAAACGCTGATTTATAGGATTGTTCGCCTCCGTTAAGACACAGCGTCCGGCAGCCGAAAGGGTATAATAAATTAAGTGGTGTGGAATGAATGAAGAGTGATCGTCATGCGCCGGCCGTTCGCGGGGCTCCGCTCTCGAATTCTGGCTATAGTCATCGTGGCTTTTCTGCCAGTTTTTTTACTACAATTCCTGTTTTCTCTGGAGCGGAGAAAAGATGCCGTAGATGCCGCCCGCGGAGAGGCTTTCCGTCTTTCGGAAAACATGGCTACGGAGTATTTTCGGCGTTTAGATGACACTCGCCGGATGCTGATGTTCCTCTCCTCGACCCCTGAGGTAAAAGGAAAGAAGTGGGAGGAATCAACATCCTTGTTCAAGGAATTTCTCGCCAACACACACAATCTGGTTAATATAATCGTCATTGATGCCGAAGGTTATGTGCTGGCCAGCGCCGTCCCCTACCAGGGTCCACTCAACCTTTCCGATCGCTCTTTCTTCCAGCGTGCCGTACGGGGCAAGGAGTTTTCCATCGGCGATTATACAATCGGGCGCATCACCGGCAAACCACTGTTGCCCCTCGCCTTGCCCGTCCTGGACGAGAGGAAAGAGGTGGATTTCCTCGTGGTAGCTTCCTGGGACCTTGGTTGGCTGGGTGATATCGCTGCCTCCTTTCCCCTGCCCGAGGGCTCGGTCCTAATGCTCGCGGATGAGAAGGGAACCGTGCTCATGCGCTACCCGGAGGGGGAAGGGTACGTGGGGACCACGGTCCCGGAGGCGCCGGTGATGAAGGCCATGCTCGAGGGACCGGGCAGCGGCTCGGTGAGTGTGGAAGGACTGGACGGGGTGCGGCGTTTGTACGTGCACAGGTCCATAACCCCGGGAGAAGAAGCGGGAAAGGTCTACATCTGCGCGGGATTCCCGGAGGGGATGATATACGGTCCGGCGAACCGGGCTTTGGTCATGAACCTCGCCATCCTGTCGATTATCGCCGCCGTGGTCATACTCCTTGCCTATGCGTTGGGAGGGATGTTCATCCTCAAGCCCATCCAGAATTTACGGTGGGCGGCCGGGGAGCTGGAAAGGGGGAATCTCTCCGTGAGGGCGGGACGATCAGGGGCCGTGGGGGAGATAGGGCTCCTGGCGGAATCCTTCAACCGCATGGCGGTGGCCCTGCAGGAACAGGCGGAGGAGCGCGACCGCACGCTGGAGAGGGTGGAGAGATTGGGGCTGCTCTACGCCGTCCTCTCGGAGGTCAACCGGGCCATCGCGCGCTTCCAGGAAAAAGAGCCGCTGCTCCAAGAGGTCTGTAACATATTGGTGGATAGAGGACTCTTCCGGATGGTCTGGGTAGGGCAGCTCGACCGCTCCAGTTCGGCCGTGGAACCCGTGGCCGTGGCCGGGGATTCTACCGGTTACGTGGGAAAGGTATCGGTTCGCGCCGACGATTCCCCCCTGGGCCTCGGCCCCACGGGTAGGGCCGTAGTGGAGGGAACGCCCCAGGTATGTTACGACGTTGTGGCAGACGCCCGGATGGAACCTTGGCGGGAGAGGCTCCTGGAGGCCGGTCTCCGTTCCTCGGGCGCCTTCCCGCTCCTCTGCGAGGGAAAGGTCGTGGGGGCGATAAACGTCTATTCCGAGCTTCCCGGCTATTTCGGCCCCGAGGAAATGGAAATAATGGAACGCCTCGCAGCCGACATCTCCTTCGCCCTGGAAGCCATGGAGCGGGAGAAGAGGCGGAGGGAGGCGGAAGAGCGGATTGGGCTGATAAACCACTGCCTGCTGAACCTGGAAACAGACCCCCTGCGCAACATGGAAAGGATCACCGCGGCAAGCCGCGAGGTGCTTGACTGTGCCGTGGCGCACTACTGGCGGCGAGCCGGTGACTCCTACAGACTCGCCTTTTTCCATGGGGTAGTCGACGACTACAAGCCTTCGGTGGTCGAGATGAGCCGGGAGGACCTCGAGAATGCCGTCCTCTGGTGGAGGGGCTCCCTCGCAGGGGAGGAAGAAAGGCTCCGCCGCCTGCAGGAGGTCCTTCCCGAGGTGAATGCTTACGGCTGGAGGTCCATGCTGAGCCATCCGGTGGTCCTGGGCACAGATTTCGTAGGATGCCTGTGCCTTTTCGACCGCAAGGAGAGGGAGTTCCGGGACGAGGAGGT
>MU158620.1:3964-5210 GCA_015711895.1 Candidatus Solincola tengchongensis | reverse complement strand
CCTCCAGCCTCACCCGCACGAGGGAGCCGGGCGACAAACGGCCGCCGTCTCCGTGCAGGACGGCCTTTATGTAATCCTCCGTGGTGCCCGAGGCCACCTTTTCCCCTCCGCGGCGGCACTCCCCCTCCACCAGGAGGGTTCGTTCCTCACCAATGTGGCGCCGGATGTGGTCCAGACGCCACCTCTCGGCCAGCGCGCGCAAAAACTCCGACCTCCTCTCCGCCTCCGCGACGTCCACCTCGCCCCTCCTCCCCCAGGCTCGGGTGCCGGGGCGGGGGGAGAAGCGGAAGACGTGAACCCTGGATACGCCCGCGCGCTCCAGCACCTCCACCGTGCGCCGGAAGGCTGCCCCGTCCTCGCCCGGGTACCCGACTACCCCCCTCGTGGTCAGTGCCGCGGCGGGCCACAGCCGGCGCAACGCCTCCGCTAGGGCCAGGAAACGCGAGGAGTCGTATCCCCGGCCCATGTCCTGCAGGATGCGGTCGTCGCCGCTCTGCAGCGGGATGTGCAGGTGGGGACAGACCCGGGGTTCCCTTGACCACTCCTCGAGCCACTCCGGACGCAGGTCCTCGAGCTCGATGGAGCTCAGGCGCACCCGGAAAGCGCGCCCCAGGCCGAGGACATCCCTCACCAGGTCCCCGAGGTCGTATTCGCCATCCTTTCCATATCTTCCCAGATTGACCCCGCTCAACACCAGCTCGCGGCATCCCCTTTCCAGCAGGCGTGAGGCGACCTCCAGGACCTCGCCCGCCGGCCGGGAACGCTCCGGTCCGCGGGCGAGGGGGACCACGCAATATGAGCACTTCCTCTGGCACCCGTCCTGTACCTTGATGAAACCCCGGGAACGGCCAGCATGGTGGGCATCCGGCTCTCCCGGAGGCGGGAGCATGGCATGGATCCTCTCCACCCAATCCCCCTTCTCACGGTTGGGGATCAGGGCCTGGACGCCAGGCAGCCGGGACAGGGCCTCCGGCTCCGTCTCCGCGTAGCAGCCGGCGACCACGATGCCGCTGGCTCCCCTGCGGGCCAGACCGCGGATGAGCTTCCGGCACTTGCGGTCGCTCTCCGCGGTCACCGTGCAGGTGTTGACCACGCAGAGGTCGGCCACGGCCGGTTCCCTCACCAGCCGGTGTCCGAGCCTCGCGAGGCTCATGGCCAGTTCCTCGTTCTCCGCCTGGTTTACCTTGCACCCCAGGCAGTACAGGGCGACCTTTCCCATCTTCTTCCGGAGTTTCTCCGACCTTTC
>MU158620.1:0-3883 GCA_015711895.1 Candidatus Solincola tengchongensis | reverse complement strand
CCACGGTGGCCGGAGCAAGCCCTGGCCGCGGCCAGGATGACCGCCCCGGCGGATTCGGCGCGCAGGTTGTACTTCCCCAGGGTAACGGAGACCGCTCCCGCCTCGAGCAGCTGCTCCCTCTCCGTCCCTTGGAACCCCCCTTCCGGGCCGACGATAAAGGCAATCTCGTCCTCCTCACCTCCGAGGACCTCCGCCGGGCGCACGCCTCCCCGCTCGTCGGCCAGGAGGGCGACGGGGCACGAGTTTATGCGTTCCAGGAGGCACTCCCAGGCAAGGGGCGCCTCCAGCCGCGGCAGGTAAGCCCTACCGGCCACTCGCGACGCGTCCCGCGCCACTCTCCTCCACCTCTCCAGCTTACCGGTATCCGGCATGGGGCGCGAACGCAGCGAAATAAAGGGGATGACCGCCGCCACGCCCAGCTCCACGCTGCGGCGCAGGGCCTCCTCCATCCGGGAGGAGGGAAGGGTGGACTGGAAGAGGTAAAAACGCGGCCTCTCCTCCTCCTCCCGATAGCGTTCCAGGATCTCCAGCCTGGTTCGGCTGGAAGTTATTTCCGCCACCACGGCGCGGCAGACAGTCCCTCTGCCGTCAAGTATCAAGGCCTCCTCGCCGCGCCTCAGGCGCAGCACGCGGGAATGACGGTGCTCCTCATCCTCAAGGAAGGCGCAGTCCGCGTTATCCGCGAGATCTTCAAGGTAAAATCTGGCAATAGTCAATGCTGCGGCCTCATCGCCTTTCTCAAGCGCTCCCGCCAGCCCTGCCCCCTGCGCTTCTCCGCTTCCAGCCTCTGGAACTCCTCCAGGAGCCTCCTCTGTTCCGCAGTGAGGTCGCGGGGGACCTGGACGTCCAGGACCAGGTAGAGGTCTCCCTTCCCGCGGGAATGCAGGCGGGGCATCCCCTTTCCCGGCAGCCTGAAGACCTGTCCCGGCTGGCTGCCCGCGGGAATGGTGAGCCTTTCCGTGCCTTCCAGCGTGGGCACCTCCACCACCGTGCCCAGGGCGGCTTCGGCCATGCTCAACTCGACGACCGCCCGCAGGTCGTGCCCATCACGTTCCAGGAACTCGTGCTCCGATACGCGGACCTCCACGTAGAGGTCGCCGGGAGGGCCTCCCATGTAGCCCGCCTCCCCTCTCCCCGGAACGCGGATGCGGTCCCCGTCGTCGATGCCCGCCGGTATCTCCACCTCCACGGGATCCAGGCTCTCCACCGCCCCACCCCCACCGCAGCGGGTACAGGGGTGGGTGTTTATCTCTCCCATACCGCCGCAGCGGCGGCAGGTGGTGGAGGAGGTGAAGGTGCCGAAGGCGCTGCGCCGCGTGTGGGTGATCCTCCCCTCCCCGCCGCACTCCGGACAGAGGTCCATGGCGTATCCGCTCTCCACGCCGGTCCCGCCGCAGGAGTCGCAGGTCTGGCGGCGGGGGACCTCCACGACCCTTTTCACCCCCCGATAGGCTTCCTCAAGGGATATCTCCACCACCGTCACCAGGTCGCTCCCCCGGCGCGGGGCGTGCGCGGCGCGCGTGCGACCCCTCCCGAAGAAGAGGTTGAAAAGGTCGCTGAAGGGATCCCCGAACCCCTCGAACCCCCCCTCGAAGACGGAGGGGATCCCGCCGCTCTCCCCGTAGAGGTCGTACCTCCTCCTCTTCGCAGGGTCCCCGAGCACCTCGTAGGCCTCGTTTATCTCCTTGAAGCGCTCCGCAGCCTCCCGGTCGCCACGGTTCACGTCGGGGTGGTAGCGGCGGGCCAGCCTGCGGTAGGCCCTCTTTATCTCCTCCTGGTCCGCGTGGCGGGAGACTCCCAGAACGGCGTAATAGTCCTTCATGCTACCCGCACTTCACCCCCTCAACCCCTCAGCATCTCCAGGGTCCGGCTGAGGGATTTGGCGATGAAGTCGACGGTGGGGATCACCCTGGCGTAGTCCATGCGCGTGGGCCCCAGGACGCTCACCGTGCCCATGGTCTCCTCGCCAACCGCGTACGGCGTGGCCACCAGACTGAAGTACTGCAGCTCCTTGAAGACGTTCTCGTCACCGATGCGCACGGTGAGCTCCTTTGCCCGGATGACCTCACCGAGGAGGTTGAGGAGGAAGTAGTGCTCCTCGAAGTGGCGGAGCAGGCTCTCTATGCGGCTCCTTCCTTCCTCATCCAGATAGCGTAGCAGGTTGGTGGTCCCGCCAACGTATATCTTCTCGTACTGCTCCTGGGTGAGGATGTCCCTTATGGCCTCCGCCACCCTTTCCGCGAGCCGCACTGCCCTGGGATCGCGCATCCCCTTGCCCACGCGGAACTCCCGCAGGTCATCGGAGCCCTTGCCCTGCAGGTGGCGGTTCAGGTAGCCCTGCACCGCTTCCAGGTCCAATTCCTGCTCCTGCGGCTCCAGGTCCAGGAGCTTCTTCTCCACCCTCCCGGTGTCGGTGATGATCACCAGGAGCATGGCCTCCCCGGCCAGCCTCACCAGGTCGATGTGTTTGATTAGGTTGCGTCGGAGGGTGGGAGCGATGACCATGGCCGCGGTGCTGGTCAGCCGGGAGAGGAGGTTCGTGGTCTCCTGGAGGAGGTCCTCGAGTTCCTTGGTCTTGCTGGAGAAAAGAGTGAGGATGGCCTCCTTCTCCTCCTCCCTCAGGCGGGTACGGCCGATGAGGGAGTCCACGTAGAAACGGTATCCCAGCGGCGTGGGCACCCTTCCGGCCGAGACGTGCGGCTGGTAGAGGTATCCCATCCCCTCCAGCTTGCTCAGCTCGTTGCGTATGGTGGCCGGGCTGATGCCCAGGTTAAGGCTCTCCGCCAGGGACTTGGAGCCCACCGGGACCCCGGTCATTATATACTTGTAGACGACCGCCTTCAGTATCTTCTGCTGCCTCTTGTCGAGCATTAGCACTCTCCTCCTTTGAGTGCTACTCAATAAATAAGTTACCCGCAGCGATGATGGCCCGTCAAGCGCACAGGAGCTCGACGATTACCGCATTGGAGAGCAACATCCCGCGCGGGGTGAGGTACACGCGCCCCCCTCTTTTAAGCAGCAGGCCGAGGCGCTCCATCTCCGCCGCCTTCCCGGGCCCTCCCAGTAGGCGCTCCGGGACCCCCTTGGAGGTCCGCAGCCCGAGCATGACCCTCTCCTCCCGGATCTCCTCTCCCGGCACGCGGATGCGCTCCACCACCGGGAGCCGCCCCCTTCCGCGTTCCCGGAGGTAACCGAGTACGCTCTCCGTGTTGCGAAGGCGGCACCCACGCCACAGGGAATGGGCTCCCGCCCCGGCCCCCAGGTACTCCTCCCGCCTCCAGTAGGCGAGGTTGTGCCGGCATTCGTGCCCCGGCTGGGAGAAATTGGAAATCTCGTAATGCACGTACCCGGCTGCCGTAAGGGTGGCCCTCGCCGAGAGGTACTCCTCCGCCGTCTCGTCCTCGTCCGGAAGGAGCGCCTCACCCCGGCGCACGGCCGCCTCCAGTGGGGTGCCGGGATGGAGGGTGAGGGCGTAGAGGCTCAGGTGGTGCGGGGAGAGCTCGAGCGCCTTTTCCAGGTTCTCCGCCAGATGCCCGCCCCAGCCTACTGGGAGGCCGTAGAGGAGGTCAAGGGAGAGGGAGGGGATGCCGGCGCGGCGGGCGTCCCTCACTGCCTTGTAAATCTCCTCGCAGCCGTGTAGCCTCCCCAGGCGCCGCAGGCAACCGTCGTCCATGCTCTGCGCCCCGATGCTCACTCGGTTCACCCCGGCAAGCCTCACCTCCCGGAAGTCGTCCGGCCCCCAGGTGGCCGGGTTCACCTCCACGCTTATCTCCGCTCCCCGGCGGAACCCGAAGAGCCGGCTCACCAGGGCCACCAGCTCGCCCACCTCGCGGCCGGAGAGGGTGGAAGGGGTGCCTCCCCCCAGGTACAGGGAACGCAATCC